>CALWOF010000077.1 GCA_944382995.1 uncultured Oscillospiraceae bacterium | reverse complement strand
GGCGGCAAGCAGTACAAGGTGGCCGAGGGCGACGTGGTCTACATCGAGAAGCTGGACCAGGAAGCCGGCGACACCGTGAAGTTCGATCAGGTCCTGGCCATCATCGACGGCGAGAAGGCCACCTTCGGCACTCCCGTGGTGGAGGGCGCCTCTGTGGAGGGCAACATCGTCAAGAACGGCAAGGGCAAGAAGATCCGCATCTTCAAGTACAACGCCAAGAAGGGCTACCGCAAGCGTCAGGGCCATCGTCAGCCCTACACCAAGGTCGAGATCGGCAAGATCTCCGTCTGATCTATGACCACTGTCGTATTCCGCATGGAGGGCGACCGGATCACCGGATTTGACGCCAAGGGCCACAGCGGCTACGGGACTGCCGGCACCGACATCGTCTGCGCCGCTGTCACCAGCGCGGTGCGCCTGGCGGAGACCACCGTCAATGACGTGCTGGGTCTCGCCGCCTCTGTCAAGGTCCGGGAGGAGGACGCGTCCATCTCCCTCCGCCTGCCGGGGGGCCTGGACGAGGTCACCGAGAGCACCTGCCAGTCCCTGATGACGGGGCTGATGGTCTACTTCGCCCAGCTCCATGACGAGTATCCCGACAACATCGAAGTTCTGGAGGACGACTGAGCCTCCCCATCTAAAATCTTTCAGAAAGGATGGTCCGTATCATGATTCGCATTGGTCTTCAGTTCTTCGCCCACAAGAAGGGCGGCGGCTCCACCAAGAACGGCCGTGATTCCAAGGCTAAGCGCCTGGGCGCCAAGCGTGCCGACGGTCAGTTCGTGCAGGCCGGCAACATCCTAGTGCGTCAGCGCGGCACCCACATCCACCCCGGCGTGAACGTGGGCAAGGGCACCGACGACACCCTGTTCGCCACCGTCAGCGGCACGGTCCGCTTCGAGCGGCTGGGCAAGGATCGCAAGCAGGTCTCTGTCTACGAGGCTGAATAAGGCTGCACGAAAGAGCGGAGGTTTGAAAGACCTCCGCTCTTTTTCACAGCGCGGCGCCTCCGCCGCCGGCAGGACCGGCGGCGGGCGGACCGCAGGCGCTCTTGCACACATATGCGCAGATCAACATCAGGAGGTCCCCAGATGCATACAGAGAAAACCGTTCCCCGCAAGGCGATCGTCGGACTGCTGCTGGCGGTCATCGCCCTCGCCTCCGCCCTGTGGCTGGCGGAGCTGGCCGCCTCGCCGGAGCACAACGCTGCGGCTCTGGCGGAGCTGGATGAGAAAAAGGTCACGGTCATGGAGCTCACCGCCGCTTCAGCGGCCGCCTCTGTGGCCATCTCCGCCGTTCCCGGCGACGCCACCACTCCCCTGGCCAACCAGATCTCCCAGCTCAGCTCCTATCTGCTGCTGGTCACCGGAGCCATCCTTCTGGAGAAGATCCTGCTGACCCTGACAGGGCTCCTGGCCTTTCGGGTCCTGATCCCCGCCGCCTGCGTCCTGGGGATCGTCTACCTTCTCCTCTCCCGGGACTGGCTGCGTCAGCTGGCGGTCAAGCTGGCCGTGTTCGGCCTGGCGCTCTGGCTGGTGATCCCCGCCAGTCTCCAGGTCAGCAGTCTGGTGGAATCGACCTTTTCGGTCCAGCAGACGGTGGAGGAGGCCGCCCGGGCAGCGGACACCATCGAAGAGGAGCCGGAGGAGGAGAGCGACAGCGGCTGGCTGTCCCAGATCGGCGACGCCATCGCCGGCACTGTCTCCGGCGCTGTGGAACAGGCTGAAAACGCGCTGGGCCGCTTTGTGGACGCCGTGGCCGCGCTGATCATCGTCAACTGCGTGATCCCGCTGCTGGTGTTGTGGCTGTTCCTGTGGCTGGCCAGGACGATCCTGGGGCTCCACATGGATCTCCCGGTCCAGAAGCTCCGCGGCCTGCGCCGCGGCAGCAGACCCCGCGAGGACGGGACGAGGGCCGGCGATCCGGCGCCGTGACCCTCTCTCCGCCGGCAGCAGGCCCCGCTGTCCATGTCGGACAGCGGGGCCTGCTGCTTCTTTTTTTACTTTGCCGGTGCGGCCAGCCGAAGGGCGGAGGGCCCGGCGTGCTTCCCCGGGCGGCTCACCGGGCCATTCCGGCGAACCGTCCCACAGGTCTGCGCCGCTGTCACGCCATGGCGCGGTACAGGAAGGTGATGATCTGGGCCCGGGTGCAGAGGGCATCCGGCGCGAAGGTGGTGGCGGTCATGCCCTCGGTCACGCCGTTTGCCGCGGCCCAGGCCACGGCGTCCGCATAGTAGGCGCCGTCAGCCACGTCCCGGAAGCCGTGGTCCCGCTCCGCCTTGGGAGAGCCCTGGGCCCGCCACAGCAGCGCGGCCGCCTGGGCACGGGTGCAGGCGGCATCCGGAGCAAAGGATGTATCGGTGACACCGTCGGTGATGCCCTCCTCCAGCGCCCACAGCACTGCCTCATAGTAGTAGCTCCCGCTCTTCACATCCGTGAAGGGATTCTCCCTGTCAGAGGCCTTGGGAGAGCCGTTGGCCCGCCACAGGAAGGTGACGATCTGGGCGCGGGTGCAGCTGCGTCCCGGTGCGAAGGCGGTGCCGGTGACGCCGGCGGTGATGCCCTCCTCCGCCGCCCAGGCCACCGCGTCAAAGTAGTAGGCGCCGGAGGCCACATCCCGGAAGGGCATGTCCGCCCCATTGCCGGTGCGGGTGAACCGGGCGCTGACACGCACCTTGCTGCCGGGCATCTCAAAGGTATAGCGGTTCTCCCCGGCGCTCTTCACGGAGATCTCACCGCCCTTGCCGTCGGTGACGGTCAGCTCCTTCAGGGCATAGCCGGTTTTGGGGGTCACGGTGATGGTGACGGTCTCCCCCTTGTCGGCCCGGCCGGGATTCACCCGCACCGTGCCGCCGACAGCCCGGTCCACGGTGATGAGGTACTCGCCGGAGACGTCGGTGTCGCCGCCGTTCTCCCCGTCAGAGCCATCCTCGCCCCGCTGGGTCCACTGGGCATAAAGGGTGGCGTCGGCATCAAAGCTGGATGCAGACGTGACCTTCTCGCCGCCGGCAGCCGCGGTGTGCCAGCCGATGAAGTCATAGCCGTCTCGGACGGCGGCGGGCAGCTCGCCCACGGCGGCGCCGCTGGCCGCGGCCTGCGTCTTCACCTGGCAGGTGCCGCCGTTGGGGTCCAGGGTGAGGAGCACCGTCTGGTCGGGGTCCACGAAATCCCCCACATCCGCGGTGATGAAGCTGCCGCCGGTGACAGTGATGCTTCCGGCCCCGGTGCTGCTGACCGCACCGTGGATGGTGCCGCCGGAGACGGCCACGGAACCGGCGCCGCTGTTGGTCACCGCCCCGGTGACGCTGCCGCCGGAAATGGCTGCGGTGCCGCTGCCGCTGTTGGTGACGCCGCCCACCGTGCCTCCGGCAACGGTGACGGCTGCGGGAGACTCGTTGGAGATATCCGCGACCGTGCCGCCCTCGATCCGGACGGTGCCCAGGGTGGCGTCGCCCTGGGTCTTGATGGTCTGGAAGGAGCCGCTCTCCACCGTCAGGCTGCTGGAGGCAGCCTTGCCCTCAAAGACCACGGAGTCCTCCTCGGCGATGGTGGTGTCGGCCAGCACGGCGGAGGCGGTCTTGTCGATGTTCAGGCCCCACTGGCTGCCGGAGGTGGCGAGGCCGTCCGCCCGCAGGTCCGCGTCGCTGACCACCGCGGCGTACCAGCGGCAGCCGGCGATCTCCACATCCTCCAGGGACACGGTGCCGGCGCCGATGATGTTGAGACCGTGCTTGGCGGCCCTGGCGCCGTCGAAGTTCACGTTCCGCAGCGTCACGTCGGCGCTGTTAACGATGTTCACCAGGCTGGGGCCGCCGCCGTTGTCGCCGGTGACGGAGAAGGTGTCTGCCTTGGCGGAGATGGTGAAGCCGTTGCCCTCCAGGGTCAGGTCCTTGTCCAGCGTCAGGGCGCCCTGGTTGTTCGTCAGGCCGGAGGCGTCCAGCTCCACACTCTGCAGCAGGCGGATCACCGCGCCGGGCTGGGCCGCGGACACCGCCGCCGCCAGAGTGGGGTACTGGGTGCCGCCGATGGCCGCCTGGAAGCCGCCCTCCGGCACTGCGGCGCTGCCGTTGTTGCCGTAGATGGTCTGTCCGCTGACAGGGTCCTTGTAGGAGGTCATCGTGCTCTCGGTGTAGCGGGTCAGGTCCCACGCGCAGTCCTCCGGCACCACCACGGCGGCGCCCTGCTCATAGGTGAACCGCTTGGCGGTGTTGTCATAGGGCTTGGGGCCCGCGGGGTCGTTGTCCAGCACGCCGCTCCGGTTCAGCGTCAGCGTGCCGGAGCCGGCCACGGTCATGGAGCTGCCGTAGCTCATGCGCAGCTGACCACTCTCCGCCACCGTCAGGGCACCGGCCACATGGATGGCGGAGGGCTTGTCCGTGCCCCCGTCGCTCTGGCTGCCGGTGCCGGCCAGGGCGCCGCGGACCGTCAGGGACGCGCCGGCGGACACCGTCAGATCCAGGCCGCTGCCCGTCTCCAGGGGGAGCGTCAGCTTCAGCTCCTGTCCAGCCGGGATCTCCGCCGCCGCGTTCTCCGCCAGGGTGATGCGGAACTTGCCGTCCGCCGGGCGGAAATCGCCGATGGTGACGGCGCCGGCCGTCAGGTGCAGGACGCTGTCCGCGCCGCCGATGTACGTCTGGCCCAGGAACTCCAGGCTGCCGCCCGCCTCCACCCGGAGGGTGCCCTGGGACTGGAGGGCCGCCGCGGCGTCCTCCTCCCGCAGAACGAGGCTGCCGTTCCCGGCGATGGTCAGCACCACGCCGGAAGGGATCTTGACGAAGGGCTCCCCCTCCCCGCCGTAAGCGCCGGTGAGGGTGACGGTGCCGCCGGAGGCCGCCGCCTCAAAGGCCTCCGCCATGGTGTCGTAAGTATCGCCGCCGAAGGCGAAGACGCCGGAGAGCGCCTCTTCTCCGTCCGCCTCTTCTCCCGGCAGGGACTCCCCATCCCGGGAGCCGGATGCCTCCTGGGTCTGCTGGAGCACCGGCGCGGCGTGCTCCGCCGCCAGCGCGTTGGCCGGCAGTGAAGACGCCAGCAGGCTCAGCGTCAGCAGGGTGGTGACAAGTTCTCGCTTCATGTGTGTTCGTTCCTCCTGGTCGATCAGAAAATACGGGCCCTCCGGAGCCGCCGGGAAGATGCCGCGGCGCTCCGCCCCGAAAAAGCCTTGGTCCGCATCCTAGCACGGCGGGATATTCTCCGCAAGGGGGCGGATGTTTTTACCAGGCGGACAGCAGGATCCGGAAAAAGCGCCGCAGCGCCTGCCGCCCAGGCGCTTGCGCCGTTTCAGGCCGGAAGGGGGCGGCAGGTCTGGCAGAACTTCCCGGCGGGGATCCGCGAATCGCCGCACCTCCCTATTTACAACCCGGCGGTGCATCCTGTAAAATGGCATTGAAAAAACGCCGCCGGCCCGGAGAAGGCCCGGCGGCAGAGGGAGGCGCTGCGGGATGAACGTATTGGTGACCATCGACTCCATGAAGGGGAGCCTCACCTCCCGTCAGGCGGCGGAGGCCGTCCGGGCGGGGGTGCTGGCCGCCTGCCCCGATGCGGCGGTGGAGACGCTGCCGGTGGCGGACGGCGGCGAGGGGACCGTGGAGACGCTGGTGTCGGGCCTGGGCGGTGAGTTGATCTGCGTTCCGGTGACCGGCCCCCTGGGGGAGCCGGTGGAGGCGGCCTACGGCTGGCTGCCCCGGCAGCAGACCGCCGTGTTCGAGATGGCCCAGGCGGCTGGTCTGCCCCTGGTGCCGCCGGAGAGGCGGAATCCCCTCCACACCACCACCCGGGGCGTGGGAGAGCTGCTGCTCCACGCCCTGGACCGGGGCTGCCGCAGGATGCTGATCGGCATCGGCGGCAGCGCCACCAACGACTGCGGCATCGGCATGCTGGAGGCCCTGGGCTGCCGCTTTCTGGACAGAGACGGCGCGGAGGTCGGCATGTTCGGCCGGGACGTGGCCCGGGTCCGGTCCCTGGATATCTCCGGTCTGGACCCCCGCCTGGCGGCCTGTGAGATCCGGGTGGCCTGTGATGTGACGAATCCCCTCTGCGGCCCCAACGGCGCGTCGGCGGTGTTCGGTCCCCAGAAGGGCGCCACGCCGGAAATCGTGGGACAGATGGACCTGGGCGCCGCCCGGTTCGCCGCTGTCGTGCGGGAGGCCCTGGGCATCGACGCCGCCGACATCCCCGGCGCCGGCGCCGCCGGCGGGCTGGGCTACGCTCTGCTGGTGTTCCTCCGGGCCCGGATGGCATCCGGCATCTCCCTCATCCTGGACATGGTGGGCTTTGACGAGAGGGCCGCCAGGGCGGACGTGGTCATCACCGGCGAGGGGCGGATGGACGGCCAGACGGTGATGGGCAAGGTCCCCGCCGGCGTGGCGGAGGCCGCCAAGCGCCGCGGGGCACTGGTGGCGGCCCTGGCCGGCTGCGTGACGCCGGAGGCCGGCACCTGCAACCGCTGCGGCATTGACGCCTTCTTCCCCATCCTGCGCGGCCCCTGCTCCGAGGCGGAGGCCATGGACCCCGCCCGGGCTGCCGCCAACCTGACCGCCGCAGCGGAACAGGTCACCCGCCTGATCGCCGCCTGCGGCTGGC
>CALWOF010000076.1 GCA_944382995.1 uncultured Oscillospiraceae bacterium | reverse complement strand
CGGTCTTGCCGGTGCCGATGGCCCAGATGGGCTCATAGGCGATGATGCAGCGGCGCAGCTTGTCGGCGGGCACGCCGTACAGGGCGCTCTTCACCTGCAGGGCGATCCACTCGTCGGTGATGCCGGTCTCCCGCTGCTCCAGGCTCTCGCCCACGCAGATGATGGGGTTCATGCCGGCGTTCAGAACGGCGTGGACCTTCTTGTTGACGGTGGCGTCGGTCTCGCAGAAGTACTGCCGGCGCTCGCTGTGGCCCACGATGACGTACTTGACGCCCAGGTCCTTGAGCATGTCGGCGGAGACCTCGCCGGTGTAGGCGCCCTTCTCCTCGAAGTACACGTTCTCCGCGCCCACGGAGATCCGCAGGTCCTTGAAGGCCTTGGCGGCGGTCTGGATGTTGCAGGCGGGCACGCAGATCAGCGTGTCGCACCACTTGGCGCGGGGCATGATTTTCTTCAGCTCCTCGGCGAACTTCTTCGTCTCGGTGGCGGTCATGTTCATCTTCCAGTTGCCGGCAATGACGGTTTTGCGATATCTGCGATTCATGGTATTCTCTTCTCCTTTATGTGTTCGGTCTATTTTGAACATCGCGTTGTCCGCGATCCAGCGCGCGATTTCGGGGTGTTTGCCGCCGTTTTCACCGGCAGGCCCTTCTTTTTATACTCAATTTCGACCCATTTGTCAAGCGTCAGCGCCGCCTGGACGGCCCGGGAGAGCCCTTGCCGGTCCGGCGGGCAGACCGGGGATCTTATTTGTCCAGCAGGCAGGCCACGCCGGGCAGCTCTTTTCCCTCCAGGAACTCCAGAGACGCACCGCCGCTGGACACAGCCGAAGCGCCGCCTGCGGCGGAAGAAGCGAGGCTGGGTCGAGGATGCGGCACGATCGGCGGCCCCGGCAGGGGCCGGGAATCGTTCAGCCGCGACGGTGGATAGGCGGCGGACGGGATGATTACTTATCCAGGAGGCATGCCACGCCGGGCAGCTCCTTGCCCTCCAGAAATTCCAGGCTGGCGCCGCCGCCGGACACAGCCGAAGCGCCGCCTGCGGCGGAAGAAGCGAGGCTGGGTCGAGGATGCGGCACGATTGGCGGCCCCGGCAGGGGCCGGGAATCGTTCAGCCGCGACGGTGGATAGGCGGCGGACGGGGTGATTACTTATCCAGGAGGCATGCCACACCGGGGAGCTCCTTGCCCTCCAGAAATTCCAGGCTGGCGCCGCCGCCGGTGGAGATGTGGGTCATCTTGTCGGCGTAGCCCAGCTGCTCCACGGCCGCGGCGCTGTCGCCGCCGCCGATGATGGTGACGGCGTTCGTCTCACTGAGAGCCCTGGCCACCGCCTCGGTGCCCTTGGCGAAGGCGGGGAACTCAAAGACGCCCATAGGGCCGTTCCAGATGACGGTGCCGGCGTCCGCCACGGCTGCGCAGTAGAGCTTCACCGTCTCGGGGCCGATGTCCAGGCCCTGCCAGCCGTCGGGGATCTGGCCGGCCTTCACCACCTGGCTCTTCGCGTCGGGGGCGTAGTCGTCGGCGCAGACGGTGTCCACCGGCAGCAGGAGCTTCACGCCCTTCTCGGTGGCCTTGGCCACCATGTCGTTGGCGTAGGACTCCCAGTCGGCCTCCAGCAGGCTGTCGCCCACCTTGCCGCCCTGGGCGGCGGAGAAGGTGTAGGCCATGCCGCCGCCGATGATGATGGTGTCGGCGATGTTCAGCAGGTTGTTGATGACGCCGATCTTGCTGGACACCTTGGACCCGCCCAGGATGGCCACCAGGGGCCGCTTGGGATCGGAGATGGCATCGCCCAGCACCTCCAGCTCCTTCTGGATCAGGAAGCCGGACACGGCGGGCAGATAGGCGGCCACGCCGGCGGTGGAGGCGTGGGCCCGGTGGACGGCGCCGAAGGCGTCGGACACGTACAGGTCCGCCATGGACGCCAGCTGCTTCGCCAGCTCCGGATCGTTCTTGGTCTCGCCCTTTTCAAAGCGGGTGTTCTCCAGCAGCAGGATCTGGCCCGGCTGGAGAGACGCGGCCTTGGCCCGGGCGTCGGGGCCCACCACGTCGGCGGCCATCAGGACGTCCTGCCCCAGCAGCTCGCCCAGCCGCTTGGCCACGGGGGCCAGGGACAGCTTGGCCAGGGACTTCTTCCAGCTCTCCTCGGTGAGGGAGGCGGGGTCCTTGCCCTTCTCGGCCTGCTTCTTCGCCCATTTGTCAAAATCGGGCACCGGCTTGCCCAGGTGGGAGCAGGCGATGACGGCGGCGCCGTTCTCCAGCAGATAGCGGATGGTGGGCAGAGCCGCCACGATGCGCTTGTCGCTGGTGATGGCGCCGTCCTTGTCCTGGGGCACGTTGAAGTCGCAGCGGAGCAGGACCCTTTTGCCCCTGACCTCCACGTCCCGGACAGTCTTCTTGCGGTAGTTCATTTGATATCCTCCTATTCAAGTCCCCTCCGCCGGGAGCGTTCCCCGGCGGAGACGCGCAGATAACGGTTTTAGTATGGCCCCTCGGCGCGGACGCAGCCCCGCGCCATCTCGCCGGTGCCCTGTAAGCCTGGAAATCCGTTCTGGCGCAGGGCCGCTCCCCGCAAAATGGCCCATTTTGCGGGGCCCCCAAGGGCGATGGAACATCCTCGGCAGGCAGAGCCCGCCTGCGGCAAGATTTTGGCTGGCGCCAAAATGCTTGAACGCGCCATCCGGCGCGGACTCAGCCCCGCGCCATTTCACCGGTGCCCTGCAAGCCGGGAAATCCGTTCTGGCGCAGGGCCTCATAGACGCACACGGCCACGGTGTTGCTGAGGTTCAGGCTCCTGGCCTCGCTGACCATGGGCAGGCGGACGCACCGGTCCCGGTACCTCTCCCGGAAGGCCAGGGGCAGCCCGGCGGTCTCCTTGCCGAAGAAGAGCCAGCTGTCCGCAGTGAAGCGGGCGGCCTCATAGGACCGGGGCGCCTTGGTGGTGGTGAGCCACAGGTCCCTCTCCGCCTCCGGATGGCGGCGGAAGAGGTCGTCCAGGTCTTCGTAGTCAAAGACCTCCACCAGGTGCCAGTAGTCCAGCCCGGCCCGGCGGACGGCCTTCTCCGAGATGTCGAATCCCAGCGGCCGGACCAGGTGCAGGCGGCTGCCGGTGGCGGCGCAGGTGCGGGCGATGTTGCCGCAGTTCTGGGGGATCTCCGGTTCCACCAGCACGATATTGAGCATCGGAGCACCGCCCCCTTCCTGTTGGATACAAGCAAATCGTATTGTACCGCTTTGGCGGAGCAAATTCAACTGTAATGTGTAAAGAAAACCGGATTTTCGGAAAAAATCACGACAAATTCCAAGTTTATTCTGCAAAATGACGGGGAGATGCGGAAAAATGGACAAAGGGAAGGACACTTCTGTTGCCTCCCACAAAAAACGCCGCCCCCCTGTAAAAGTTTTGGAGGAAATTTCTCTGATAAATTCTTCGGAAATACTGGATTTTCCATGGAACTTTGTTATAATATAGAATCACGAAACGACAAGGAGGAGAAAACCAATGGATCATCCGCAGTGCGCCGTGTTTTTTCTGGAAGAGGACTCCTCCATACCGGCGCATGGGAAACCGCTGATGCTGGAAGCCGTGCTGTTCTGCCCGATCCTCAGATGGATGAGTGACAAGTTGTTGGCCGATGGCGTCCGGCGGTTTTTTGCTGTCTGCAGCCCCCGGTTCGCGGAAGAGGCCCGCGCCTGCTTCCCGGCGGATGCGGACGTCACTGTCTCCGAGCAGCACAGCGCGTTGCTGGACTTTCTCAGCACGCCGGACCCCGTGGCGGTCTTCGTCCACCCAGCCCTGCCCGCGGAGGAGGCCGGCCCCGGCTTTGCCTACGCCGCCCCCGGGTATGAGCTCCAGGACGTCTGGAAAGAGAAGATGACCAACGCCGTCTCCGCGGCGGAGCTGCTCTCCGGCTGGCTGCCGGTCTTCAATCTGGAGACCGTCGCGGAGCTGGAGCCCCTGTTCCGGGAGCGCATCGTCCGCGCCCACATCCGCGCCGGCGTCCGGGTGCTGGACCCCGCCGCCGTGTATATCGACCCCCGGGTCACCGTCGGGCCGGGCACCCTGCTGCTGCCGGGCACCATCCTCCGGGGCCAGACCCGGATCGGCAGCCGCTGCACCATCGGCCCCAACGCCATGGTCCGGGACTGCACCATCGGCGACGAGACGGAGATCAACGCCTCTCAGGTCAACGAGAGCACCGTCGGCAGCCGCACCCATGTGGGGCCCTTCGCCTATGTCCGCCCCGGCTGTACCATCGGGGACGACATCAAGGTGGGCGACTTCGTGGAGGTGAAGAACTCCTCCATCGGCGACGGCACCAAGATCTCCCACCTGACCTATGTGGGGGACAGCGACGTGGGCAGCTGCGTGAACTTCGGCTGCGGCACCGTCACCACCAACTACGACGGTGTGAAGAAGTACCGCTGCACCATCGGGGACAACGCCTTCATCGGCTGCAACACCAACCTGGTGGCGCCGGTGACCGTGGGCGAGGGGTCCTATATCGCGGCGGGCGCCACCATCACCCGGGACGTGCCTGCGGATGCGCTGGCCGTGGCCCGGGCCAAGCAGGAGAACAAAGAGGGCTGGGCCAAGCGGCGCCGGAGGATGTACGGTCAGGAGAAGTGACCCCATCCCGGGCCGCCCCGGCGGCATGTGATCGAACGATAAAACACTAAGAACATAGAAAGAAGGCGTACAGCGATGATTTCTCACGGCAAGGACATCAAGGTGTTTTCCGGCAATTCCAATCCCAAGCTGGCGGAGGAGATCTGCAGGCTGATGGGGACCAAACTGGGCGAGGCGGAGGTCGGCACCTTCTCCGACGGCGAGATTTTCGTCTCTCTGTATGAGACGGTCCGCGGCAGCGACGTGTTCGTGGTCCAGTCCACCTGCACCCCCGTGAACAACAACCTGATGGAGCTCCTCATCATGATCGACGCCCTGAAGCGGGCGTCCGCCGGCCGCATCACGGCGGTGATCCCCTACTACGGCTATGCCCGGCAGGACCGGAAGGCCAAGGCCCGGGATCCCATCACCGCGAAGCTGGTGGCCAACATGCTCACCGCCGCCGGCGCGGACCGGGTGCTGACCATGGACCTCCACGCCTCCCAGATCCAGGGCTTCTTCGACATCCCTGTGGACAACCTGGCCGGCAACCCCATCTTTGTGGACTACTACGCCAAAAAGTTCGGGGCTGACTGCGACAACATCATGGTGGTCTCCCCCGACGTGGGCTCCGTGGCCCGCGCCCGCGCCTTTGCCCAGAAGCTCCACCTGAATCTGGCCATCGTGGACAAGCGCCGCCAGAAGGCCAACAGCTGCGAGGTCATGAACGTCATCGGCGACGTCCAGGGCAAGGACTGCATCCTCTTTGACGACATGGTGGACACCGGCGGCAGCCTGTGCAACGCCGCCAAGGCCCTGATCGAAGTGGGCGGCGCCAAGAGCGTCCAGGCCTGCGCCTCCCACGGCGTGCTGTCCGGCCCGGCCATCGAGCGGATCAACGACAGCGTCATCACCGAGCTGGCCCTGCTGGACACCATCCCCGCCATCGACCCCAAGCTGAGCAGCAAGATCAAGTACCTGCCCGTGGCCCCCATGTTCTCCGAGGCCATCGAGCGCATCTATCAGGAGGTCTCCATCTCCAAGCTGTTCCGCTGAGGAAGCGCGGCCGGAGGGCCGCCCGACAAGTTCAATACCTGTGCGCCAGGCGGGGAGGGAGACTTCCCCGCCCTTGTGGCGTGCCTGAAGGAGCGAATTATGCTGTTTGGAAACAGATCCTCCGCCGTGGACTGGCTGATCGCCGGCCTGGGCAATCCCGGGGAGAAATACGCGCACACCCGCCACAACATGGGCTTTCTCACCGCGGACCTGCTGGCGGAGCAGGCCGGCGTAAAGCTGAACAAGGTCAAGTTCAAGTCCGCATACAATATCCTGTCCTTTGCCGGGGCCCGGTGTCTGGTGATGAAGCCCCAGACGTATATGAACCTCTCCGGCGAGGCCGTGCGGGAGGCGGCGCAGTTCTACAAGATCCCCGCCGATCATGTGCTGGTGATCTACGACGACATCTCCCTGCCCGTGGGGAAGATCCGGGTGCGGCCCACCGGCTCTGCCGGCGGACACAACGGCATCAAGAACATCATCGCCCACCTGGGGACCCAGGATTTCCCCCGCATCAAGATCGGCACCGGCGCGCCCGGCGAGGGGGGCGATATGATCGACTGGGTGATCGGCGTGCCCTCCCAGGCGGACCGGAAGGTGCTGGTGGAGAGCTTCCGCCGGGCCATCGACGCGGCGGAATGTATCATTGAACACGGATGCCAGAAGGCAATGAATGATTTCAACTGAGGGACCCTGACGCCCGGCCCGCCGGTCGGGCCGGGGCGCCGGCCGCCTCCGGCCGGCGGTCTCCCACGGGGGAGCGGTCCTCCCGGGGAGATCGCGCCCCAATGCTTCCATATTTTTACAAGGAAGGACCTTATGGAACAGTTTCTCAGACAACTTCAGACCATCCCCGAGGTGGCGGAGCTGATCCGCCGGGTGGAGGACGGCGGCTGCCCCGCGGCGGTCAGCGGCCTCCA
>CALWOF010000075.1 GCA_944382995.1 uncultured Oscillospiraceae bacterium | reverse complement strand
GGGTTCTCCTCCTCCTTGTTGTCCACCTGGACCACCACCTGCTTCTTCAGGCGGGAGACGAACATCTCCGCCATGTCGTAGAGCTGGGTGGACTTCTCCCCCTGGCCGGAGATGATGAGGGGGGTGCGGGCCTCGTCGATCAGGATGGAGTCCACCTCGTCCACGATGGCGAAGGCGTGGCCCCGCTGCACCAGCTCGGAGGAGTAGATGCACATATTGTCCCGCAGGTAGTCGAAGCCCATCTCGTTGTTGGTGCCGTAGGTGATGTCGGCGGCGTAGGCGGTCTGCCGCTCCTTGGTGGTCAGACCGTGGACGATCAGACCGACCTTGAGCCCCAGGAAGCGGTGGACCTTGCCCATCCACTCGCTGTCGCGCTTGGCCAGGTAGTCGTTCACCGTCACGATGTGGACGCCCCGGCCCGTCAGGGCGTTCAGATAGGCGGGGAGGGTGGCCACCAGGGTCTTGCCCTCACCGGTCTTCATCTCCGCGATGCGGCCCTGGTGGAGCACGATGCCGCCCACCAGCTGCACCCGGTAGGGCCGCATGCCCAGCACCCGGTCCGCGGCCTCCCGCACGGTGGCGAAGGCCTCCGGCAGAATGTCGTCCAGGGTCTCGCCGTTGGCCAGGCGGTCCTTGAACTCGGCGGTCTTGGCCTTGAGGGCCTCGTCGCTCATGGCCTTGTACTCGTCGGCCATGGCCTCGATCTTGTCCACGATGGGATAGATGGACTTCAGCTCCCGGGAGCTGTAATCACCGAAGATCTTTTTCATCAAACCCATGATCTTGTTACTTCCTTTCCGAGTCCCGTCCGCCGCAGACCGGCGGGAGAGCTCGCTGTTACCGATACTTATTTAATAAGCGGGACAGGCCCGCAAAAAAGCAGAAATAGCATACCACACTTGCCTGCGGAATGCAAAGAAAAAACCGCATTTGCGAAAAAAGTTCACAAATAACCGGCCATCCCCGGCGAAAACGCCGATTCCCCGGGGTGTTCCGCCCGGAGAATCGGCAAAAAGGGACAAAGGGGCTCGGCGTCTATTCCAGGGTGAACTCCGCCGCCAGAAGGAAGTCTGTATGGCCTCCGGAGGGCTGCTCCGCGGAAAACCACTTGGTCACCCGGTAGTGCCCCGGCCACAGGGAACCATAGGAACGGCCCCAGTCCAGCTCCAGCTCCCGGGGACTGCCGGGCCCGTACAGATACGCCTCCATTGTGGCGGCGATCCCGCCGGGAAAGGCGTTCAGCCAGTACCACTGGCCGCCCAGTTCCATCTGGAGACCCAGCAGGGCTTCATTGCCGCTGCTGATCTCCAGGTCCGTAGTGTTCAGGACCTCCACCGTGATGCCGGTGGAGCTGGCGGTGCCCTCCACCGCCGTCATGGTGACGCCCGGAAAGGCGTTCACCTCCCCGTCAAAGGCCCTGCCCACCCGCAGCAGGAAAATACCGGCCACCAGAAGCAGGAGCAGGATGCCCGCCAAAAGCAGCCTGGAAGTCCGCCGATTCACAGAACTGCACCTCCATTCAACCAACTCAAGCCTTTTCCCAGGACATGGGCCCCAGCTCCTCGTCCAGCAGCATCCGGATGCGGCTCTCCACAGTGCCCGGGCCGGTGGAGGCGTCGTAGTCCACGCTCACCAGCCGGGCCTGGGGCAGCTTCCGCTGGAGGGCGGCGTAGAGCCCCTTGCCGAAGATGTGCCCCGGCAGGCAGGCGAAGGGCTGGACGCAGAGGATCTTCCGGTAGCCCAGCCGGGCCCAGCCCGCGGCCTCGGCGGCGATGAGCCACCCGTCCGCCACCGTCACCCGCAGGGGGGCGTACCCCTCCGCCTGGCGCTTCAGCTCCGGCAGGGGCGGCAGGGCGGTGAACCCCGCCGCCTCCAGGACGGCGATCATCTCCCGCTGGATGCCCGCGAGATAGGAGAAGAGCCACCGGTATACCCGCCGGGCCGGGGCGGGGCCCTTCAGGGCGTGGCCGTCCATGTAGTACAGGGCGTACCAGGTGATGCCGCCCACGCCGATCTCACAGTGCTCCGCGGCCAGATAGTTTTCCAGCCCCCAGTTGCCCAGGTGACAGTACTTGGTGTAGATCTCCCCCACCACGGCGACCTTCTGCACCCGGCGGGGCACCCGCTCCACCGCCCGGAAGTCCGCCGCCATCTCCCGGCAGCGGTCCAGGATCCCCCGGCGGGAGAGGCCCCGGTCTGCCGACAGGTCCGCCCCCAGGGTCTCCATCCACTGCCGCCAGAGGGCCTCCGCCGCGCCGGGGACCGCTTCATAGGGCCGGGTTTGATCCCGCAGCAGGGCCAGGACATCCCCCCACACGGCGGCGGCCAGGCCCCGCCGGACCATGGAGACGGTGATGGGCAGGCCCGTGCCCCGGTCGATGCCCCGGACGTTGAGGCTCAGCGTGGCCACCTGTTCATAGCCCAGATGGTCCAGCACCCGCCGCAGCAGGCGGATGCCGCAGGAGCCCCGGCACTCGTCCCCCGCCTGGCCGAAGAGGACCCCGCACCGGGCGGGATCGTACCGCCCGGAGCCCAGGGCGGAGAGCACCTGCCCCGCCACCAGGAACACCGGGTAGCACAGCTCGTTGTGGAAGTATTTCAGCCCCAGCTCCGCCAGGTGGGGGTCGTCCTCCGTCAGCAGCACAGGCTCCCACTGCTCCGAGGCAAAGGCGCAGCGCAGCAGGGGGAACCAGTCGTCCAGCAGGGACGGGATCAGCAGCGTCCGCTTCTCCGCCATGGGGCCCACCTCCTTTTTCTCCAGCATACCGGTTTTTCCCCGGGAAAGCAAGGCGGGAACGGTTACAAATTCCAACAGAGCGGGACCGCCCCTTGCCCTGCCCGCCCCTTTGTGGTAAACTGAACGTGATAAACTGCCATCAAATCAGTCCCCCCGCCGGGGACGGCGGCGGGACGGAGCAAAGGAGGTACCCCATGAAGCTGAGCTTTTACGGCGCCGATCAGTGTGTCACCGGCAGCTGCCACTGCCTGGACGTGAACGGCTTTCGCATCCTCATCGACTGCGGACTGCAGCAGGGGCGGGACGAGGTGTCCAACGAGGCGCTGCCCTTCGCGGCCAACACCGCGGACTTTCTCCTGGTGACCCACGCCCACATCGACCACACCGGCCGCATCCCCATGCTGGTGAAGGAGGGGTTCCGGGGCCGCATCCTCACCACCCGGCTGACGGCGGACCTCATGGAGATCATGCTCCAGGACTCCGCCCACATCCAGGAGCAGGACGCCGAGTGGAAAAACCGCAAGGCGGAGCGCTCCGGCGCCCCCCGGACGGAGCCCCTCTACACCATCCAGGACGCCCTGGAGGTGGGGAAGTACATGACCACCTGCGAGTATCATCAGGTCATCGACCTGTGCGAGGGCGTGCAGGTGGAGTTCGTGGACGCCGGCCACCTGCTGGGCTCCGCCTCCATCATCGTCACCGCCACCGAGGGCGGCGTCACGAAAAGAATCGTGTTCTCCGGCGACATCGGCAACGTGGACCAGCCCATCATCCGGGACCCCTCCTATATCGACGGGGCGGACTACGTGGTGATGGAGTCCACCTACGGCGACCGCAACCACACGGAGGTGTGGAGCTACACCGACGACCTGGCGAGGATCATTGACGAGACCATCGCCAAGGGCGGCAACGTGGTGATCCCCTCCTTCGCCGTGGGCCGCACCCAGGAGCTGCTGTACTTCATCCGGGAGATCAAGGACAAGGGGATGGTGAAGAGCGACCCGGACTTCCCGGTGTATATCGACTCCCCCCTGGCCAAGAAGGCCACCACCATCTTCACCGGCGACCTCCGGGGGTATCTGGACGAGGAGGCCCTGGAGCTGGTGCAGGACGGCACCCACATGTTCAGCTTCTCCAACCTGCGGATGACGGAGACCAGCGAGGAGTCCAAGGCCCTGAACATGGACCGGACCCCCAAGGTCATCATCTCCGCCTCCGGCATGTGCGACGCCGGCCGCATCCGCCACCACCTCAAGCACAACCTCTGGCGGCCGGAGTGCACCGTGGTGTTCGTGGGCTACCAGGGGGAGGGCACCCTGGGCCGCAGCCTGCTGGAGGGCGTCGACAGCGTGAAGCTCTTCGGCGAGGAGATCGCCGTCCACGCGAAGATCGTGAACTTCCAGGGCCTCTCCTCCCACGCGGACCGGGACCATCTGCTCGCCTGGATCCAGGCGGTGAGGTCCCCCAAGCCCCAGCACGTGTTCGTGGTCCACGGGGACCGGGAGGTGGCGCCGTTTTTCGCCAGGTCCGTTGAGAGCCTGGGCTTCTCCGCCCACGCGCCCCAGTACACGGAGGTGTACGACCTGATCGCCGGCAAGGTCCTGGACCCCGGCTACCTGCCGGAGCGGAAGGCGAAGACCACCGGCGGCATGCGGGCCAGCGCCGCCTACGAGCGGCTGGTGGCCGTGGGCAATATGCTCATGGAGTCCATCAAGCGCAGCCGCGGGCGGGACAACAAGTCCCTGGCGCGCTTTGCCGACCAGCTGCGCCAGCTCCTGGAGAAGTGGGAGAGCTGAAACGGACCGCATGACCCCGGCGCGGGGAGGCTGCGCCGCCGGGGCTGAATTCTCCCGGCCAATGGGCCGGTCCCCTCGGAGGAACTTCTATGGAACATCTTCAAAAAGACAAGATCTGCACCGGCACGGTGGAGGGCTACTCCAGCGAGGGCTGCGGCATCGTCCGCCTGGACGGGGCCGTGGTGTTCGTGCCCGGCGCCGTCCGGGGAGAGACCATCGACCTGAAGATCACAAAGGTGATGAAGGCCGCGGCGGCGGGGGAGATCGTGAGGATCCACAAGCCCTCTCCCGACCGGGCGACGCCCGAGTGCCCCTATTATGGCCGGTGCGGCGGGTGCGACTTCCAGCACCTGACCTACCCGGAGGAGCTGCGGGCCAAGCGCCAGCGGGTCCAGGACGCTCTGGAGCGCCTGGGGGGCACGGACATCCGGGTGGAGGAGATCCTGGGGGCGAAGGACCCCACCCACTACCGCAACAAGAGCCAGTACCCGGTGGGCGCGGACGGCGCCATCGGCTTCTACCGGGCCCGGTCCCACCAGGTGGTGCCGGTGAAGCGGTGCCTGATCCAGTCCGCAGCGGCGGACGCCGCCGCTTCGGCGGTGGGGGAGTGGATGCGCCGCTACAGGGTCGCGCCTTACGACGAGACCACCGGCAGGGGCCTGGTGCGCCATGTGTACGTCCGGGTGAATCAAAGGGGTGAGAGCCTGTGCTGCGTGGTCCTCAACGGAAAGCAGGCGCCCCGGGAGCCGGAGCTGGCGGCCTACATCCGCGCCGCCGCGCCCCGCACCGTGGGCGTGCTGGTGAACACCAACACCCGCCGGGGCAACGTGGTCCTGGGGGAGAGGTACCGGACCGTCTGGGGGCAGGACTTTTTGATGGACACCCTCTGCGGCCTGGAGTTCAAGCTGTCGGTGCCCTCGTTCTACCAGGTGAACCGGGACCAGGCGGAGGTCCTCTACGGCAAGGCCCTGGAGTTCGCGGACCTCACCGGGGCGGAGACGGCCCTGGACCTGTACTGCGGCATCGGCACCATCACGCTGTGCCTGGCGAAGCGGGCCGGGCGGGCCATCGGCGCGGAGATCGTGCCGTCGGCCATCCGGGACGCGGAGGAGAACGCTGCACGGAACCACATCGAAAACGCGTCGTTCTTCTGCGGCGACGCGGCGGACGTGGCGGCGAAGCTGGAGGCGGAGGGCCTGCGGCCGGAGCTTGTCACCGTGGACCCGCCCCGGAAGGGCCTGGCGCCGGAGGTCATCGCCTCCATCGCGGCCATGAGGCCGGGACGGGTGGTGTACGTCTCCTGCGACCCCGGCACCCTGGGCCGGGACGTGAAGCGGTTCGGGGAGCTGGGCTACCGGGCCCAGCGGGCCTGCGCCGTGGACATGTTCCCCGGCACCCGCCATGTGGAGAGCGTGGTGCGCCTGGACCGGCAGGGGTGACCGGCCGGTCATGGCACATATCCGTTGCAATGAGGTGACATTTGTGCTATAAGTGACATATGTGACCTGTATGCGGAGGACCGGGAAATGAGGATCAGCCAAGAGAAACAGAGGCGACTGGCCTATGTGGCCCGCCGGTACTATCTGGAGGACCAGAGGCAGAGCGACATCGCCAGGGAGCTGGGCGTCTCCCGGCCCATGGTCAGCCGTCTGCTCTCCGAGGCCCGGGCGCTGGGGGTGGTGGAGATCACCGTCCACGACCCGGAGGCCCAATCGGCCGGCCTGCTGGGGCAGCTGTGCCGGACCAGCTCCCTCCGGGGCGGCGTCCTGGTGGAGGAGGGGGAGGACAACGACGCCACCAACCAGCTCCTCTCCCGGGGGGCGGTGGAGCAGCTGCGGCAGATCGGCGCCCGCCGCCTGGGGGTGGGCTGGGGCTACCTCATCGGCCAGCTGGTGACCTGGCTGGAGGCGAATCCCCAGCCGGAGAGCACCGTCACCGACATCTGCCCCCTGGTGGGCAACGCCAGCATCCCCGCCCGGAACTACCAGTCCAACGAGAACGTCCGCCTGATGGCCCAGCAGCTGGGGGCGGCCCCCCACTTCCTCTATCTCCCGGCCCTGCCGGAGAGCGTGGAGGAGAAGCAGCTGCTCTGCTCCACCGAGGT
>CALWOF010000074.1 GCA_944382995.1 uncultured Oscillospiraceae bacterium | reverse complement strand
GCCGCCCAGGAGCAGATGAGCGGCGAGAGCGTCCGGTTCGAGGACATCCTGACCCAGCTGGAGGAAAAGCGCCAGGCCCTGGAGAAGCGGGAGCAGGAGGCGGACCGTCTGCTGCAACAGCGGGAGGAGGACGCCCGCAAGGCCCGGGAGTTCCGGGAGCAGATGGAGCGGGCCAAGGACAACGCCCGCAGCCGGGGCGAGGCGGAGGCCAGGCGGATCGTCCGGGACGCCCGGGCCGCCGCGGATCAGGTGTTCCAGGAGCTCAGCGAGATGCGCAAAGCCCAGGCAAAGGCCGACCGGGCCCTGAACGAGAACGAGGCCCGGGCCGCCCTCCGCCGTCAGCTCAACGAGGCGGAGGAGGCCGTCACCCGGTATGACGCCCGGCAGGAGCCCATCCCCAAGCCCAGCCGGCCCTTCCGGGCGGGGGACCTGGTGGAGTTCCCCGGCGTCAGGACGCCGGCGGAGGTGACGTCCGTGGGCAAGGACGGCACCCTCCAGCTGAAGGCCGGCGCATTGAAGATGAAGGCGAAGGCGGACGAGGTGCGCCTCATTGAGGACGACGAGCGGGCCGCCCGGAAAAAGACGCCGGCCGTCACGATCCGCCAGAACCCGGACCGGGCCCTGCGCTCATCCGCCGCCCGGGAGCTGGATATCCGCGGCATGGAGACCCTGGAGGCGGAGGCGGTGGTGGACAACTTCCTCTCCGCCGCCGTCATGGGCCGGCTGGACGAGGTGACCATCATCCACGGCAAGGGCACCGGGGCCCTGCGGAAGGCGGTCCACGACATCCTCCGCAGGAACAAGGCCGTCAAGAGCTTCCGCCTGGGCGTCTACGGCGAGGGAGAGTCCGGCGTCACCATCGTGACGCTGAAATGAGGAGGACGCCATGGCATTGACCTTTCGATTTGCACAAGAGGCCGATACGCCGCTGATCCTGCGATTTATTCGGGAACTGGCGGACTATGAGCACATGCTGGACCAGGTGGTGGCCGACGAGGCCGTCCTCCGGGACCAGCTGTTTGAGAGGCATCGTGCAGAGGTCCTCTTCGCCCTGGAGAACGGGACGGAGGTGGGCTTTGCCCTGTTCTTCCACAACTTCTCCACCTTCCTGGGCCGGTCAGGACTGTATCTGGAGGACCTGTACGTCCGGCCGGAGCACCGGGAAAAGGGCGTTGGCAGGGCCCTCCTTCATCAGCTGGCGGCCATCGCCGCGGAGCGGGGCTGCGGCCGGCTGGAGTGGTGGTGCCTGAACTGGAACACCCCCAGTATCGGCTTTTATAAGTCCCTGGGAGCGGAGGCTATGGAGGACTGGACCGTCTACCGGCTGTCCGGAAAGGCCCTTTCGGATCTGGAACAGCCAGAGGCCTAAAATCTGACCGGGCCCTTCCGGGAGCGTTTGTAAAATGAGGTGAAGGTATGCAACATCTGGAGAGACAGTACCACATCGGCTGCGTCCCCGGCGACGTGGGCCGCTACTGCATCCTGCCCGGCGACCCGGGCCGGGTCCCCGCCATCGCCGCCCTGTTTGACGACGCCAAACAGATCGCGTACAACCGGGAGTTCAACGTCTGGACCGGCACGCTGCTGGGCGAAAAAGTCACCGCCTGCTCCACCGGCATCGGCGGGCCCTCCGCCGTCATCGCCATGGAGGAGCTCCACAAATGCGGGGCCGACACCTTCCTCCGCACCGGCACCTGCGGCGGCATCGCCCTGGAGGTCCAGTCCGGCGATGTGGTGGTGGCCACCGGTGCCGTCCGGTACGAGCACACCAGCCGGGAGTACGCCCCCATCGAGTTCCCGGCGGTGGCGGACTTCCAGGTGACGGGCGCTCTGGTGCAGGCCGCCAGGTCCCTGGGCTTCCCCCTCCACACCGGCGTGGTCCAGTGCAAGGACAGCTTCTACGGCCAGCACAGCCCGGAGGCCTCCCCTGTGTACTACGAGCTCCAGCAGAAGTGGGAGTCCTGGAAGCGGCTGGGGGTCCTGGCCAGCGAGATGGAGTCCGCCGCCCTGTTCGTGGCAGCGGCGGCCCTGGGCTGCCGCTGCGGCTCCTGCTTCCACGTGGTGTGGAACCAGGAGCGGGAGGCCGCCGGTCTGGACCAGAGGATGAGCGAGGACACCTCTTCCTCCGTCAAGGTGGCGGTGGAGGCGCTGAAGCTGCTGATCGAAGCGGACCGGAGCGCGGAGAAGTGACCTTTTCCCGCCGGCGGACATGTCAAAAAGGGAAGAGACGGCTCCCATCCAGCCGTCTCTTCCCTTTTCTCTTTTCCGCTACTGCGGGTCGGTCCGCTCAGCGCTTCTGCTCGGGGTCCTCGGTGTCGAAGATGGCCTTGGCGCCGGCAGCGAGGCCCGCCAAGCCCTGGAGCTCGGAGGGGATGATGATCTTGGTGGCCTTGCCGTCCGCCACCTTCTCCATGGCCTCCAGCGCCTTGAGCTTGACCACCTGGGCGTTGGGAGCCGCCTCGTTCAGCAGCTTCAGGGAGTCCGCCAGGGCGGTCTGCACCTTCTCGATGGACTGGGCCTCCGCCTCAGCGGCCAGGATCCTGGCCTGCTTCTCGCCCTCGGCCCGGAGGATGGCCGCCTGCTTGGCCGCGTCCGCCTGGAGGATGGCCGCCTGCTTCTCGCCCTCGGCCACCAGGATCTGGCTCTGCTTCTGGCCCTCCGCCTGGAGGATGGACTCCCGGCGCTCCCGCTCGGCCTTCATCTGCTTCTCCATGGCGTTCTGGATCTCCTTGGGCGGGATGATGTTCTTCAGCTCCACCCGGTTGACCTTGATCCCCCAGGGGTCGGTGGCCTCGTCCAGGATGGCGCGCATCTTGGAGTTGATGGTATCCCGGCTGGTGAGGGACTGGTCCAGCTCCATCTCGCCGATGATGTTCCGCAGGGTGGTGGCGGTCAGGTTCTCAATGGCGTTCATGGGCCGCTCCACGCCGTAGGTGTAGAGCTTGGGGTCCGTGATCTGAAAGTACACCACCGTGTCGATCTGCATGGTGACATTGTCCTTGGTGATGACGGGCTGGGGCGGGAAGTCCGCCACCTGCTCCTTTAAGGACACCTTCTTGGCCACCCGCTCGATGAAGGGCACCTTCAGGTGCAGGCCCACGCCCCACACGCAGCGGAACGCACCCAGGCGCTCCACCACATAGGCCTTGGACTGCTGGACGATGACGATGTTGCTGATGAGCAGTACCAGGACCAGCACCACCAGCACGAGAATGGGGATCCAACTGAGCAAATCCATCATTGTACGTTCTCCTCCTCTTTCTTCTCAGATCCTGTCTGCGAAAGCTCCCGCACCAGGAGCTTGACGCCCTCCATCCGCTCGATGCGGACCTGGGTGCCGGCGGGGATCACGGTGTCGTCCGCGCTGCGGGCGGTCCAGGTCTTGCCGTCCACATAGACGGCTCCCCGGGAGTTCCCGTTGTCGATGGTCTCCGTGACCTTTCCCTGCTCCCCCAGCACCCGGTCGGCGTTGGTGGGCACGGCCTTTCCGGCGGTGAACTTCCGCACCAGGGGCCGGGTGGCCGCCAGAGCCGCCGCGGACACCACCAGAAACAGCACCAGCTGTGCCAGGATGCTCAGGTCCGCCATGGCGGCGATCAGTGCCGCCGCGGCTCCGGGCACGAACCAGATGGACACCAGCCCGGCGGTCAGGGCCTCCACCACGCCGAAGACGATGATGGCCCCGATCCACAGCGCCGTCATCTCCATATCGCCGCCTCCTCTCAGATATCGGATACACAGCCCCATCAGCAGCGTCACGCCGATCAGGCTCCCGGCGCCGGCCCACTTGTTGGCCGGCGACAAATTACTGACAAACTCCCCCAGGGCCGTCTTCAGCGGCTGGGAGGCCATCCGCTCCGGCGGCTCCGGCCGGACCTCCGCACGGTCAGCCGGCGGCAGCTCGTCGCTGAACAGCTCGTCCAGGGTGACGTCCCACCGGCTGCAGATATAGAGGATCTTCTCCAGCTCCGGGTAGCCCCGGCAGGACTCCCACTTGCTCACCGCCTGACGGGAGACATTCAGCTGGGCCGCAAACTCCTCCTGGGTCATGCCCCGGTCCCGCCGCAGCTGGGCCAGGCGCTCTCCAAATGCCATATTCTCTCTCCTTCCGGGACGATCATACCATGCTCCGCCGTCCGCCGCCACCAACTTTCTTTTGCGGATGTGTAAAATCCGGCGCAACCTGAAGTTTCCATGTGTCCGCGCGGGCCACGGCGTTCAGAGCACCGCCCCTCCGGGCGGCCGGGCGGTGCCTCTTTCCAGCCTGTCCCCCGGTCCGGACTCTCGTTTGATTGATTATAGCATGCCCCGCCCGGAAAATGCGTTTCATTTCTGTAACAAATGCCGGAGCGCTCCTTTTCCATTGCCCCGTCCCGGATTTTCTGGTATACTGTGGAAAACAGGAGAAACTGAACACGGGAGGCACATTATGCGATTTACCATCCCCTGTCTCTTCGGGCTGGAGGCCCTGGTGGCCGATGAGCTGGAGCGGCTGGATCTGAAAAACGTCCGGGCCGAGAACGGCCGGGTCCACTGCGAGGGCACTGAGGCCGACATCCCCCGGCTGAACATCAATCTGCGCTGCGGCGCCCGGGTGCTGCTGGAGCTGGCCTCCTTTCCCGCCCCGGACTTTGAGGCCCTGTTCCAGGGCGTGGCCGCCGTGCCCTGGGAGGACTATATCCCCCGGGACGGGGAGTTCCCGGTGAAGGGATATTCCCTGAACTCCCAGCTTCACTCCGTCCCCGCCTGCCAGGCCATCGTGAAGAAGTCCGCGGCAAAGCGGCTGGGCAATGTCTACGGCTGCGAGACGCTGCCGGAGACCGGGGACCGCTACCAGATCCAGTTCGCCATCATCAAGGACACAGCCGCCGTCTACCTGGACACCTCCGGCGACGGCCTGTACAAGCGGGGCTACCGGGCCCACAACAACGGCGCCCCCCTGCGGGAGACCCTGGCCGCCGCCCTGGTGCTGCTCTCCCGCTACCGGGGGAAGGACCCCTTCTGCGACCCCTTCTGCGGCTCCGGCACCATCCCCATCGAGGCGGCGCTGATCGCCAAGAACCGGGCCCCGGGCCTGGACCGGCGCTTCGCCGCCCAGAGGTGGAAAAGCCTGCCCTCCGGGCTGTGGCTCTCCGCCGCTGAGGAGGCCATGGACCGTGAGTTCCACGGCCAGTACGACATCTGGGGCGGGGACATCGCCCCCGACTGCGTGGAGCTCTCCCGCCGCAACGCGGAGCTGGCGGGTGTGGAGGACTGCGTGCGCTTCGAGGTGGCGGACGCGGGGAAATTCCACCGGGAGGGCGAATACGGTCAGGTGGTGACGAACCCGCCCTACGGCGAACGGCTGCTGGAGAAAAAGGAGGCCGAGGGGCTGTACCGGGCCTTCGGCAAAGCCGCCCGGCAGCTGCCGGAGAAGTGGCGGCTGGTGATCCTCTCCTCCCACACGGAGTTCGAGCGGGCCTTCGGCCGCCCGGCGGAGAAAAAGCGCAAGCTCTACAACGGCATGATCAAGTGCGACGCCTTCTTCTACCACGGAGGCGCAAGAGGAGAGTGAAGCGTGGAGTGAGGAGATATTGGATCCGGCGAAATTCCACCTCTTCACTCTTCACTCTCAACTCTCCACTCTATGGAAGGGGGTTCCAGGCCATGAAGCACGTCTTTCTGATCAACCCCCGGGCCGGGAAACGGGACCGGACCGCCCGCCTCCGCGCTCTGGCGGACCGGCTGGCCGCCGCCCACGGGCTGGACGTGGCCTGTCTGGTGACGGACCGGCCCGGCGGGGCGGAGCACCTGGCCCGTTCCCTTGCGGAGACCGGGGAGGACGTGCGCCTCTACGCCTGCGGCGGGGACGGCACCGTCCACGAGACGGCCAACGGCATCGCCGGCTTCCTCAACGCCGCCATGACCGTGATCCCCGTCGGCACCGGCAACGACTTTCTCAAGAACTTCGGCCCGGACGCTGCCGGATTCGCCGACCCGGAACATCTGTGGGACGGCCCCGCCTTCCCCCTGGACCTCATCGACTGCAACGGCCGGCTGTGCCTGACCATCGCCTGCTCCGGCATCGACGCCCGGGTGGCGGACACCGTCCACCGGTACGACGCCTTCCCCCTGCTCTCCGGCCGGGGGAGCTATCTCCTGTCCGTGGCGGCCAACTTCCTGCTCCGGCCCATTGGCCGCCGGTGGACCGTCACCCTGGACGGCGAGGTCACGGAGGACGACTTCGCCCTGGTGTCCGTGTGCAATGGCCGGTACTACGGCGGCGGGTCCATGCCGGTGCCGGAGGCCCGGATGGACGATGGCGTCCTCCACACCATCCTGGTGCGGGACGTGCCCAAGGCCACCTTTGCCCGGCTGTTCCCCGCCTACTCCGCCGGGGACTACCGGAGGCTCCCGGAGGCGCTGGTCCGGGTGGTGACGGCGCGGGAGGTGACCATCGCCGCCCGCCCCGGGGACGAGGACATCGTCACCTGCCTGGACGGGGAGTGCCGCCGGAGCCGGCAGGTGCGGCTGCGGCTGTCAGAGAAAAAGGTGAACTTCTTCGGGCCCGCAGGGTGCGATCCCAACGCCACCGCCCGGGGCCTCGTCCCGCCGGGCCCATGTTCTGCCGGGACCCGGCAGGGAAGCCACGCGGACTTTGACTATTTTTGAAATTCACAAATTTTTCATAGATACCCCC
Source organism: uncultured Oscillospiraceae bacterium (assembly GCA_944382995.1). Lineage (GTDB taxonomy): Bacteria > Bacillota > Clostridia > Oscillospirales > Oscillospiraceae > Oscillibacter. Next base: position 30 of record CALWOF010000074.1, on the reverse strand, counting down.
TTTACAAACCGGGGGTATTGCGCTATGATA
>CALWOF010000073.1 GCA_944382995.1 uncultured Oscillospiraceae bacterium | reverse complement strand
GCCTACAACAAGATCCGCAGCCTGACGCCGGAGGAGGCGGCCCGGGGCGTCATCGCCTGCTCCGCCGGGAACCACGCCCAGGGCATCGCCCTGTCCGCGGCGAGGCTGGGCATCAAGGCGGTGATCTGCATGCCCGCCGGGGCCCCCATCAGCAAGGTGGAGGCCACCCGGGGCTACGGCGCGGAGGTGGTGCTGGTGCCCGGCGTGTATGACGACGCGGCGGCAGAGGCGGAGCGGCTGATGCGGGAGCACGGCTACACCTTCGCCCACCCCTTCAATGACCCGCTGGTGATCGCCGGCCAGGGCACCATCGGCCTGGAGATCCTGGAGCAGCTGCCGGAGGCGGAGCAGATCGTGGTGCCCATCGGGGGCGGCGGGCTGATCTCCGGCGTGGCCTTCGCGGTGAAGCAGCTCAAGCCGGAGTGCCGCATCGTGGGCGTCCAGGCGGCGGGGGCCGCGTCCATGTACCTCTCCCGCCACGCCGGCGGGCCCACGGAACTCAGGAGCGTGGCCACCATCGCCGACGGCATCGCGGTGAAGAAGCCGGGAGACCTGACCTTTGCCCTGTGCCAGCAGTATGTGGACGAGATCGTCACCGTCAGCGAGGACGAGATCGCCTCCGCCATCCTGGCGCTGATGGAGGGCCAGAAGACTGTGGCGGAGGGGGCCGGCGCCGTGCCGGCGGCGGCGGTGATGTTCGGCAAGGTGGACACGTCGGAGAAAAAGACCGTCTGCCTGGTGTCCGGCGGCAACGTGGACGTGACCACCCTGTCCCGGATCATCACCAAGGGCCTCATCAAGACCGGCCGCATCGCGGACATCACCACCAAGGTGGAGGATAAGCCCGGCAGCCTGCTGCAGCTTCTGAAGGTGGTGGCGGACAGCGGGGCCAATATCCTGAGCATCAACCACGCCCGGGAGGATCCCCACTCCGACGTGGGGGCCTGCATGGTCTCCATGGTGCTGGAGACCCGGAACGGCGCTCATGTGGACCAGATTCGGCGGGAGCTGACCGCCCTGGGCTACGATCTGGAGGAATGACCTCCCCCAGCCTCCGGCCGGTCCCTGCGGAACGCACTGCGGGGACCGGCTCATTTGCCGCGCCGGGGCGGCGCGGAGCGGGGGCGCGCCCTTCCCCGCTCCTGTGGGATAACCGGAAAGGCCGCGCTGCCGCCGCGCTCGGCACACGGACTTTCGCATACAGGTCTCTGTGAAAAAAACCGTGTTTTTTGTAAAGATCCCGTCTTGTTTTTCTCCGGGCCGGGCGGTATAATCTGGAACTGTCCGGCCTGCCGGACAGTTCTGAGACCATGCCGCCCGGTGCGGCAGGAGGGAGCCCGGAGATGATGAGACAGATCGTGTCGTTCGTGCGGAGGGAGACGGTGTTCTGCGCGTCGGCGGTGCTGGCACTGGCGTCTATGGCGGTGATCCCGCCGGACAGGGAATATCTGGCCTATCCGGACTACCGGTCGCTGTCCCTGCTGTTCTGTCTGATGATCATTGTGGCGGGGTTCCGGTCCCTGGGGGTGTTCGAACTGCTGGGCCGCTCCCTGCTGCGGCGGGCCGGCGGAACGCGGAGCCTCTCGGTGGTGCTGGTGCTGCTGTGCTTCTTCAGCAGCATGCTCATCACCAATGATGTGACCCTGCTCACCTTCGTGCCCTTCACCCTGCTGGTATTCCGCATGATCGGCCAGGAGGAGCGGGTGCTGCGGCTGGTGGTGCTGGAGACCATTGCCGCCAACCTGGGCAGCATGGCCACTCCCATCGGCAACCCGCAGAACCTGTACCTCTTCTCCATCTCCGGGCTCTCCGCCGGGGCGTTTCTCCGGGCGGTGGTGCCCTATGCCGCCATGGCCCTGGTGATGCTGCTGGGGGCGCTGCTGCTCCAGCGGAGCGCGGCCATCGACCATGAGGCCCTCCCCGCCCCGACGGCGGCGGACCGCCCGCCGCTCTCGGCCATGGCGCCCTTCCTGGCGCTGCTGGTGCTGTGCCTGCTGGTGGTGTTCCGGGTCCTGCCCTACGCCCCGGTGCTGGTGATCGTGGCGGCCGCGGTGCTGGCGGTGGACCGGCGGCTGTTCCGGTCCGTGGACTACTTCCTGCTGCTGACCTTCCTGTGCTTCTTCATCTTCATCGGCAATCTCAAGCGGGTGCCCGCCGTCAATGACTTCCTCGTCTACCTGGTCCGGGGCCATGAGCTGCTGGCGGGCATCGCCGCCAGCCAGATCATCAGCAATGTGCCGGCGGCCATCCTGCTGGCGGGGTTCACCGCGGACTTCGCCCCCCTCCTCACCGGCGTGAACCTGGGCGGCCTGGGGACGCTGATCGCATCTCTGGCCAGCCTGATCTCCTTCAAGTTCTTCGCCGGGGAGTACCCGGGCCGGAAGGGGACCTTCTTCTGGGTCTTCACGCTGTGGAACGTGGCATTCCTGGCCGTGCTGACCGCAGCCGCCCTCTTCCTGTCCTGACCCTCCGCCGCAGTGCCCCGGAGCAAGCGCTCCGGGGCTTTTTGCATCCGCAGATGGTGCGTTTGTCACAGACGGGCGGGCTCGTCTGTGATATCATGGTCACAAGACCAGGGCGGCGCCTCCGGCGGGGAGACGACCGGGAGGGCACCGCCGATATCAAAGCTGCAAAAAGGGAGGGAGTCCTTTGGGGCTGTTTGACTTTCTGCGCCGGCCGGAGCGGCCGGACATGGGCGCGGAGCTGGAGCGCTTCCAGAGCACGCCGGGAGCGGTGCTGCTGGACGTGCGCACGCCGGAGGAGTACGCCGCCGGCCATATCCCCGGCAGCCGGAACGTGCCGCTGGACGAGCTGCACTGGTCAGAGCTTCCGGAGGACCCGGGGACGCCTCTGTTCGTCTGCTGTCTCAGCGGCGCCCGGAGCCGTCAGGCCGCCCTGCTGCTGCGGCAGGCGGGGTACAGCGATGTGACGGACCTGGGCGGCATCCAGCATTATCATGGAAAGGTGGTCAGGTAATATGAAGGTTGTCATCGTGGGCGGCGTGGCCGGAGGCGCCACCGCCGCGGCCCGGCTCCGCCGGCTGGACGAGGCGGCGGAGATCGTGGTGTTCGAGCGGTCGGGCTATGTGTCCTACGCCAACTGCGGCCTGCCCTACTACATCGGCGGGACCATCACGGACCGGGAGGAGCTGACCCTCCAGACGCCGGAGAGCTTCTGGCAGCGGTTCCGGGTGGACGTGCGGGTCCGCCATGAGGTGACGGCCATCCATCCGGCGGAAAAAACCGTGACCGTGAAAGACCTGACCACCGGAGCGGTCTTTGACGAGTCCTATGACAAGCTGCTCCTCTCCCCCGGCGCCCGCCCCACCCAGCCGGCCCTGCCCGGTGCGGGGCTGGGCCGGCTCTTCACCCTCCGCACCGTGGAGGACACGCTGAAGATCCGGGAGTTTATCGAGCAGCACCATCCCAAGTCCGCCGTGCTGGCCGGCGGCGGCTTCATCGCCATCGAGCTGGCGGAGAACCTGCGGGACCTGGGGCTGGAGGTGACGCTGGTCCAGCGGCCCAAACAGCTGCTGAACCCGCTGGACGCGGACATGGCCGCCTTCCTCCACGCCCAAATGCGCCGGCACGGGGTGCGGCTCCACCTGGGCCGCACCGTGGAGGGCTTCGCCGCCGATGGGGAGCGCGTGAACGTGCTCATCCGTGACGAGGCGCCCCTCACCGCCGACATGGTGGTGCTGGCCATCGGCGTCACGCCGGACACCGGCCTGGCCAGGGACGCCGGGCTGGCCCTGGGCGTCAAGGGCAGCATCCTGGTGAACGACCGGATGGAGACCTCTGTTCCCGATATCTACGCCGTGGGCGACGCGGTGCAGGTGAGGCACTTCGTCACCGGGCAGGACACCCTTCTCTCCCTGGCAGGCCCCGCCAACAAGCAGGGCCGCATCGCCGCCGACAACATCTGCGGCGGAGACAGCCGGTACCCGGGCTCCCAGGGAAGCTCCGTCATCAAGGTGTTCGACATGACCGCCGCCTCCACCGGCGTCAACGAGAAGACCGCCAAGGCAGCGGGCATCGACTGTGACAAGCTCGTCCTCTCCCCCATGAGCCACGCCGGCTACTACCCCGGCGGCAGGGTCATGACCATGAAGGTGGTGTTCGAGAAGAACACCTACCGGCTGCTGGGGGCCCAGATCGTGGGGTACGAGGGCGTGGACAAGCGGATCGACGTGCTCTCCACCGCCATCCACGCCGGGCTCACCGTCCTCCAGCTCAAGGATCTGGACCTGGCCTACGCGCCCCCCTACTCCTCCGCCAAGGACCCGGTGAACATGGCGGGCTTCATGGCGGAGGATCTGGCGAAGGGCCTGGTGAAGCAGTTCTTCACCGAGGACGTGGCCGCTCTGCCCCGGGACGGCTCCGTGACGCTGCTGGACACCCGCACCCCCGGCGAGTACGTCGGCGGCCACGCGGAGGGCTTCGTCAACATCCCGGTGGACGAGCTGCGGGACCGCCTGGACGAGATCCCCGCCGGAAAACCGGTGTATGTCATGTGCCAGAGCGGCCTGCGGAGCTATGTGGCCTGCCGCATCCTGGCCCAGCGGGGCTTTGCGTGCTATAACTTCTCCGGCGGCTACCGCCTCTACGCGGCGGTGACAGAGGACCGGGCCGCCGCGGAGGAGGCCCTCCCCTGCGGGATGGAGAAGTGAGTGAATGTATCAGGCGGGAGCATCGTTTCCGATGCTCCCGCCTCTGTGCGCGAAGGCCTTTCTCAACTCTCCGTTCCCACCTGCCGGGAATGCGGGTCTCAGACAAGCTCCACGCCTGCGATCTCGGGAAGATGCTCTCTGAGCATCTTTTCCGTGACCGCTCTCATCGTCTCCCGCGCCGCCTCCGGGCCTCCCATGCGGATCTTCACCACATTTTCCGCCGTAAGCGCGGCAAATTGGATGGGAAAGCCCTCTTCTCTGGTATATGAATCGATCTGCGCGATAAGGTCCCGCACGCTCTGTTCCATGGCCGCTCCTCCTCTGAAATTTGTCTTTTTAATGATACCATCTCCGCCTCCAAGGCGCAAGAGGCGGAGGCGTTTTGCCGTGTTCTTCTATTCTCCCTGCGATCTCCCGGGCGGTGCAGCCCGGGTTCCGCGCCCAAAAACGGGCAGAAAGCGCACAGTGAAATGCGGCTGCCGTAAAAAGCAGGAAGCACCCTTACAGATGTTCCCTCCTTCTGTACTTCTGTTTTTACCGGGAAGAAAGCCAGTCTACATACTCCTCCAAACACAAGCCGAGCTCCGTCATTTCCCGTGCGGCACTCCGGCCCACATGGCGATAATGCCAGGGCTCATAGATAATACCCGTTATCTCGCTTTTTCCCGAGGGATAGCGAAGCACAAACCCGTATTCCCAGCTGTGCTCCGCAAGCCATCTCTGAACATCCGTGTCTTCCTGTGCTTCATCAAGGATCTGATAAGATGTATCTACAATATCCAGGGCCAGGCCGGTCTGATGCTCACTTGTCCCGGGAACCGCCACCACAGTGCCAGCCTCCACAACTGCGTCTTCATACGGCATCCCCTCATCCAGCAGGCGCTGGATTTTGTTCGTGTAGAGCTCTCTCTGCTTTTCCCAAGTTCGGTAGGAGGAACAGATCCGCGGATTCAGCCCCGCGGCCCGACAGGCATCCATCATCTCTTGAAGGTCTGGATAGGCCCTGGAATCCACTGACTGCCCATTTCGCAGCGTTGTCCGCTCAAAGGCATATCCATCCGGGATCGGCGTCCAGCGGTTTACCAGCAGAACCTGCCAATCATCCGGAGAGACGGAACTGCGCTCTGGCTGTAATAGGCTCTGCCGCCTGTTTTTCCGGCTGTCTTGCCGGCTCCAAAGCGGACATGGGCTCTTCGTTAACCTTGGCGCCACATACCACCAGACAGACCACCACGGAAAAAATACCCAAATGGAGGATCCTGATAAATCCATGTGCTCTGCGGTGCCTCTTGCGCCGCGGGGTGCAAGTTCCAACCGTGCGCTCTTTTGTATGATCCATAGAAGCCCTCCTCAACGGTCTGCGGCGCCTTTGCGCGGATTCTATTAAATAAACGTCGCGCTCAGGTCAAAAGTTTCAAAAACCGAAGAAGTCCCTCCATAAGGATTGGCGAAAAAGCGGAGGCAGCGCGTTCGCTCCCCACTATTTCCGGTCTAAAGGGCCGGTGGCGCCTCTGCGCCGTACGAGCGTTTTGCCGGAGGCAAAACCCCTTGGCGGAGGGGCGGCTTTGCCGCCCCCGAGCATTGAAATACCGGAGGGTTCCGGCGGTCAAGGGCCGTGGGAATCCAAAAAGAAGGACATCTGCTTTCAGCAGATGTCCTTCTTTTTGGACGAGACGGTCAAAATCGATATCCTCTCGATCGTGGAGAATACCGCCCGCAGGGCGGTATACCAAACCGCAGCCCAGCGAAGCGGTTGCGGTTTGGTAAGGAGCCGCGACAAAATGAATGAGAGGTGGCTTTTGTAAAAAAGCCGCCGCGAATGATATGACGTCCGCGGCGACGCGGAGCGGGCAACGAGGCTCGAACTCGCTTACCGCCATCCCGCGAATGGCTCGCCGCCATTCGCGGGAGCCCTGGCTCACCTCGGATTGGATCGCGCCTCCGGCGCGGGGTGGAGGCAGCGAGTTCGCTAGGCTTCTCTGTCATTCCAAAAAGAAAGGACACGACTTGTCGTCGTGTCCTTCTTTTTGGAGCGGGCAACGAGGCTCGAACTCGCTTACCGCCATCCCGCGAATGGCTCGCCGCCATTCGCGGGAGCCCTGGCTC
>CALWOF010000072.1 GCA_944382995.1 uncultured Oscillospiraceae bacterium | reverse complement strand
TGCCGCCGGATTTCAGCCGCTTCGGCGCGGTGGCTTCGTTCGTGTTCGGTTCCATGAAGCCCTCCTGTTGTTCCGTCTGTATGCCTCCGGGGCAGGACATGCTGCCCTAGCTTATGCGTTCCGGCTCCTATTTTAGCACACTCTGTCCTGGAAAAGCATTACAAACCTGTAACAACCGGAAATTTTTGAGGGTCTCATGCCTCCTTCCGACGCTGCTTGGGGATGCGGAGCGTCAGGACGATCTCCTCCTCCGTCTCCTGCCGGTCCGTCCTGGCGTCCACCCCCGCGTCCCGGATCAGCCGGAGGCCCCGGTCCACGCTGTTGAGGAACAGCCGCACGTCCTTGATGATGTACGTCCGCCGCCCGGCGGGGGGCGGGGACTGGAGCTCGGCGAGCCGCCGGTCCACATACTGCTCCGTCCGGGCCACGTTCCACCCGCCGGACGCCGCCCTCCGCAACGCCGTCAGCCGCTCCCCCTCGTCCTCCAGCCGCAGCAGCGCCCGGGCGTGGCGCTCCGTCAGGCCATGCTCCACCAGCAGCGCCCGGCAGGCCGGGGACAGCCGCAGCAGCCGCAGCTTGTTGGCCAGGGCCGAGGGGGACATGCCCAGCTGGGCGGCCACCGCCTCCTGGGTCATGCCCGTCCGGCGGAGGAAGGCGGCGATGGCCTCCGCCTCCTCTAAGTAATGCAGGTCTCTGCGCTGTAAATTCTCCACCAGGGCCAGCAGGGCCGAGGTCCGGTCGTCCGCCTCCGCCTCCAGGCAGGGCACCGTGTCCAGCCCCGCCAGCCGGGCCGCCCGGAGCCGCCGCTCCCCCGCCACCAGCTCCCAGCCCGCCGCGGTCCGCCGCACCGTCAGCGGCTGGAGGATGCCGTGGCGGCGGATGGACGCCGCCAGCTGCCGGAGCCCTGTCTCCTCAAAGGTCCGCCGGGGCTGCATGGGATTGGGGCGGATCTCCGCCGCCGGGAGCCACAGCACCCTCCGTTCCGGCCTGTCCATGGGACCACCTCCTTGTCGTCCCCTCCATTGTACAGGGCCTGTCCCGAAAAGCCGGGGGAAATCTGTCGAGGCGGTCCGGCCCGGAGGGCGGAGACAGAAGGAGCGGCTGTCCGCAGGACAGCCGCTCCGAGGCTCGGTTCACTTTGCTGCCGCGCCCTCCGCCAGCTGCGCCTCCCAGGCGGCCTGATCCGCCCGGCCGGGCCTGGTGGCCCGCAGCGCCTTGACGATGAAGGCCGTGGTGGCCTGGAGGAACACCGGGGAGAAGGCCACCGGGAACAGCACGTCCCCGGGGAAATACGCCTGGGCCAGCACGGCGCCGGCGCTCAGGTTGCGCATCCCGCTGTTGATGGCCACGGTCTCGATGGTGGGAAAGTCCCACCGCAGCAGCCGCCCGGCCCAGTAGCCCAGGAAGAACCCCAGCAGGCACAGGCAGAAGACCACCAGCATCACCCGCACCAGCGTGGGGGTCAGGTGCCGCAGGAAGGGCGCGCAGCCGGTGGCGTTGGCAATGATGATCAGCAGCATGGCGAGCTTGGCAAAGGGGGCCAGGCGGGGCTTGAGCGTCACCGCCGCGGCGCCCCCTGTCACCTGATAGCACGTCATGGCCGCCACCGCCGGGATGGCCACCATCACCAGCAGGTCCCGCACCATGCCCCAGGTGTCCAGCTCCACCACGGAGCCCACCAGCAGCTTCATGGTCAGGGGGATCACCACGGGGGAGAGGAGGGTGTCCAGCATCACCGAGGAGAGGCAGAGCGCCGTGCTGCCCCGGGCGATGTTCACCCACATGAGGGAGGCCACGGCGGTGGGCACCGCGTACTCCAGCACCAGCCCCGTGGTGAACAGCGGCGCATCCGGGAAAAACAGGGTCCCCAGGCCCAGCGCCGTCAGGGGCATCACCACATGCAGCAGCCCGAAGGTCACGGCCACCGGCAGCGGGTGCCGGGCCACCTGGGCCAGCTCCCGGAAGCCGCCCCCCAGGCTGTTGGCAAAGGTCATGAAGGCGAAGAGCCCCACGCCCACGGCGTTCAGACGGCCCAGCACCTCCGGAAACAGGATGCCCAGGGTCACGCAGCTGAGGACCACCGGCGCCATGTGGCCGGCCAGAAAGCTGTCAAACCGCATCAGGGTCTTCACATCCGCACTCCTTCCGGGGCCTCAGCGGCAGAGATAGGCGAACCAGCCGTCGTCGCTGCGGGTCTCCGTGATCTCCAGGCCGCTCTCCCGCAGCCGCTGGGCCACCTCCGGCGCCCGGACATCGATGATGCCGGAGCAGAGGAACACGCCCCCCTCCGCCAGCAGTCCCCGGACCGCCGGCGCCAGGCCGATGATCACGTCCGCCACGATGTTGGCCAGCACCACCTGGTACCCGCCGCCGATGGCCGCCCGCAGGTCCTCATCCCGGAGGATGTCGCCGATGCGGACGTGATACACGTCCTCCCCGATGCCGTTGAGGGCGGCGTTCTCCCGGGCCACGGTGCGGCACTTGTCGTCGATGTCCACCGCCGCGGCGGAGGCGGCGCCCAGCTTCACCGCCGCGATAGAGAGGATGCCGCTGCCGCAGCCCAGGTCCAGCACCCGCTCGCCGCCCCGGATGGTCTTCTCCAGCGCCTCCAGGCACAGCCGGGTGGTGGCGTGGCCGCCGGTGCCGAAGGTGAGGCCCGGGTCCAGCAGCAGGGGCACCCGGCCGCCCGAGAGCTTCTCCCGGACCTCCGGGTCGTCCCGCAGCCACTCCGGCACCACCAGCAGCCGCTCCCCGATCTCCAGGGGCTGATAGTACTGCTTCCAGTTGTTCTCCCAGTCGGCGTCCTCCATGTCCGCCAGGGTCATCAGCAGCGTGCCGCAGTCGCTCCGCTGCGCCTTCAGGGCCGAGAGGGCGATGCGCACCTCCCCCAGCCTGGCGGCGGCGGTCTCCCCCGCCTCCAGGTAGAAGGTGATCCGGGACCGGCCCCGCATCTGCCGCTCCAGCTCCTCGTCCACATAGTCCCAGCACTGGCGGTTGTTCTCCAGAAAGTCCTGGAACTCCTCCTCGTCGTTGATCACCACGCCGTCGATGCCCAGGGCGGAGAGCATGGTCTCCACCGCTTCCAGACCGGTGTGGTTCGTGTCAATGTGTACCTCCAGCCATTTCACGGCCGTCACCTCTTTCCTCCGCCTCCGGCGGAAAATCTCACGCAAAGGGGCGCCCCGAAGGGCGCCGCCTGTCTCGTCATCCGCTCACCGGGGGCTGCCCAGGAAGAACAGCGCCAGGGTGCCGGGGCCGGAGTGGTTGCCGATCACCGGCCCCACGTAGTTGATGTGGACGGTCTTGACGCCGAAGCGGCGGCGGACCTCGTCGGCCACGAATTCCGCATCCTCCAGGCAGTCGCCGTGGCTGATGAAGATGGTCTGGTCCCCGGGGTTTTCGGCGGTCTTTTCCATGTGGTCCACCAGGGCCAGCAGGGACGCCTTCCGGCCCCGGGCCTTGCCCACGGAGATCAGGTGGCCCGCGTCGTCCACGTGGAGCACCGGCTTGATGGAGAGCATGGTGCCCACCAGCGCCGTGGCGGCGCTGATGCGGCCGCCCCGCTTCAGGTGGTTCAGGTCGTCCACCGTGAACCAGTGGCACACCCGGCCCTTGGTCTCCTCGGCGAAGGCGTGGACCTCCTCCAGCGTCCGGCCCTTTTTCTTCTCCATGGCGCACAGGTACACCAGCAGCCCCTGGCCCAGGGAGGCGCACAGGGAGTCCACCACCAGGACCCTCCCGTCCGGGTGGCTCTCCTTCAGGTCCTCCGCCGCGATCACCGCGGACTGGTAGGTGGTGGACAGGCCGGAGGAGAAGGCGATATACAGCACGTCGCGGCCGCTGTCCAGGAGCCTGCCCATGGTCTCCTCAAAGGTCCCCACGCTGATGGCGGAGGTGGTGGCCAGCGCCCCGTCCCGGAGCCGCTTGTAGAACTCGCCGAAGCCGATCTCCCGGCCGTCCAGCCAGTTGTGGTACACCCGGTCCTCCATGTTCAGGCTCAGGGGGAGCACCTCCAGCTCCAGCTCCTTCGCCATCTCCGCTGTCATGTCGCAGCAGCTGTCGGTCATGATGACAAAATCCCGCACGGTCAATCCCTCTCCTTTTCCTTTTTTGTCCGCTCTCTGGCTCTGGGGACCTCGGCGGCCTCCGCCGCCTCCCGGGCCTCCTTCCGCTGCCGCAGCAGCGTCACGTACCGGCTGCTGGCCACGCCCGCGGCGTAGCTCATCAGGGCGAAGTGGATGGCGGCGTCCGCCAGCTCATCCTCGCCGGTGCGGTCCTCCATCTCGGCGGCCACATTGTTCAGGGCCTTGCCCAGGCTGGCGCAGAAGGCCGCGTACCCGTCGGAGACCGGCCGGTCCCCCTGGAGCTCCTCCCGGATCAGCAGGTCCATGTCCTTGGTGGACATCACCCGCTTGAGCACGCAGATGGCGGTGAGGTAGGCCAGGTGGTCCCGGCTGTACTTCTTCCCCTCCGCCCGGGGCACCAGGCCGCTCTTGGTGTAGTTGTTCACCATGGCGGCGGTGAGGCCGTCGTCGCCGTCGAACCGGATCACCTGCCGGTCCATATAGCTGAGCACCTGGTCCATATACAGGGCAAAGTCCGGCAGCTGGTCCCAGGGCACCGGGCGCTGCCGCCTCAGCTGCTCCCGCAGCTCCGTCAGGTCATACATCGCAGGACACGCTCCTTCCGCCGTCAGGCACGGCATGGTTTCGGATGCAGTATATCACAGCGATGTGATTTTGTAAATCGTGTTTTCCGGGCTTCGGTATCGTCTTTCCCGTTTGCGGTTATTTTCCCACGCAGAACCGGGAGAAAATGCGGGAGACGATCTCCTCCTTCGCCGTGCGGCCCGTCAGCTCCCCCAGGGCGTCCAGGGCCTCCTCCGCGTCGGTGAGGACGGCGTCCGGCGTCATGCCGGCGTCCAGGGCCGCCTTGGCCCGCTCCACGGCGTCCAGGGCCCGCCGGGCCGCGTCCTCCTGCCGCTGGTCCGTCAGAAGGCCCCCGGCCTCGCCGGGATCTCCCGCGGGGAAGATCCGCGCCACGGCCTCCTCCAGAAGCCGCAGGCCGCCGGGGGCCACGGAGCTGAGGGAGAGATATGCGTCCGGCCCCCGGACGCCCCGTGGCAGGGAGAGGACGCGGGCCTCACCGGGGGGCAGCAGGTCGTTTTTGCTTTCGGCCACGATATAGTGGGGCGCGGTCCGGGCCAGCTCCAGGATCTCCCGGTCCTCCTCCGTGACATCTCCGGTGCCGTCGATCAGCGCGATCACCAGCTCCGCGGAGGCCACGGCCTGCCGGCTCCGCTCCACCCCCAGCTTTTCCACCGGGTCGTCGGTGGCCCGGATGCCGGCGGTGTCGATGAGCCGCAGCAGCACCCCGCCGCAGACGGCGGACTCCTCCACCGTGTCCCGGGTGGTGCCGGGGATGTCGGTGACGATGGCCCGGTCATACCCCGCCAGGGCGTTGAGCAGAGAGCTCTTGCCTGCGTTGGGCCGGCCCACGATGGCGGTGCGGACGCCGTTTTTCAGCACCCTCCCCCGGCCCGCCGTGGCCAGCAGGGCGCCGAGGCCCGACGCGGCGGAGGTCAGGGCGGCGGCGATCTCCTCCGGCCGCACGTCCTCGATGTCCTCGTCCGGGTAGTCCACCACCGCGTAGAACCGGGAGGAGACCTCCAGCAGCGCGTCCTGGATGGGCTCCAATTTCCGGCGCAGCCCTCCGTCCAGCTGGGCGGCGGCGTTCCGGGCCGCGGCGGCGGTCTCCGCGTTGATCAGGTCGATGACCGCCTCCGCCTCCGTCAGGTCCATCCGGCCGTTGAGAAAGGCCCGCTTCGTGAACTCGCCGGGCCCGGCCTGCCGGGCGCCGGCGGCGAAGAGGGCGGAGAGCAGCTCCCGCAGCACCACCGGCGAGCCGTGGCAGTGGAACTCCGCGCTCTCCTCGCCGGTGTAGCTGTTCGGCCCCGGGAACCGGACCGCCAGCCCCCGGTCGATGACCCGCCCCTCCCGGTCCAGCATCTCGCCGAAGACCATCCTCCGGGGCGGCTGGTCCGCCAGCGGCTTGCCGTTGGCCGCCCGGAACACCCGGTCACACAGGGCGGCGCACCCCTCCCCGGACACCCGGACGATGCCGATGGCGGTGACGGCGCTCCCGGTGGCGACGGCGGCGATCACATCCATGCTGTCAGCTCCTTTTCCATGACGAAATTCTCCAGGGTCTGGCCCCGGCGCTCCACCCGCTGGGCCCGGACCACCCGCCAGCCCCGCGTTTCAAAGAAGGGCCGGGCGGTCCGGGAGGCGTGGACCGTCAGCCGGCCCACGGGATACAGCCCCTCCAGGGCATCACACAGGGCCGCGCCGAGCCCCTGGCCCTGACGCTCCGGCCGGACGTACAGCAGGTCCAGATACCCGTCGGGGCCCACGCTGCCGAAGCCCAGCAGCGCCCCGTCCCGCTCCGCCGCCAGGACCGTCCGGCAGAAGAGGGCCTCCGCCCAGGCGGCGGGGTCGTAGTCCTTCGGGGCCCAGGCGTCCAGCTGGGCGGGGGTGTAGTCCGCGGCGCAGGCGGTGTGGACGGCGTCGTAAAAGATCCGCCGGAGCGCCGGCGCGTCCGCCGGGACGCAGGGGCGGATGGTCAGCTGATCTGCGGCCATAGGGACACCTCCTTTGCGGCCCGGGGGAGGCCGTCCTGGCGTGAAGGGCCTGCGCGAGCCTCCGTGTTTCCGGGACAGCCGCGATGCGGCGGGGCCTGGAGGCCCGGGTTTTCCGGCAGCTGTCTTCAAAACGTCATTATAC
>CALWOF010000071.1 GCA_944382995.1 uncultured Oscillospiraceae bacterium | reverse complement strand
CGGACCACCTTCAGGGCCTCCTCGCCGGTGAGGTGCTGCATCCCAGCATTGAAGTGGATGTACAAATCCTGGTAGGGGTCCTCATAGTTCATATCCACCGGCACGTCGAAGTCCACGCCGCCGATGGCGTCCACCAGGGCCACAAAGCCCTGCAGGTCCACGGACACGGTGTAGTCCACTGGGATGCCCAGCTGGTCACCGATGACCTCCGCCAGCTTCTCCACGCCGCCGCTGCCGAAGGCGGCGTTGATCTTGTGGTTTTTGCCGTCCCAGACGGCCTTGGTGTCCCGGGGGATGCTGACGCCGTGGATGCGGCCGTTTTCCGCGTCCACGCCCAGGAGGATGTTGGTGTCGCTGTTGCCGTTGCCGTCGTCGGACCCGGAGAGCAGGATGGTGTAGAAGTAGTCCTTCCGCTCCAGGTGGGCGGCCCGGGCCAGGGCCTCCGGGTCCTCCTGCGGTGTCTCCTCCCCGGCGGGCTCGTCCGCATCTTCGGCGGGGACCGTCTCCTCCGCCGGTACCTCCGGCGGACGGAAGAGGCAGAAGTAGGCCGCGTACAGGGCGGCGGCCGCAAAGACGGCCAGAAGTAAGATCCTGCTCCAGCTGCGCCGACGCCGGCGGGTTCTCTGTGCCATATGAAAAAACGCTCCTTACAGCCGCGGCGGGAGAGCCGCGGGGGTTTCTTTGGAAGATTTACATAATACTTGTCCATTATAAGCCGCAGCGCCGGAAAACACAAGAGGGAAAATCGCCGGATTTCGCCCTTCGGCGGGAAGGGACCGCCGGGAAAGTCCGCCGGACCTCCCCAGCGGTCCGCCGCTGTCAGGCATCCGCCTGGTCCTCCGGGCCCTCCTCCGGCACCAGTTGCTGCAGCAGGGTCTTGATATCCGCCAGCAGCTGATTCTGATAGGACAGGGCGCAGCGTATGTAGTGGAGCGCCGGGTCCGCCTCCATCGCCGGCAGCTGCCCCTCCACCGGGTGGGGCCAGCGGCGGACGGGGGGCTCCGCCGGCGCCGGGGGCTGAGCTGCCGGAGCGGACTGGGCCGCCCGGCGGCAGCGGGATCGATCTGTCATATCCATTCCTCCGTTGCAGTCTGTTTCACGATCAGTCTATGCGGCTCTCACGCCCCGCGGTACTTTTTTCGAGTGGCGATGCCGCCCCGGATGTGCCGCTGGGCCTTGTTGATCTCCAGGACGTCCTTCACCTGCAGATACAGCGCCCGGTTGAACTGGGGCAGCCGTTCGGAGATGTCCTTGTGGACCGTGGATTTGCTGATGCCGAATTTCTGCGCGGCGGCGCGGACCGTGGTCCGGTTTTCGATGATGTACTGAGCCAGCCGCTCGGCCCGCTCTTCCATGTTTCCCTTCAAAGTACGTTCACTCCCCGCCTCTTGTTGCTCCATCCTATGCGGGGGGAAAATGGGATATGCGCGGGAACAGGCGGGAGTGGGTCCTATGAAAGACAGACGGTCCTGCGGGCGAAAAAGTTTCGCCCAGGCGCTGCCGCGGCAAAAAAAGTTCCCTCCCCGGAGGGGAGGGAACGGGCTGTGCGGTCACTTTTTCAGCTTCTGGATCTTCTCCAGCCGGTTGAGGGCCTCGTTGAGGGTCTCGTCGCTCTTGGCGAAGTGGAGGCGGATCAGGTGGTTCACCGGCTCCCGGAAGAAGCTGGAGCCGGGCACGGCACCCACGCCCACCTCCCGGGCCAGGTTCTTGCAGAACTGCAGGTCGCTCTCATAGCCGTACTCGCTGATGTCCAGCAGCACGTAGTAGGCGCCCTCCGGGTCGTTGTGGACGATGTGCAGGTCATCCAGGCCCTTTAGGAACAGCTCTTTTTTGTGGGTGTACCTGGCCAGCAGCTCGTCGTAGTAGTCCTGGCCGAACTCCAGGCCGGGGATCACCGCCTCCTGCAGCGGCGCGGCGCAGCCCACGGTGAGGAAGTCGTGGACCTTCTTGGCCCGGTCGGTGATCTCCTCCGGGGCGATGATGTAGCCCAGCCGCCAGCCGGTGATGGAGTAGGTCTTGGACAGGGAGGAGCAGGAGAGCGTCCGGCTCCACATCCCCGGCAGGGTGGCGAAATAGGTGTGCTGATGGGGGGCATAGACGATGTGCTCGTAGACCTCGTCGGTGATGACGTAGACGTCGTACTTGGTGGCCATCTCGGCGATGGTCAGCAGCTCCTCCCGGGTGAAGACCCGGCCGCAGGGGTTGGAGGGATTGCACAGGATCAGCGCCTTGGGATGCTGGCGGAAGGCGTCCTCCAGCTCGTCCACGTCGAAGGTGAAGGCCGGCGGATGCAGCGGCACATAGATGGGCTCCGCGCCGGAGAGGATGGCGTCCGCCCCGTAGTTCTCGTAGAAGGGGGAGAAGACGATGACCTTGTCGCCGGGGTCGGCCACGGTCATCATGGCGCACATCATGGCCTCGGTGGAGCCGCAGGTGGCCACGATCTCTCTGTCCGGGTCGATGGTCCGGCCCATGCAGCGGGACTGCTTCCTTGCCAGGGCCTCCCGGAAATTCTGGGCGCCCCAGGTGACGGAGTACTGGTGGGGGCCCTCCCGGGACACCTGGGACAGACGGTCCAGGATCTCCCTGGGCGGGTCAAAGTCGGGGAACCCCTGGGACAGGTTCACCGCGCCGTATTTCAGGGAGACGCGGGTCATCCGCCGGATCACGGAATCGGTGAAATCGGCGGTGCGGGCAGACAGAGGCTGGGGCATGGGATCACTCCTTTTGTCCCGGCCGGCGCGGCGCGCCGACGGGAAGATACGAGCATCAGTATAGCATATCCGCCGCCGTCTGTCATCTGTGAGATCGCGGAAAACCGTCAGAAAAAAGTGGCGCACCGTGCTGCGAATGTGCTATAATGAATAGAAAAGGGAGCCTTGCCCATGGGAATGCGGCCCTCGGAGCTAGCGGAGCGCTGTTCAGCCGTTTCCGGGGGGCTTTCTCCGGTCCTCTGCGCCGGAGGCGGCGGAGACCGCCGGCTGCGCGGGCTTCCGGCCCGTGGGCGTCGGCACCGCGCTGGTGGACTGGATATTTCGGGAGCAGGCGTCGGGCGGGATGTGTCGGCCCGACCGGCCACAGGCACGCATCCGCGATACGCGGTCATTAAAAAAGGAAAGGACGAGAGAGGTATGAACGAGACACTGAACGTACTGAAGACCCGCAGGAGCGTCCGCAGCTACAAGCCGGAGCAGATCCGGGACGAGGAGCTGAACGCCGTTCTGGAGGCCGGGACCTGGGCCCCCTGCGGCATGGGCATCCAGCACTGCGTCATGGTGGTGGTCCAGGACAGGGAGACCATCGGCTATATGTCCCGGCTCAACGCCGAGATCCAGGGCAAGCCCGGCACGGACCCCTTCTACGGAGCGCCCACCGTGGTGGTGGTCCTGGGGGACGGGGAGAAGGCCAACTGGCTCCAGGACGGGTCCCTGGTGATGGGCAACCTGATGAACGCCGCGGCGGCCCTGGGCCTGGGCTCCTGCTGGATCAACCGGGCCAGGGAGCTGTTCGACCGCCCCGAGGGCAGGGAGCTGCTGAAGAAGTGGGGCCTGCCGGAGACCTACCGGGGCGTGGGCAACTGCATCCTGGGCTACGTGGACGGGGAGCTGCCCGCCCCCAAGCCCCGGAAAGAGGGCTGGATCATCCGGCCGTGACAGGCGCACAGAGAGGCGGCGGGGAAGACCTCGCCGCCTTTTCGCAACCCGCCCTTGCGCCGGCGGCGGATCTGCGGTAAACTGAGAAAAACGGGAGGAGGGTCTGCCATGACGTATGAGGCGGAGCGGGAGCTGATCTGTCGGGTGGGAAGGCTCCTGTACGACCGGGGGTACGCGGCCGCCAACGACGGCAATCTCTCGGTGCGGCTGGGGGAGGACCGGCTGCTGGTCACCCCCTCCGGCGTCAGCAAGGGCCGGATGACGCCGGACATGCTGCTGGTGACGGATCTGGAGGGCCGCGTGGTGGAGGGGGACCGCCATCCCTCCTCGGAGGTGAAGATGCACCTGATGGTGTACCGCCGCCGCCCGGATGCCGGAGCGGTGGTCCACGCCCACCCGCCCGTCTCCACCGCCTTTGCCGTCTGCCGGCGGGGACTGGAGGTGCCCTATGTGGCCGAGCTGGCGGCGGGGCTGGGCGCCGTGCCCTGCACGCCGTCGTTCGCCATGCTCTCCACCGACCAGGTGCCGGAGAGCATCGCGCCCTATCTGCCGGACCACAACGCGGTGCTTCTGGCCAACCACGGCGCGCTGGCCTGGGGGGCGGATCTGTGGGAGGCCTTTGACCGGCTGGAGACGGTGGAGCACACGGCGAAGATCGTGCTGAACGCCGAGACGCTGGGGGGCGGCGTGCCCCTGACGGCGGAGGAGGTGTCCCGCCTCCAGGGACTGCGGGGCATGTACAGCGCGCTGCGGGAGAAGACCCGCTGACGACAATGAACAGGCCGGCGCCGCCGGCGGGAAGGAGAGACCCATGCCTGACATCAAGGCTGTGACCCACGTGCAGAACATCCGCTATGACCGGAAGGAGGAGGCCCTTTACATCATCGACCAGACACTGCTGCCGGGCGAGGAGAAGGAGATCCGCCTCCAGACGGCGGAGGAGATGGTGGAGGCCATCCGCTCTCTGCGGGTGCGGGGGGCGCCGGCCATCGGCATCTGCGCCGCCTACTGCATGTATGTGCTGGCCAAATCCATCCGGACGGAGGACCGGCAGATGTTCCTGCGGCGGCTCAGCGACTATGGGCTGCAGCTGGATGCCGCCCGCCCCACGGCGGTGAATCTGGGCTGGGCCATCCGGGAGATGATGCGCACCGCCCTGGAGCATGTCCACGACACCCGGGGCCAGATGCTCGACGCCCTGTATGAAAAGGCGGTGGAGATCCACCGGGACGACATCGCCAAATGCACCGCCATCTCCGAGCACGGCCTGACCCTGCTGAAGGAGGGGGACGGCATCCTGACCCACTGCAACGCCGGTCC
This sequence comes from uncultured Oscillospiraceae bacterium, assembly GCA_944382995.1. Classification (GTDB taxonomy): domain Bacteria; phylum Bacillota; class Clostridia; order Oscillospirales; family Oscillospiraceae; genus Oscillibacter. The sequence goes on along the minus strand of CALWOF010000071.1, from coordinate 1,842 downwards.
CCTGGCCACCTCCCGGTACGGCACGGCACTGGGGCCCATCCTGCTGGGAACGGAGCGGGGCATGCACTTCCGCGTGTTCGCCGACGAGACCCGGCCCCTGCTCCAGGGGGCCCGGCTCACCAGCTATGAGCTTTTGCGGGCCGGGGTGGACGTGACGCTGATCTGCGACAGCATGGCCTCCATCGTCATGAAGAACGGTTGGGTCCAGGCGTGCTTCGTGGGCTGCGACCGCATCGCCGCCAACGGCGACACCGCCAACAAGATCGGCACCTCCGGCGTGGCGATCCTGGCGAAGCACTACGGGATCCCCGTCTATGTGCTGGGCCCCACCTCCACCATCGACATGGACTGCCCTGACGGGGACCACATCCCCATCGAGGAGCGGGACGGGGAGGAGATCAAGACCATGTGGTACGAAAGGCCCATGGCCCCGGCGGATGTGAAGTGCTACGACCCCGCCTTCGACGTGACGGACCACGACCTCATCACCGCCATCGTCACGGAGAAGGGCATCTGCCGCCCGCCCTACAAAAAGAGTCTGGCGGCCCTGTTCCGGGACAAAGCCTGACAACAAAGCGCAATATGCGACATTGATATTACAAGGAGGACTGAAAATGGCCATCAAGGAATCCCCCTCCGCCTCCATCGCGGCGGACGAGCAGCAGATCGCAAAAGCCGTGCTGATGCCCGGCGACCCCCTGCGGGCCAAGTACGTGGCGGACCACTATCTGGAGGATGCGGTGTGCTTCAACACCGTCCGGAACATGCTGGGCTACACCGGCACCTACAAGGGGCGGAAGATCTCGGTCATGGGCCACGGCATGGGCGTGCCCTCCGTCGGCATCTACAGCTATGAGCTCTACCAGTTCTTCGGCGTGGACACCATCATCCGCATCGGCTCCGCCGGCGGGATCGGCGACGACGTGAAGGTCCGGGATGTGGTCATCGCCCTGGGCGCATCCACCAACTCCCACTTCGCGGACCAGTACCGCTTTCCGGGGCAGCTGTGCGCCACCGCGGATTACGGCCTCCTGCGGGATGCCGTGGCGGCGGCGGAGAGACTGGGCGTCCGGGCGGACGTGGGCCAGGTGTTCACGGCGGACCAGTTCTACAACGACGATCCCGATGCCGGTGCCATGTACCGCAAGTTCGGCATCCTGGCGCTGGAGATGGAGGCCGCGGGCCTGTACTGGACCGCCCAGCGGCTGGGCAAGCGGGCGCTGGCCATCCTGACGATCTCCGACCACATCTTCACCGGGGAGTCTCTCTCCGCTCAGGAGCGGCAGGACTCCTTCCACGAGATGATGGAGATCGCCCTGGAGACCGCCTGGAAATCCCTGGAGGGCTGAGCCATGGCCCTGTTCGGAAAGCGGGAGAAGGCCTTTGAGGTCTGGGGGGACAAGCCCCGGTGGAAGGAGGCCCGGCAGCGGCTGAAGGAGAACGGCGTCAAGATCATGGAGACCGGCTATTACGAGACGGAGCCGCCCCTGTGCGGCTGCGGCGCCAAGCTGGACCACCGGGACTTCGGCCCCAATGGGAAGATCGACCGGCTGACCTACTACATCTCCGTGCGGCCAGAGGACGCAGAGCGGGCCAGGGCGCTGCTGGCGGACCTGGTGAAGCCGGAGCATGTGGTGCCGGAATAGGCAAAAAACAGAGACCCGCCGGGGCAGCCGCCCCGGCGGGTCCTTTTGCTTTGAAGATCACTCCGCGGTGATGGGGAACACCACACCGCCCACGGAGATGCTTGCCATCTCCTCCATGGGGACCACCTGGGAGAAGGTCTCGCCCTTGGAGCAGACGGTGACGCCGTCCTCCGGGCCGATGGAGCCGCCGGCGTTG
>CALWOF010000070.1 GCA_944382995.1 uncultured Oscillospiraceae bacterium | reverse complement strand
AGTACGGCGGCCCCGACGGCGAGCTGGGGGCGTCCCTCCGGTATCTCAGCCAGCGGTTCTCCATGCCCTACCCGGAGCTCAAGGGCCTGCTGACCGACATCGGCACCGAGGAGCTGGGGCACCTGGAGATGATCGGCGCCATCGTCCACCAGCTGACCCGAAACCTCACCGACGAACAGATCAAGACCGCTGGCTTTGACACCTACTTCGTGGACCGGACCGCCGGCGTGTACCCCACCGCCGCCTCCGGTTTTCCCTACAGTGCATCCAGCATGGCCGTCAAGGGAGACCTGATCGCGGACCTCACCGAGGATCTGGCTGCCGAGCAGAAGGCCCGGGTCACCTATGACAACATCCTGCGCCTGTCCGATGATCCGGACGTCAACGACGTCATCAAGTTCCTGCGGGAGCGGGAGGTGGTCCACTTCCAGCGCTTCGGCGAGGGACTGCGTCTAGCCAAGGACAGGATGAACGAGAAGAACCTCTACTTCGTCAACCCGTCCTTCGACAAGTGATCCCGAAAGAGCACAAAAAGCCCGCCGTCCCGTTCTCCGGGGCGGCGGGCTTTTTTTCAGGTCCGGAAGAACGGCATCAGCCATTCTCCTCCATCAGGTCCTCCACCAGGGGCATCAGGCGGGCCTGGTCCTCCTTGCGGCTGGCAAAGAGCTCCAGATTGTCGCCCTGCTCCTCAATGAGGCGGCCGATGGCGATATAGCGGGACATGGAAGACTTCAAATTAAAAATGTCTCCCTCAGGGCTCTTCAGGTACACCTCGCCCTCACAGGCGTTGACAGCGTCCAGGAAGGCCTGGATATCCGCTTCAGAACGCAGACGCATGGGAAACACATCCTTTCTGTTATGGATTTCCGGTCTCCCGACCGGCGCTATTAAGATACCACAGCAGACCGTTGGTGTCTATATCCGAGATTCATAATGTTTCCCAGCGCCCTTCTGCCGAGCGTTGTGCTATTGCACAATCTGTATATAATATTTTGTCTAATTATTACAAAATCATGACATTGCAGAACCGCAGAAACCACAGAAAAAGAGGAGGCGCTATGCGCCTCCTCTTTGCAGGGTCTCTCTTACGCCTTGTGGTCGCAGCCCAGCACGTCCACGATCTTGTGGGCGACCAGGTCCTTGATAGCCTGACGGGCGGGCTTCAGATACTCGCGGGGATCGAACTTGTCAGGGTGTTCCGCCATGAACTTGCGGATGGTGCCGGTCATGGCCAGACGCAGATCGGAGTCGATGTTGATCTTGCACACGGCGCTCTTGGCGGCCTTGCGCAGCTGCTCCTCGGGGATGCCCACGGCGTCGGGCATCTTGCCGCCGAACTCGTTGACCATCTTCACGAACTCCTGGGGCACAGAGGAAGAGCCGTGGAGCACGATGGGGAAGCCGGGCAGACGCTTCACGACCTCGTCCAGAATGTCGAAGCGCAGCGGGGGCGGGACCAGCTCGCCCTTCTCATTGCGGGTGCACTGAGCGGCGGTGAACTTATAGGCACCGTGGCTGGTGCCGATGGCGATGGCCAGGGAGTCACAGCCGGTCTTCTCCACGAACTCCTGGACCTCGTCGGGATGGGTGTAGTGAGACTCCTCGGCAGAGACCTTCACATCGTCCTCGATGCCGGCCAGAGCGCCCAGCTCGGCCTCGACCACCACGCCGTGGTCATGGGCGTACTCCACAACCTTCTTGGTGATCTCGATGTTCTCGGCAAAGGGCTTGCTGGAGGCGTCGATCATGACGGAGGTGAAGCCGCCGTCGATGCAGGACTTGCAGGTCTCAAAGTCAGGGCCGTGGTCCAGATGCAGCGCGATGGGGATGTTGGGGCACTCGATGACGGCGGCCTCCACCAGCTTCACCAGATAGGTGTGGTTGGCGTAGGCCCGGGCGCCCTTGGACACCTGGAGGATCAGAGGAGCATCCAGATCCCGGGCAGCCTCAGTGATGCCCTGGACGATCTCCATGTTGTTGACGTTGAACGCGCCGATGGCGTACCCGCCGTCGTATGCCTTTTTGAACATTTCGGTGGTGGTAACCAGTGCCATAAGATCAACTCCTGTTCAAAATTTGTCCCGCTCTCCCGTCTCGGCCCCGGGGATCAGCCCCGCACGACGAAAAGCGCCGAACGAAAAGAACGAAAACGATTTCCCTCTATGATAATATCACAATAATTTTAAATTGCAAGTATTTACAATTCTTTTTTTCAATGATATGATGAAAGAAAGCATCCCGAAACAAATCTGAGGAGGAATTTCTCATGAGTGAACTGAAAGGCGCATGCATCTTCGGCCAGTCCGGCGGCCCCACTTCCGTGATCAACGCCAGTGCCTACGGCGTGATCTCCACGGCGCTGAAGGACCCCAACATCACCGCCGTCTACGGTGCGGAGCACGGCATCAAGGGCGTTCTGGCTGACCGGCTCTTCGACATGGGCAAAGAGGACCCTGCGGAGCTGGAGCTGCTCAAGTACACCCCCTCTTCCGCGCTGGGCTCCTGCCGGTACAAGATGGCGGACCCGGACGTGGACGACACCGACTACAAGCGCATCCTGGAGATCTTCAAGAAGTATGACGTCCGCTACTTCTTCTACAACGGCGGCAACGACTCCATGGACACCTGCAACAAGATCTCCAAGTACATGCAGAAGGTAGGCTATGAGTGCCGGGTGATGGGCGTGCCCAAGACCATCGACAACGACCTGTTCGGCACCGACCACTGCCCCGGCTTTGCCTCCGCCGCCAAGTATATCGCGACGAGCTGCATGGAGGTCTATCAGGACGCCCGGGTCTATGACACCGGCATGGTCTGCATCATCGAGATCATGGGCCGTCACGCCGGCTGGCTGGCCGGCGCCGCCGCCCTGGCCACCGCCTACGGCGCGGGCCCGGATCTGGTGTATCTGCCCGAAGTGGACTTTGACATGGACAAGTTCCTGGCCGACGTGGAGCGCATCTACAAGGAGAAGGGCAACTGCATGGTGGCCGTCTCCGAGGGCATCCACTATGCCGATGGGTCCTTTGTCTCCGAGGCCAAGACCTCTGCAACCGACGGCTTCGGCCACGCCCAGCTGGGCGGCCTGGCCGCCATGCTGGCTCAGGTGGTCAAGGAGAAGACCGGCGCCAAGGTCCGGGGCATCGAGCTGTCTCTGCTGCAGCGGTGCGGCGCCCACCTGGCATCCGAGACCGACATCGAGGAGGCCGTCATGAGCGGCAGGGCCGCCGTGGAGAACGCCGTGGCCGGCATCACCGACCGGATGGTGGGCTTCGAGCGCAGCTACGAGAACGGCCAGTACGTCTGCAAGACGAAGCTGCTGCCCCTGACCGATGTGGCCAACACCGAGAAGAAGGTCCCCATCGAGTGGATCAACGCTGCCCACAACAACGTGGAGAAGCCCTTCATCGACTATGTGCTGCCCCTGATCCAGGGTGAGCCCAAGCTGCCCAAGGAGGACTCTCTGCCCCGCTTCGCCAGACTGAAGAAGGTCCTGGTGAAGTGATCGTCAGTCCGACGCCCATCGTGTTCCCCGCAGGGACGTGCCTTTCGGCACGTCCCTGCTTTTTTGAGCGCCCCTGGCCGTGGGGCGCTCCCATTCCAAGAATGCAGTTGACAAGCCCACTTCTTTCTGCTACGGTTGCATTGGGGGCCGCTCCATGTGCGCGCTCCGGAGGGAAGCTCTCCCTGTATTTTTTCAGATCGGAGGATGTTGGCTATGTTTTACCGGACCTGCCGGCGGATCCTTCCGCTGACGCTGGCGCTGCTGCTGATCATTTCCTGCGTCCCCATCGCCTATACGGCGGATTTTTCTGATGTGCCCAGGTCTCACTGGGCCTATTCCTATATCCATGACGCAGTGGACCGCAAGCTGATACAGGGCTATGGGGACCGGCGCTTCCATCCAGAGGAGCCGGTGAGCGTTCAGGCCTTTCTCTCCATGGTCTGCCGGACGGACGGTCTGGATGACCGCCAGCTCCAGAGCGGCTCCAACTGGGCGGATCCCGCCGTCGCCTACGGTTCCTATTTCGGCTGGTTCGAGCCGAAGGAGCTGGGCGTCCGCACTGCCTCCATTTCCCGGGAATTTGCCACGCAGCTGCTGATCTGCGCCTTCTATCCGGAGGCCGTCGGCCTGGGAAAAGAGCTGACCTTCCGGGATCAGGATGCCATCTCCCCGAAGCGGCTGCCCTATGTTCGGACGGCGGCCGCTCTGGGGCTGATCGAAGGCTATGAGGACGGGACCTTCCGTCCAGAGCAGGGACTCACCCGGGCCGCCGCGGCAAAGCTGCTCTCCCGCTGTGTGGCCCGGCCATCCGCAGTCTCCGGCGAGACGGTCCAGGTTCCGGTGCTGATGTACCATGATGTCTCCTACCTTGGCCGGGGCTATTCCAAGACCCCGGAGATCTTTGAACAGCAGATGCGGGAACTGAAGGACGCCGGCTTCCACACGGTGTTCTTCTCTCAGGTCATCGACTATGTGGAGCACGGCACGCCCCTGCCGGAAAAGCCCATCGTCATCACCTTTGACGACGGTTATGCCACCAACTACACCTATGTCTTCCCGATCCTGCAGGAGCTGGATATGAAGATCGAGCTCTCTGTCATCGGCAAGGCCATCCGATACGCGGACTGGGGGCTCCGGTGGGATCAGATCCGGGAGATGACAGCCAGCGGCCTGGTGTCCATCGAGCCCCACACCAACGGACTTCATGAGAGCACCGACTCCCGGACCACCATGCTGAAGATCCCTGCTGAGAGCTGGACGGAGTATGTGTGTCTGGTGGGCGACGATACCCGCCAGATCCTGTATCAGATCACCGAGGAGACTGGTTCTGTCCCCCAGACATTCACCTATCCGCTCGGCAAATACAACGCCATGACAGAGGCCATCGTGCAGCGGATGGGCTGTAAGGTCTCCCTTACCACCAAGGACGGCGTGGCCAGGGTCGCCCGAGGGGATCCTTCCTCCCTGCGGCTGATGGACCGGATCGGCATGGACTTCCGCAACGGCAGCGTCATCAGCGTGCTGAAGCAGTTCGGATACAAGGGCTGAAGGCAGCAGGTGTCTGATAAGCGGCAAAAGATAAGAGACAGGCGTTCCTCTTCCAGGAAGGGACCTTGTCTCTTATCTTTTTTATTTGTTCCTGTTCTTCTCTACTTGTTCTTCTGGTAGATGGCCCACAGGCCGTCCATCAGCAGGTACTTGTCGTAGACGATGGGGTTGCGGCAATACCTGACAATCACCGGGGCGTTGCCGCCGGTGGCCACCACGCTGACCTCCTTGCCCGGGAACTGCTCCCGGATACGGTCGATGATCCCATCCAGCATGCCGGCGGTGCCGTAGACGATGCCGGAGCGCATGCAGTCCTCGGTGGTCTTGCCGATCAGTACCTTGGGATGCTGGAGCGAGATGGCAGGCAGCTGGGCCGCCCGGCGGGACAGGGCCTCCAGAGACACATTGACCCCCGGCAGCAGCAGGCCGCCCTCGTAATTCCGTCCCTCGGAGATGACGCCGATCGTGGTGGCGGTACCCATGTCGATGGTGATGATGGGCGGCTGGAATTTCTCCAGCGCCGCCACCGCATCCGCCACGATATCTGCACCCACCTGGGACTGGACCGCAAGCCGGATGTTCAGCCCCGTCCGCACACCGGGGCCGACCACCATGGGGGGACGTCTCAGGAGCCGGGTCAATGCCTTTTCCATCATGAAGTTCAGCGGCGGCACCACACTGCAAAGGATGGCTCCCGTCACGTCCGTATAGGAATAGCGGTACAGGGTGAACAGGTTCATCAGGTCGATGCTGATCTGGTCCGCTGTCTTCCGGCTGTCCGTGTCCAGGGAGGCCAGGAACCGCAGCTGCTTGTCCCTGTCAAAAAGCCCGATGGAGGTATTGGAATTTCCTACGTCAATGGCCAGCAGCATGTGATCCTCTCCCTTTCATGTCCGTGTTTCTTTTTCGTTCAACAGCATCCTATCACGCCCCGCCGCCGATTGCAAGGGCCGCCGAACACTTTGAAAAAGAGCTTGCTATCGTACACATGTTCTGGTATTATGGAGACAGATCACACAAAGGAGGCGCGGACCATGCGATCTGTGACTACGCTCCCCTCTCCGGTGGGCCGGCTGACACTAGCCTCCGACGGGGAATCGCTCATCGGCCTGTGGCTGGAGGGGCAGAAATACTTCGGCGCCGGGCTGTCCGGCACCGAGGCAGAGGCGGACCTTCCGGTCTTTCGTGCGGCGGAGGTCTGGCTGAGGGCGTACTTTGCCAGGATGCCTCTCCCTCCCCTGCCGCCGCTCGCTCCCCAGGGAAGTTTCTTCCGTCAGGCGGTGTGGCAGCTGCTTCTGGAGATCCCCTCCGGCACTGTCACGACTTACGGCGCCCTGACCCGGAAGCTGCAGAGCTTGGGGATCCCAGCTTCCCCCCAGGCGGTGGGCGGCGCGGTGGGCCACAACCCCATCTCCATCCTGATTCCCTGTCACCGGGTGGTGGGCAGCGGCGGCAGTCTCACCGGCTATGCCGGCGGCGTGGAGAAGAAGCGGTTCCTTCTGGAATTGGAGGGTACGGACATGACCGGACTCTTCACCCCGGCCCGGGGCACGGCGCTATGAGGTGCAGATGCGTCTTTCCGTCAATCCTCCTGAACGAGCAAACGGCCGGCACCCCTGAAAAGGTGCCGGCCGTTCTTTCTGCAAGAGACAAAAACGAATGGTCGTTATCTCTGCTGCTCCCGCATCTTGGCGAAGCACTCGCTGCAGTACACGGGGCGGTCAGACTTCGGCTCGAAGGGAACGCGGGCCTCGCCGCCGCAGGCAGCGCACACGGCGGTGAAATACTCACGGGGGCCGCGGGCGGCGTTCTTGCGGGCGTCGCGGCAGGCCTTGCAGCGCTGGGGCTCGTTCTGGAAGCCGCGCTC
>CALWOF010000069.1 GCA_944382995.1 uncultured Oscillospiraceae bacterium | reverse complement strand
CCTTGACGATGGCGGCGGTATCAGTGGCGATCATGAGCTCCTCGTTGGTGGGGATCAGCAGGACCTTCACCTTGGAATCGGCGGCGGAGATGACGGCCTCCTTGCCGCGGACGTTGTTGGCCTCGGCGTCCATCTTCACGCCCATGAACTCCAGACCGGAGGCGATGGCCATCCGCTGGGAGGCGGAGTTCTCGCCCACGCCGGCGGTGAAGATGATGGCATCCACCCCGCCCATGGCGGCGGCATAGGCACCGATCAGCTTCTTCACGCCGTAGTTGAACATATCCACGGCCAGACCGGCGCGCTCATTGCCCTCCTTGTGGGCGTTCTCCAGATCGCGGAAGTCAGAGGAGACGCCGGACACGCCCTGCACGCCGGATTTCTTGTTGAGGATGTTGAGCATCTCGTCGATGTTCATGCCGTACTTGTTCATCAGGTACTGCAGGATGCCGGCGTCCAGGTCGCCGGAGCGGGTGCCCATGGGCACGCCGGCCAGGGGGGTGAAGCCCATGGAGGTGTCCACGCTCTTCCCACCGTCGATGGCGGTGACGGAGGAGCCGTTGCCCAGGTGGCAGGAGATCAGCTTCAGCTCCTCGGGCTTCTTGCCCAGCATGGCGGCAGCCCGGCCGGAGACATACTTGTGAGAGGTGCCGTGGAAGCCGTAGCGGCGGACCTTGTCCTTCTCATAGTACTCATAGGGCAGGGCGTACATGAAGGCCTTGGCGGGCATGGTCTGGTGGAAGGCGGTGTCGAACACGGCCACCTGAGGCACGTCCTTGCCCATGACGGCGGTGCAGGCGTTGATGCCGGTGATGTTGGCGGGGTTGTGGAGAGGAGCCAGGGGGATGCAGTCCTCCAGGGCCTTCATGACCTCATCGGTGATCAGCACGGAGCCGGCAAAGGCCTCGCCGCCGTGGACCACACGGTGACCCACCGCGTCGATCTCCTTCATGGAGCCGATGACGCCGTTGTCCTTGTCCACCAGGGCGTCCAGCACGGCCTGGATGGCCTCGGAGTGAGTGGGCATGGCCACGTCCACGGCGTCCAGGACCTTCTTGCCCTCCACCTGGGGCTTGTAGGTGAACTTGCCGTCGATGCCGATGCGCTCGCACAGGCCCTTGGCCAGCAGGGCGCCGGTCTCGGGGTTCAGCAGCTGATACTTCAGGGAAGAGCTGCCAGCGTTGATAACCAGAATGTTCATGTTAACCGTCTCCTCTTCTTTTTTGGGGCGTCCCGCGGGCCCCCAAATTTGTAAAGATCCATGTACGGACCCGGCAGGGAAGGGGCCCCGTCTGGCGGGGCGGGGTCCTGTACACCTCCATTATACCAGAGATTTTTCAGGTTACAACCGCAATTTTCCACGAACCGCTCTTTTTTCCGCGCCTTTCCGGCAGAGGCCGCTGCCCGCTGGACGGCCGGCGGAAAATATGGTACGATCAAGGAAAGTCCGAAATCGGCGGTCCTGCGGGACCGGCCTCGGAGAGCTGACAGATTTTTCACGATTTTGACACCAAACTGTAACCTTTTTGACATTGAGAAAGGGGGAAATCCATGAGGGCGGCAGGTATAATCGCAGAGTACAATCCCCTCCACAGCGGGCACCTGCGGCTGCTGGAGGCGGGCCGGGCCCTGCTGGGGACGGATACGGCGTTCGTGTGCGTCATGAGCGGGAACTTCGTCCAGCGGGGCGACTTTGCCCTGCTGCGCAAGCACGCGCGGGCCCAGGCCGCCGTGGAGAGCGGCGCGGACCTGGTGCTGGAGCTGCCCCTTCCGTGGGCGGTGTCCTCGGCGGAGGACTTCGCCGACGGCGGCGTCCGGGTCCTGGCGTCCACAGGGCTGGTGGACCACCTGCTCTTCGGCAGCGAGTGCGGAGATGCCGCCGCCCTGGAGCGGACGGCCGCCGCCCTGCTGACCCCGGCCTTCCGGGACCGGCTGCGGCGGGAGCTGCCGGGGGCGGTGAGCTACGCCGCCGCCCGGGAACGGGCGCTGGGAGCGCTGCTTCCGGAGGAGGCGGCGCTGCTGAAGAGCCCCAACAATATTTTAGGCATCGAATACTGCAAGGCCCTGCTGCGGCAGGGCGCGTCCATCCGGCCAGTGACGGTCCGGCGGGAGGGGAGCCCCCACGACGGCCCCCTGGCCCAGGACGCCCACCCCTCCGCCTCCGCCCTCCGGGCGCTGCTGCGGGAGGGGAGACGGGCGGAGGCTCTTGCGCTGCTGCCCCCCGCCATGGGGCGGGCCTATGAAGAGGAGGAGGCCGCCGGCCGGGCGCCGGTGTTCTGGGAGAACTGCCAGCGGGCCACCCTGGCCCGGCTCCGGTCCATGTCCGCGGCGGACTTCGCCGCATTGGACCCGGGCCGGGAGGGCCTGCGGAACCGGCTGTATGAGGCCTCCCGCACCGCCGCCACTGTGCAGTCGCTGCTGGAGGCGGCCAAGACCAAGCGGTATGCCATGGCCCGCCTGCGGCGGATGGTGCTGTGGGCCTATCTGGGACTGACGCCGGCGGACCTGCCGGCAGACCCGCCCTATCTGCGGGTGCTGGCGGCCAATGAGACCGGCTGCCGTCTGCTCTCCCGGATGCGCAGGACGGCCGCGGTGCCGGTGCTGACGAAGCCGGCGCAGGTCCGGCGGCTGGGCCCGGAGGCCCGGCGCCTGTTTGAACTGGAGGTCCGCGCGGCGGACCTGTACACCCTGGCGTATCCCCGCCTGGAGGCCGCCGCTGGCGGCGCCGAGTGGAGGGAAGGTCCCGTGATCTTAGGAGGGCCTGCGCCCTGCTGAGGAAAGGAGAGCCCCTGATGAAACGACTGATCGCCCTGCTGGCGCTGCTGGGCGCGCTGACGTCCTGCGCCGCGCCGCCCGCCCAGGCGGGACCGGAGGAGAACACGGAGGTCCCCATGACGGACCTGGCTCCGGCGGACAGGCCTGCGAACGGAGCGCTGAAGGAGCAAGCCGTTTTTTCCCAGGCGGCTCCCCGGCAGCTCTGCTACACGGTGGCGCTGGAGACGCTGGAGGACAGCGCCCAGGCGGCGGACGGAACGGTGCTGGCCCGGCGGAGCTACGCGCTGCCGGTGATGACCGTGGAGCTGGCGGACGGCACGGCCCTGACCGAGGCCGCCGCCCCTGCGGAGGAGGCGGCTCTGACGGCGGCGGAGACCTTCAACAGCCAGTTCCGGGACTGGGCCGCGGCCGACGGCTTTGACGAGGTGACGGCCTGGGCGGAGGAGGACCGCGCCGGCCGCGCGGAGACCGGCGCCGCCTGGACGCCCTATGTGCTGGAGCTGGAGAGCGAGGTCTGCCGGACCGGCGACCTGATCAGTGTACAGGCGGTGTACTACGGCAGCAGCGGCGGCGCCCATCCCAACACGGTGCTGATGGCCTGGAATTTCGACCTGTCCACGGGCCGGTTCCTGACGCCGGAGCAGCTGGCGGCGGACGGCCAGGCCTTTTCCGAGGCGGTGGCGCAGGAGCTGCTCCGCCAGAGCCGGGAGACCGCGGCAGCCTATGATATGGCGCCGGAGGACTTTTTCTGGACCAATTACCAGGAGATCCTCGCCGGCTGGAGCAGCTACGCCGTCTCCTTTGACGGGGAGGGAATGACCGTGGGCTTCTCTCCCTATGAGCTGGCGGCCTATGCCGCCGGGCCCCAGATCTATCACCTGCCCTATGAGCAGCTGGCGGGCTATTTCAGCACCCACGGCCTGGCGCTGCTGGGGCTGGCGGCCACGGAGAAGTGAATACGGACAGAACGCGCGGGAGGCCCCGCGCGTTTTTTGTCCTTGACATACCTCGTGGTTCTATGTATAATTTAAGCATAGAAACTCGAGGTATTATTTCGGATACGGAGGTGCCCTATGGCAAGGAAGCAGACCATGGACCACACCCAGCTGCTGGTGCTGTCTCTGCTGGCCGGAGAGGATATGTACGGCTATCAGATGATCGTGGAGCTGGCCCGGCGGTCCGACCACACCTTTGAGATGAAGGAGGGGACGCTGTACCCGGTGCTCCACGGGCTGGAGCGGTCCGGGGCAGTGGAGGCGTACGAGCAGGAGGCGCCCACCGGCCGGGTGCGGAAATACTACCACCTGACCCGGCGGGGGGCCGCCTTTCTCAAGGAGGAGGCCAGGGCCTGGCAGACCTACTCCGGAGCGGTGAACGCGGTGCTCCGGGCCTGTCCGGCGCTGGACCCGGCGTGACATGGACAGGCGGGAATATACGGCGCAGGTGCTCTCATGCCTGCGCCGCGTGACGTGGGACGAGCGGGAGGCCATCCGGGCGGAGCTGGACGGCCACATGGAGGACCACTTCGAATCCCTGCGGGAGCTGGGCTACGACGAGCGGGAGGCGGAAGAGCGGACCCTGGCCGCCATGGGGGACCCGGCGGAGGTGGGCCGGGAGCTGAATCAGCAGTATACCGGCTGGGGCTGGGTGATTTTCGGCAGGATCGCGAAGCTGGCGACAATTCTGATGCTACTGCCCCTGTTCCTCCAGGTGTTTGGAAGCACTTCTTCGCTGGCTGAGTATCTCAAATACCGCATCGATCCGGACTTCTCCGGCCGTACACTATTTCTGGAATATGCAGCCAGTTCAACTTTTCCGCCGGAGTCAGTTCAGGACAAGGTGCCGCTTTTGAGCGGAGCGGAAGCCGTCCTTCCGCTGGATATCCGTCTCCAGGTGGGCAATGATGAGCTCCGGGTGTTCCGGGTCTCCGTGGGAGAGACCGAGGATGACACGGGGCGGAGATTTCTTGCGGCGGAGGTGTTGGCTGTTGCCTATGACCGGATCCCTTTCGGCGTGGTGGCCAGCCGGAGGCTGGGAGAGATGACGCTGACCAGTCAGAACAGGCAATGCACAGCCTGGTGCGGAGATTTTTTCAACGCAAGCGACTGGTATTTGGAGATCGAGGGGACTGTGGAGATCCGGCCGGGCGATACCTATGTGACACTGTCCCAGGACCTGTACGGGGAACCGTTTTCTCTCCAGATCCCCCTGCCGGAGGAGGTGGCCCCATGAGCAAACAGACAAAGCTGCCCACCCGGCGGAAGATCGTTCGGAACCGGATCATCGCCGCCTTGGTGATGCTCTTTTTGACAAACTGGGTGTACCGCACAGGCCATCTGTTTCCCACACAGGTGGTCGGAGACTGGGAGGAGCGGATCGGTGCCGGGAAGCTGGAGACTGTAAAGTGGAAGTTTGACCCGGAGATCGATGCGTCTCTTTTGAGCGGACAGATCTTTCTTGTGGGTAATCCCTATGTGACAGCCCTTGTGGGGGCCGACTTCGACCTTACGCAGGGCTGGAGGTCCAACGGATGGGAATTGCTGCCCACCAGAGACGGACAGACGCTGTATGCGGGGGCGGAGCACTACCACAGTGCTTTCCCGCGGCGGGAACCCGGCGAACCCTGGAACGAGATCCTATACCTCTTCGGCCGCGTGGATGACCCGGACATCCAGCGTCTGGAATTTGAGATCCGCAGCGGTTCTGACTTGGCGAATGTCTCCTATCTCACATCGATCCGGGATGACTGGATGACAGAGGGAGAATATACCTATTTTCTGGCGCGCTGGGAGATCGAGGATCCCCAGGGGCGGATGGACCTTCAACAGACCACGGCCTATGACGCCGCCGGAAATGTGGTGGCGACTGTGCCCGGAGATACATAAGGGGGGACGCCCATGACCCGAAGTACATACATCCAGGCGGTGTTCTCCCGCCTGAAGCGGCTGACGAGACGGGAGCGGGAGGCCATCCGGCGGGAGCTGGACGGCCACATGGAGGACCACTTCGAGGCCCTGCGGGAGCTGGGGTACGATGAGACGGAGGCGGAGGAGCGGACCCTGGCCGCCATGGGGGACCCGGCGGAGGTGGGCCGGGCGCTGGATCGGCAGTATCCCTTCCGGTGGCTCATCGTCAAGTGGGCAGCGCAGGGACTGACGGTGCTGCTGGTACTGGTCCTGCTCTCCGGCTGGTGGGATGTGCTGGGCAACTTGGCCTGCTATGCAAGAGCACGGCTGTGGCCCGCCACCATCGCCAATGTGGAGTGGCTGGCTCGGCAGTCCGGCCGGGAACTGGAACTGGTGCAGGACATGGACCGGGAATTCCGGCTGGGCACCGCTACGTGCCGGGTCTGGCAGATCGGGCTGGAGCACCCGTCGGAGCAGGCAATGGCGGAGAAGGGCGGCATGACCTATGTCGCCGTCAGCTGCTGGGAGGATAAGCCCTGGGCGGAGCCGCAAGGATCGGTCGAGGTGTACAGTACCGCCGGCGTGAAGTCCACCCGGTCCATGGGCGGCAGCTGGGGCATGGCCTGGGAGATCCCCGTCACGTTCGGCGATACCCTCCGGGTCTGCTGGTATGATGAGCTGGCTCACCAATATGAGACCCTGCTGACGGTAGAACTGCCCTGGGAGGAATCACCATGAAAACAAAACGGCCCAAGCTGCCCATGCCCCGCAGACGGCTGGCCCTGCTGTGGCTGCTGGTGCCCTGTCTGCTCCTGCTGGCGGCCTATGTGACGGATGTCTACTGCTTCACGCCGGATCAGGTCCAGCGGATGGAGGAAAAGCGGCGCCTGCTGGAGCCTATGGAGATCATCTGGCAGGCAGACGCCCCCTGGGAACAGGAGGTCCCCGCCCTGATCCGCCTGACCGCCAATGACCGGGCTGTGGGCTTCAGCGAGTACGACTTCCGCTGGTGGTACGGGGGCTGGCAGGGATATATGTCTGTCGCCCCCAGGGAGAATGGCCGGCCCTTTACGGCGGGTTACATCTGGCAGCGGCGTCAGCTGGAGGAGCGGGAGGTCCCGGAGGAGATGGCATCCCTCTGGGAAGGGTACCACACGTCGCTGACAGAGGAATTCGTCTATGTCTACGGCTGTGTGGAGTCCCCGGAGGTGGCGGAGCTGGTGGTAGAGTTCGAGCCATCTGAGTTTTTGCTGGCACCCCAGCCGTCCCAGACGGTCCGCCTGACGGCGGCGGACTGGATCATAGGAACTGACGGCACAGCGTACTTCGTCTGTCCCTTGGGACCCACCCGGACCGCCCGGTCCATCGTCTGCTATGTCACAGCTTACGGTGCGGACGGGGGAGAACTAGGAACCCGCTCTGTCACCGGTATGGGACACTGGCTGGAATGAACAAAAAGCGGCGGCGCCGGGAGTTCTCGGCGCCGCTATTCTGCGGAGATCGTCACAGGCTGCGGATCTGGTTCTGGATCAGGGCGCCCACCGTGTCGGCGAACTGGTCCAGAGAGCGGATGCGGGCGAAA
>CALWOF010000068.1 GCA_944382995.1 uncultured Oscillospiraceae bacterium | reverse complement strand
TGCGGCGACCTGTTCAAGGTCACCCCGCTGCTGATCGAGGCCATCAAGGCCGCCAAGGCTGCGAAGTAAGAGACCAAAGAAAGAGGACCGCGCGGGAAATTCCCGCGCGGTCCTTTTGCGTCTCGTCCAATGAGTCCGGGGTCAGTTTTCGGGGGCCTCCGGTGCCTCCGGCGCCGGGTGCTCCGCCGCGAACTCGGCCTTCGCCTCCGCCAGCACCCGTTTTTCCGCCTTGGTGGTCAGCTGGCTCTCGTCGAACCGGGCGAACAGGTCCGGCCGCCGCTCCATGGTGCGCTTGTAGCTCTCCTTCCTCCGCCAGGCGGCCACCCGGCCGTGGTCCCCGGAGAGCAGGATCTCCGGCACCTGCCGGCCGTGCCACTCCGCCGGACGGGAGTACTGGGGGTACTCCAGCAGGCCGTTCCAGTGGGACTCCTCCTCAAAGCACTCCGGGTCCGGCAGGACGCCGGGCACCATGCGGCACACGGCGTCGCACACCGCCATGGCGGGGATCTCCCCGCCGGTGAGGACGAAGTCCCCCATGGAGATCTCCTCGTCCACGCACTCGTCCAGGAAGCGCTGGTCCACGCCCTCGTAGTGGCCGCAGACCAGGATCAGGTGGTCGTAGCGGTCCTTCAGCTCCCGGGCCACATCCTGGGTGAAGGTGCGGCCGCAGGGGGAGAGGAAGATGGTCCGGCCGGGGCCGTATGTCTCCACGATATGGCTCCAGCAGCGGTACAGGGGGTCCGCCTGCATGATGGCGCCCCGGCCGCCGCCGTAGGGGTAGTCGTCCACCTGCATCTGCTTGTTGGTGGTGTACTGGCGGATCTGGTGGCTCTGGATGGCGATGTGGCCCCGCTGCTGGGCCCGGCCCAGGATGCTGACGTTCAGCATGGCGTCCACGGACTCCGGGAACAGCGTCATGATGTCAATTCTCATCGCTGGCCATCCCCTCCCACACATGGACCTCCATCCGGTCCGCGTCCAGGTCCACGGACTGGATGAACGCGCCGGGCACGGCGGGGATCAGGTACTCCCGGTCCCCCTTCACCGTGTAGATCTTGTGGGCCGGGTAGTCGTCCACCCGGACGAGCTTGCCCAGCTCCCGGCCGTCGGCGGCGTCGCAGACGGTCATGCCCAGCAGCTCCGCGTCGAAATACGTCCCCTCCGGCAGCTTCGCGTCCGCCCGGCGGATATACAGGTCCCTGCCCTTCAGGGCCAGGGCGGCGTTCATGTCGTCCACCCCGGGGAACTTCATCAGCACCATGGATTTGTGGATGTGGTTGGCGGTGGGGGTCACCGGCTCGCCGTCCAGCAGGAAGGTCTGGAAGCGGGTGAGGTCCGCCGGCTCCAGCTCCTCCGGCTGGACCCGCACCTCGCCCCGGATGCCGTGGGCATTGACGATGCGGCCGATCTTGATGGTCTCCTGTCTCATAGCGGCTCCTTTGCGGAAATGATGACGGGCGGCGTGTCCGCCCGAACAGCGGTCAGGCGGGACACATGGTCCCGCCCGATGGTCTTACGGTCCTTCCTGCTCCGGAGCATGCTCCGGCTGTTCCGCCGGCTGCCGGGGCTCCTCACGGCCCAGGGCGGAGGCGGGGAAGAGGGAGATGGTCCCCGTGTCGTTGAGATAGCGCAGCAGCGACAGCAGGATGGGCAGCCCGAACAGGCCCACCACCCCGAAGAGGTGGGTGCCCACGAACATGCTCATCAGCGTCAGCACCGGATGGAGGCCGATCTGCTTGCCCACGATCCGGGGCTCGATGATGTTGCGGATGATGGTGATGATGACGTACACCACCAGCAGGGCCAGGGCCCGTCCCATGTCGCCGCCCAGGGCGGTGAGGATGGCCCAGGGGATCATGATGCCGCCGGTGCCCAGCACCGGCAGGATGTCGAAAATGGCGATCAGCAGGGCCACCAGCAGCGCCCGCTCCACGCCGACGATGCTCAGCCCGACGGACAGCTCCACGAAGGTGATGGACATGATCAGGGCGTAGGAGCGGATGCACACGAACAGCGTGCCCACCACATAGGCCTTGATCTGCAGCACCACGTTCCGGGTGTTCCCCCGGAGGCAGCCCAGGATGAAGCGGACGATCTTCTCATAGTCGATGGCGATGAAGAAGGTGGAGATCACCATCAGCAGCAGCCGGATCAGAAAACCCGGCAGGGAGGAGGCGAGGGCAGTGGCCGCACTCACGCCGCCCATCAGCAGAGAGGGCAGCACGGACACCAGCTGCCGGAGCATGTCGATCAGCTGGGTCTGCAGCTCCTCCAGCACCGCCATCAGGGAGGGGTCCAGCTTGGACAGCAGGTCCTCCAGCCAGGTGAAGGCGTCCGTGAGGGCGGGGAGGATGTGGGCGTAGTAGAACCCGGGGATCTGCTCCACCAGGGATGTGACGGTGGCGATCAGGCGGATGCCGGCCAGGGCCAGCAGGGTGCCGATGAGCCCGTAGGTGAGGACCACCAGCAGCACCGCCACCAGCCCCTTGGGCACATGCAGCGTCCGAGAGAGGAAGCGGATGGGCCGCCGCAGGATATAGGCGATCACAAAGGCGATCACGAAGGGCATCAGCAGCGGCAGGGCGTATTGGAGCGCGACATAGCCCAGCGCCAGGATCAGCGCCAGATGGGCCACATCCACAATGAACTTTTTCTTTTTCTCAGTTGTCGTCACCAGTGCCTCCGATCCGCGGGAGTCCCCGCGCGGGTTGTGCGGAAAGGGACGGAGCCGGCAGGGCGGGCCCGCCGGCGGGAAAGAGACAGAAGGAGGAGGCCGGTCGGGCGCCCCTCCTTCCGTCATCCGGCGCAGAGCGCCGGAAAATGGTTCAATCTACGATGTCCACGGAAACCTTCTGGCCGGTGCGCTGCGCATAGGCCCGGACCACGGTCCGGATCTCCTTGGCGATGCGGCCCTGCCGGCCGATGACCTTTCCCATGTCGTCGGGGGCGACGCGCAGCTCCAGCGTCAGTTCCTGGGGGCCCTGCACCTCGGTGACAGAGACGGCCTCGGGATCATCCACAAGGTTTCTGGCGATGTAGAGCAGCAACTCTTTCATGCCCGATCCTCCGGATCAGAGGACTTCTACTTTTTTCAGCAGAGCTCTGACGGTGTCGGTGGGCTGGGCGCCGGACTTGATCCAGGCCTGGGCACGCTCGGTGTCGATCTTGATCTCCGCGGGGGAGACGCAGGGGTTGTAGGTGCCGATCTCCTCGATGAAGCGGCCGTCCCGGGGGAAGCGGGAGTCCGCCACCACAACGCGATAGAACGGAGCCTTCTTGGCGCCCAGGCGGCGCAGTCTGATCTTGACCATGATTTGTTACCTCCAAAGTAAAATAAAAGTTTTATCTATAAATGCGAAGCACTTATATGCGGATCATTTCAGCCGCTTTTTCCGGCCGAAGCCGTGCATCCGGCCGCCCATGCCGCCCATGTTCGGCAGGCGGCCCCGGGTCATCTGCTTTGTCAGCTGCTGCATCAGCTCGAACTGCTTGAGCAGGCGGTTCACATCCACCACCTGCAGCCCGCAGCCGGCGGCGATGCGCTTTTTGCGGCTGGCGTTCAGGATCTGGGGATTCTCCCGCTCCAGCGGGGTCATGGAGAGGATGATGGCCTCCGTGTGGGAGAGGGCCTTGTCATCAATAGAGGCCCCCGCCATCTGCTTGCCCAGGGCGCCGGGCAGCATGCCGGCGATCTGGCTCAGGTCTCCCATGTTTTTCAGCTGCTGCATCTGATCCAGGTAATCCGTGAGGGTCAGACGGTTCTTCCGCAGCTTCTCCTCCAGCTTGGCGGCCTGCTTTTCATCGTAGGTCTGCTGGGCCTTCTCGATGAAGGAGAGCATGTCGCCCATGCCCAGGATCCGGGATGCCATCCGGTCCGGGTGGAAGGGCTCGATCATGTCCAGCTTTTCGCCGGTGCCCGCGAACTTGATGGGCTTGCCGGTGGAGGCCCGGATGGAGAGGGCCGCGCCGCCCCGGGCGTCGCCGTCCAGCTTGGTGAGCACCACGCCGTCGATGCCCAGCGCCTCATCAAAGGCGGAGGCCGCGTTGACGGCGTCCTGACCGGTCATGGCGTCCACCACCAGGAGGATCTCGTTGGGGCGGACCGCCTCCTTCATCCGCTTGAGCTCGTCCATCAGCGCCTCGTCCACGTGGAGGCGGCCGGCGGTATCCAGAAAGACCATGTCGCTGCCGTGGTCCCTGGCGTGGCGGAGAGCGTGCTGGGCGATCTCCACCGGGTCCCCCTGGCCCTCCTCAAAGACCGGCAGGTCCAGCTGGCCGCCCACCACCTTCAACTGCTCGATGGCGGCGGGGCGGTACACGTCGCAGGCCGCCAGCAGCGGCCGCTTGCCCAGCTGCCGGCGCATGAGGCCCGCCAGCTTGGCGGTGGTGGTGGTCTTGCCGGCGCCCTGGAGGCCCACCATCATCACCACCGTGGGCCCGTTGTTGGCCATGGTGAGCTTGGCGGTGCCGCCGCCCATGAGGCTCGTCAGCTCCTCGTTGACGATCTTGATGACCTGCTGGGCGGGGGTCAGGCTGTCCAGCACATCTGTGCCCACGGCCCGCTCGGTGACAGAGGAGACGAACTCCTTGACCACCTTGTAGCTGACGTCAGCCTCCAGCAGGGCCAGGCGGACCTCCCGCATGGCCTCCCGGACGTCGTTTTCCGTCAGGCGGCCCTTGCCCCGCAGGCGCTTGAATGTTGCGTTCAGTTTTTCGGTGAGGCCTTCAAATGCCATGCGATCATTCCTTCAAAGCGGCGGTCTCCCGGCGGATCAGGTCCGCCAGCTCCGTGAGCCGGGGATCCTCATACTGGCGGTAGTTGATGGTCTTGAGCTCCGCGGCGGCGTCCTCGATGGCCTTGAGGTGGCCGCGCATCTGCTCGAACCGGCGGATCAGGCCGGTCTTGTCCTCCACCTCCTGCATGATGCCCTCCGCCCGGACGATCACGTCCCGGACGCCCTGGCGGGAGATGCCCGCGTTCTCCGCGATCTCCGCCAGGGACAGATCCTCATTGTAGTAGAGGTCGAAGAATTCCTTCTGCCGGTCTGTCAGGAGTTCTCCGTAAAAATCATAGAGCATGGTCATGCGGTACGTCTGATTTTTCATGAACTCCCTCATTTCTGTAAAGTTTTATGCCTTTACAACGAAAAATAGTTTACAGGATTTCAGCCGAAAAGTCAAGAGGAAAACTGCCGGAAAGTCTGAAAATTTCTCGCGGGGCCTCTCCCTTGCCAGGGCCGGTCCCTTCGCGTACAATAGAGGGAGACTGCGGAAGGGGATGAGACTGTGGGAGAGCGCGTATTTGACGGACATTCCGACCTTCTCTGCGACGTGGCCCGCCGCCGCCTGGCGGGGGAGCGGCAGGTGCTGGAGACGCACCATCTGGACACCCTCCGCCGGGGCGGCGTGGAGGGATTGGTGCTGGCCCTCTGGGCCAGCGCCCCGGGGGAGACCTTCTGGCGCGGCACGCTCTGGGCCGACCCGGCGGACTTCCGGGGCCGGACGGAGCAGCTGCTGCGCCACGGCCGGGCGGAGCTGGCGGAGAGCAAGCACTTCCGGCCGGTCCGCACGGTGGCTGAGGCGGAGGCGGCCCGGTCCGCCGGACAGATCTACGCCTTTCTGGCGGCGGAGGGTATGGCCGCCGCGGGGGAGGACCCGGACGGCGTGGACTGGTACTATGAGCAGGGCGTCCGGCTGGGGATGCTCACCTGGAACGAGACCAACGCCCTGGCCGCCGGCGCCGGCGGGGACCCGTCGGCGGGGCTGACGGCGGCCGGCCGGCGGGCGGTCCGCCGGATGGGGGAGCTGGGCATGGTGATCGATGTGTCCCACCTGAACGAGCGGGGCTTCTGGGACGTGACGGACCTGGCGGACGGGCCGGTGATCGCCTCCCACTCCAACTGCCGCGCGCTGTGCGATGTGCCCCGGAATCTGTCCGATGACCAGCTGCGCCGCCTCCGGGACACCGGCGGCGTGGCGGGCCTCAACGCCTTCCACGGCTTCGTCCACGCCGACCGCGCCCGGCAGACGGCCTGGACCCTGGCCCTCCACGCCGCCCATATGGCGGAGGTCATGGGAGCGGAGCACGTGGCCTGCGGCTTCGACTTCTGCTTTTTCATGGGGTCCGGCAACGAGGGCGCGGCGGGGCTGGAGGACGCCGCCGGCGTGCCGGCCTTCCTCCGCTGCCTGGAGAGGCTGGGCATGTCGGAGCGGGAGCGGGCGGGCATCGCCCGGGACAATCTCCTGCGGGTGCTGCGGCAGAGACTGGGCTGAGGCGAGAGTTTACAAAATAGAATTTGAATTATATGCCAGGATATACTATAATATCTCTTGCATTGCAATGAGCGGGGAAGGGCCGCCCTTCCCCCAAAGGAGTTGAGACCTTGGAAAGAACCAGGATGCAGCTGGGCAGCGGCATCTACCTCACCTATCTGCCCGCCCGGAAATTCAAGACCAGCCTGCTCTCGGCCCAGTTCGTCACGCCCCTGCGGCAGGAGACCGCGGCCGCCTGCGCGCTGCTGCCCGCCGTACTGCGGCGGGGCACGGTCCGGTATCCGGACCTGGGGGCCCTGTCCGCCCGGCTGGACCGGCTGTACGGCGCCTCTGTGGACTACACGGTCCGCAAGCAGGGGGAGAACCAGTGCGTGGGCTTCGTGGCCAGCTTCATCGACGACAGCTTCATCCCCGGCGGGGAGCAGCTGCTGGAGCCGGTGGCGGAGCTGGTGGGCGAGCTGCTGTGCGACCCGGTCACGGAGCGGGGCCGCTTTGTGGGCGCCTATTTTGAGAGTGAAAAGACCAACCTGATCGACGCCATCCGCAGCCAGATGAACGACAAGCGGGAGTACGCCTACGCCCGCCTGCTGGGCGAGATGTGCGACCGGGAGCCCTACGGCCTCAGCCGCCTGGGCGACGCGGAGAGCGCGGAGCGGCTGCAGCTGAAAAAGCTCCACGCCCTGTACGGGGAGCTGCTCTCCACCGCCCGGCTGGAGCTGTTCTACTGCGGCAGCGCCCCCCTGGAGCGGGTGGAGGCGGCCCTGTCCGCCGCCCTGGCCCCCCTGCCCAGGGACGGCATCCGGGACATCGCCGCCGGCGCGCCCCATCCGGCCCGCGGCGAGGTGAAGCGGGTGGAGGAGGCCATGGACGTGACCCAGGGCAAGCTGGGCATGGGCTTCGCCTGCGCCAGCGACGACTATCCCGCCGTCCTGATGGGCAACACCCTCTTCGGCGGCAGCAGCAACTCCAAGCTGTTCCTGAACGTGCGGGAGAAGCTGTCCCTGTGCTACTACGCCTCCTCCAACTACCACCGGCAGAAGCGGATCATCACCGTC
>CALWOF010000067.1 GCA_944382995.1 uncultured Oscillospiraceae bacterium | reverse complement strand
CGGGTGTACACCCGCAACCAGCTGCTGGACGAGGTGTGGGGCTTCGACTACTTCGGCGACAGCCGGACGGTGGACGTGCACATCAAGCGCCTGCGGGAGAAGATCGAAGACGTCAGCGACCAGTGGGCGCTGAAGACCGTGTGGGGCGTGGGGTACAAGTTCGAGCTCAAGGGCGCCCCCAGCGGCAAGGAGAGCTGACAGGAGCGCCTGAAAAGGCGGGGCCTTTTCAGGCGGAGAGGTTTCACTGCGCTCTGCGCCTCGCCGCCTGCGGGCGGCGAAAAGGAGGGGCGGCCGTGAGCTTCGCGGAGATGAGCTTGGCTCCGGGGCCTGCGGCCCCCGGGGCGCACAGACGCCCGGGGACGGACTGGAGGATCGGGAGACACACATGAAAAGAACGCTCAGGCGGCTGGCCGCCCGCATCCATAACAAGTTCAGAGGCCTGTACTGGCGGCAGATGTCCGTCACCGTCGGCATGGTGCTTCTGACGCTGCTTCTGCTGGGGGCGTCCTTCTTCGCCCTGAGCTACAACTACGCCCGGGGCCAGCGGGACGAGGAGTTGGCCGCCCAGGCCCGGGTGGTGGGGCAGCTGTCCGTCAGCTACCTGGAAAGCGGCCGGTACCTTGACATCGAGGAGCTCCAGCACGAGGAGGACTTTCAGCACCTGGCCACCTTCGCGGCCACGGTGTCCGACGTGGACTTCCTGATCTGTGATGTGGAGGGCCATGTGCTCCTCTCCACGGACGAGACCCTCAGCGGCCTGGTGGTGACCATGCCGACCGACATGACGGCAGAGGTGCTGGAGGACGGCATCACCTCCAGGCGGACGGATGTGGACGGCCTCTACGCCAACCGCCGCTTCGTGGTGGGCGTGCCGGCAGCGGGCACCGACTCCCCGGACCCCGCCGGCGTGGTGTACGCCGTGTCCGCCACCACCTCTCTGGACAACATGTGGTCCGGCTTCATCGGGCTGTTCTTCATGACCGCCTTCGTGGTGCTGATGATCTCCTTCATGGCCTCCTCCGTCACCACCATGCGGCAGATCCAGCCCATCCGGGAGATGGCCAGGGCCACCCGCCGCTATGCGGAGGGGGACTTTGACATCCGCATGAACGATTACGGCCGGGACGACGAGCTGGGAGAGCTGGCCGCCTCCTTCAACAACATGGCGGAGAGCCTGCAGCAGACGGAGCGGCAGCGGCGGGAGTTCATCGCCAACATCTCCCACGAGCTGAAGACCCCCATGACCACCATCGCCGGCTACACCGACGGGATCCTGGACGGCACCATCCCCCCGGAGAACGAGCGGCAGTACCTGCAGATCATCTCCGACGAGAGCCGGCGCCTGAGCCGCCTGGTGCGGCGGATGCTGGACGTGAGCCAGCTGCAGGTCATGGATCCCCTGCGGGAGGGCAAGCACTTCGACATCTGCGAGAGCATGCGCCGGGTGCTGATCTCCATGGAGAAGAAGATCACCGACCGCCGCCTGGACGTGGAGGCCGACATCCCCGAGGAGCCTATCCTGGTGCTGGGGGACAAGGACATGATCACCCAGGTGATCTACAACCTGCTGGAGAACGCCACCAAGTTCGCCCGGGAGGGGTCCACCCTGTATCTGGGCGTGGTGAACCGGGACGGCAAGGCCTGCGTGACGGTGCGCAACGTGGGGGAGACGATCCCGCCGGAGGAGCTGCCCCTGCTGTTCGAGCGGTTCCACAAGAGCGACAAGTCCCGCAGCGAGGACAAGGACGGCTACGGACTGGGGCTCTACATCGTCAAGACCATTCTGGAACAGCACAAGGAAAAGATCAGTGTGACCAGCGAGGACGGCGTGACCACGTTCTCCTTCTCCCTGGCCACGGAGTGAGGCGCGCATGAGAGAAGAACAGCAGCCGGACCGGGAGGGGCGCCTTCCCGGCGAGGTGGTGGAAACATACCGGCAGCCGCTGCCCGGCGAAGTGGTGGAGCGGTACACCCGCCCCCTGCCCGGCAGGGGGGCACGGCCTGCTCTGTCCCGGCCCCGCCGGCGGACAGGGGTGTGGATCTTCGCCGTCTGCCTGACGGTGGTGCTGGGCATCGCGGCCGGCACCGGGATCTGGGCCCTGCTGGTCCGGCCCGCCGCCCCGGGGGACGCCGACGGCGTGGAGGAGATGGCCGCCCGGGAGGAGGGCGTCTCCATCCCTGCCTATCCCTATGGAGAGGGTGCCGCCCTGGAGATCGCGGAGGACCGCGGCCAGGCCCTGACCGCCCCGGAGATCTACCAGCGGGTGAACCCCGCCGTGGTGGCGGTGATGGCCCAGGCGGGGGAGCAGGCCTCCGTGGGCAGCGGCGTCATCTTCCGGTCTGACGGGTATATCCTCACCAACTACCACATCCTCCAGGGAGGCGAGGACTGCGTGGCGGTCCTCAGCACCGGCTGGACCTATGAGGCCCGCTATGTGGCCGGGGACGCCGCCCACGACCTGGCGGTGCTGAAGATCGACGTGACCGGTCTGCCCACGGCGGAGTTCGGCGACTCTGACCGATTGTCGGTGGGGGAGGAGGTCTACGCCATCGGCAACCCCATGGGCATGGAGCTCCGGGGGACCATGACGGACGGCATCGTCTCCGCCCTGGACCGGGATGTGACGGTGGACGGCCGGGTCATGAGCCTGATCCAGACCGACGCGCCTCTGAACACCGGGAATTCCGGCGGGCCCCTCATCGACCGGTACGGTCAGGTGGTGGGCATCGTCACCCTCAAGATCCGGCCCAGCTACTTCTCGGCGGAGGGCCTGGGCTTTGCCATTCCCTCCGCCGCCATCGGGCGGCTGGCCAACGACCTGCTGACCTACGGCGAGGTCCGTCCGGAGCCGGCCTTCGGCGTGACGGTGCTCACCCCGGCCTCCTGGGTGGAGGAGGGCGTCCGGGGCCTGCAGGTGCTGGAGGTGGAGCCGGGCTCCGCCGCGGACCGGGCGGGGATCCGGGAGGGGGACTTCGTCCTCGCCGCCGGCGGGACGGAGGTGTCCTCCAGCCAGGAGCTGCTGAAGATCCGCCGCCAGCTGTATGTGGGGGACCGGATCACCATGACCCTCTGGCGGGACGGAGAGCGGCTGGAGGTGACCCTGGAGCTGACCGAGGCGGCGGAGTGAGCGCGGGACACCGCGGGCCCTCCGCACGGAGCTGAGAGAGGAGCAAGCCTATGTCTGACATCGCTTCCGCGTTCACGGAGCTGTTTGCCGGCTTCACCGGCAAAACGCTGCTCACCGCCGCGGTGACGCTGCTGATCTGTCTGGTGGTGGTCCGGCTGCTGGGCAAGCTGCTGGGACGGCTGCTGAGCAGGACGAAGCTGGACGCGCGCATCCAGAAGTACATCCTGGCCGGGGCCAAGCTGCTGCTGTATATCGTCACGGTGCTCATCGTGGCGGAGAGCCTCCACATCCCCATGACCTCTCTGGTGGCGCTGCTGTCGGTGGGGTCTCTGGGCATCACCCTGGCGGCGGAGGACATTTTGGGCAATGTGGCCGGCGGGCTGGTGATCCTCTCCTCCCACCCCTTCTCCATCGGGGACTACGTGGAGGTGGGCGGCGTGGCCGGCACGGTCCACGAGATCAGCCTGAACCACACGAAGCTGGTGACGCCGGACGGGAGCCTGGTCATGCTGCCCAACAAGGAGCTGGCCTCCTCCCAGATGACCAACTACACCGTTCTGGGCCGCCGGCGGGTGGTGCAGAGGATCTCCGCATCCTACGACGCGCCCACGGATACCGTGAAGGCCGCCTGCTTCAAGGCCCTGGAGCGGACGGAGGACCTGCTTCCCGACCCGGCCCCGGCGGTCTACCTCACCGCCTACAAGGACAGCGCCATCGAGTACACCCTCTACGCCTGGGCCCTGCCGGAGCACTGGTGGGGAGCGTACCTGAGCCTGGGGGAGCACCTGCGGGACACCTTCGCCGAATCCGGCGTGGAGATGACCTACGACCACCTGAACGTCCACATCGTGGAAAACCGGACCTGAGCGCAGAGACGGAGCCGCTCTCCTGCTGGAGAACGGCTCCGTTTTTTTCACAGGGGCAGCGTGTGCCACACATACCACCCCAAACTCCCCAGGCACAGCGTGCCGGTCAGGATGCCCATGCCCAGAAAGAACCGGTCCCGGTCCATCCGGTATCGGGCGAAGGAGCCGACGGAGCTGAACACAAACAGCACCGCCGCCACGTCCCCGAACACCTGCCCGGCAAGGGCCTGATAGATCATCAGCGCCAGGGCCAGGAAGCACAGGGCGTAAAAACCCGCGTCATCCCCCCGGCGGTTGCGCTCCTGCGCGCCCTCATCCACGCCCTCCCGGCGGTATTTTTGCAGAATTTCCTCTTTCTCCATAAGTTCTCTCCACGCTTTCCTCTCAACGCTTCACTCTGAATGAATTTCCTCACTCAAAGTAGAACAGCTCCTCAAACCTCTTGTCCAGGGCGATGCACAGGATCAGCGCCAGCTTGGCGGTGGGGTTGAACTGCCCCGTCTCGATGGAGCTGATGGTGTTCCGGGACACGCCCACCAGCTCCGCCAGCTGGGCCTGGGACAGCCCCTTCTCCGCCCGGACCACCTTCAGTCGGTTTTTCAAGATCAGCTGATCGTCCATGCCCCGCTTCCTTTCTGACAGAGTTGCGTTTCCGGCATCCGGACAGACGGGAGTCCCTCTCCCCGCCGCCGGGTCGGGGCGCCGTCACCCCACCGCGAACATGGCCAGGTTGGCCGCGGATACCAGGCCATAGGCCGCCGCCATCAGCGCCGCGGACTTCCGCCGGGTCCTCCAGTACAGGTGCAGCTCCGTCCCGGCCAAATACAAAAACACGATGGCCACATAGTCATAGGCGTCCCGGCCGCATACCAGCCGCCAGACGGTGAGCGCGACGCACAGCAGCACCATCAGAATGGCACCGAAGCCGAAGGACACCCCCAGCGCCTGCTGCTCCCGCTCGTCCATGCCGGTATTTCCGGCCTGGGCTTTTTTCAGGATCTCGTTCCGGTCCATACCGCGCCCTCCTCACACCGTCTGAAAGAATTTTACCAGATTCCAGACCAAAAACGCAAGGGAGAGCAGCAGCGTCACCACATCAGAGGTATCCCGCCGCCGGGTCAGCCGGTAGACCCGGTTGGCCACGCAGGCCGTCCAGAACATGCACAGCACATCCTCGTCCGGCAGGCCGTGGACCCGCTTCCAGACCAGCAGGATCAGCCCCATCAAAAGCGCGAACAGCAGACTGAAGGACTCCCCCTCGATCCGGATGGTCCGCTCCCGCTCGTCGCCGTTCCGGTTCTCCCGCCGGCTCTTCTCCAAAATCTCCTGTCTCTCCACAGGTGCTTCACTCCTTTGCTTCTCTTCTTTTTTCAGACCGCCGTCAGGGCCGCCAGCGCCAGCCGGAGCAGCTGCCCGATCGGGAACGGCAGCGGCCAGGCGCCGTCCGGCAGCAGCCGCGCCGCCTCCATGGCTCCGCCGCCCGGCAGCGACAGCGTTAGCAGAAGGGCCATCAGCGCCGCCAGAACGGCCCTTCCCGTGTTCTCCCATCGTCCCGCCATGTCCGCCTTCCTCACTTGAGCACGTACATCACATGGCAGGCCAGGAAGCACAGGGCGGAGAACGCCGTCAGCGCCGCTGTGATCAGGAAGGTGCGCCGGCGGCTCGCCCGGTACTTCGCCCACGCCTCTAAAGAGGCATAGCTCCAGAACATGGCCATAACGCTGTAGCTGTTCTGACCGGCGGCCAAATTGAACACCAGCAGCACGATGGTCATGGCGCAGAAGCCGATCACGCCCCACCGGCGGCCTCTGTTCTCCAGAAAGGTGTTCCCCTCGTCCTCCTTCTCCGCGCGGCTCCGCCGCAGGATCTCATCCCGGTCCATCTCCAAGCCTCCCTGCATAGTTTACTGTTCTTATTACCAAGTTTTCTTTGCAAGCAGAGCATACCATATACCAAGTATACTTGTCAAGAGGGCGCGGAAGACTTTTTTGCCCCGCAGTGCACGGCCGCCGGACAACAAAAAGGGGGGAGCGGCACAGCCGCTCCCCCTCTCGGGGCCTCGACAGATCCGGAAAACGGGAAAACCGCATGCAGCCGCCCGCTGCTCAGCAGCTCTCCGCTGTGAGGATGGGCGTCTCGGCATAGTACCGCTCCCGGACGGGGGGACGGTGCTCCACCACCGCGTCAAAGAGCAGCTCCAGGGCCTTGCGGGTCTGGTAGGTCAGGTCCTGGTCGATGACGAAATCCAGCAGCCCCGCCCGGAGGAAGGCCGCGGTCTCGGGGCTGTTGTCGTGGGCCAGCACCCGGACCCGCCCCGACTTCCCGGCCCGGTCCAGGGCCTCCATACAGGCGGGGACGGACCGGTTGGCCATGTAGATATACCGCAGCTCCGGCTCCTCCGCCAGGGCGGCGGACACCGCCGAGAGGGTCTCGTCATAGTCGTCGTGGGTCTCCGCCACCCGGCAGGTCTCCCGGGGCAGGCTCAGCTCCGCCAGCCGCTCCAGAAAACCGTCCGCCCGGCCTCTGTGGCCGGCGTAGCCGGGGTCGGCGTACACCAGCAGGGCCCGGTCTCCGGGGCGGAGGAATTTGGCGGCGATATCGCCGGCCACCCGGCCGGCCCGGCGGGAGTCCTCCCCCACGAAGCACAGCCGCCGCCCGCCGGCGATGTCGGAGTTGAAGGTCACCACCGGCACCCGCCGCTGGGCCAGAGACTCCAGCTTCGACCGGATCAGGGGACAGTCGGCGGCGCAGAGGGCGATGCCCTGGGCCTCCTCCGCTGCGGCGTCCAGCAGGGCGGCGCAGGCGTCCATCTCCCCCTGGCGATAGGGGCGGACGTCCACCGCCACGTTGTAATCCTGCCGGTCCCGGCGGAACTTCTCCACGCCGGCGGACATGGCCGCGCCCACGTAGCTCTCCCACTCCGGCTGGATGATGACGAACCGCCGGGCCATGCCGCTGGTGGCCAGGGCGCTGGCCACCCGGTTGGGGTGGTAGTCCAGCTCCTCCAGCACCTCCAGCACCCGGCGGCGGACCTCCTCCTTCACGTAGGGCCGGTCATGGAGCACCCGGTCCACGGTGCCGATGGACACCCCGGCCCGCTCCGCGATCATCTTGATGGTGGCCCGCATGGCCGCGCCTCCTCACCGGGACGCAGGGGGACGGAGCCCCGCCTTTTCAGCGTCCCTGAAAAAAATTGTGTACAAATCCTGCTGCCTGTGTTATACTATCGGCAGAATGCGCAGGCGCGATGCGCTGCGCCGCGGCGGCAGGTCCGCCGCGCTGTGCTCTCTCCAGTATAACAGGGTCCGCGCCGGGAAGCAACCGCTTTCTCCGCGCCCGCTGGACAGCTTTTTGTATTTCACTGACGCGGAGGGTTTTCCGCCTCAGTCAAATAAAAACCCCATATGGTCAGCCAGGACATGACGTGACCGCACACCTGCCGGCGAAACGGGGCCGGGCAGGCTGCGGACGTCTCTTCTTTGCGTGCGCGTTTTTGCCGCGCCGGGGGCGGATGGCGCCCCGGCGGGCACGGCGGCCGCCCGGTTCCGGGAGCCGTCCGCCGCGGGAAAGAGGCGTCCGGCGCGGGCGCGGCGGCGCTGTTCCGCGCCGCCGCCGTCACGGCGTCCCCATTGCCATAGGGGTCATTCTACATATTTTAAATAGGAAAAGGAGAATCATCCATCTATGGCAGAAAAACTGAAGATCATTCCTCTGGGCGGTCTCAACGAGATCGGCAAGAACATGACCGCCTATGAGTACGGCGGCGAGATCATCGTGGTGGACTGCGGCATGGCCTTCCCCGGGGACGACATGTACGGCATCGACCTGATCAT
>CALWOF010000066.1 GCA_944382995.1 uncultured Oscillospiraceae bacterium | reverse complement strand
CTGGTGAAGTCCCACGGCGGCAAGCCCTTCCTGACGGACTGCAACACGCTCTACGTGGGCGGCCGCAAAAACGCCCTGGACCATATCGAGTCCGCCTATGTCAACGGCTTCACCCCCTACTCCACCGGCTGCCACATCATCATCGCCGACGGCCTCAAGGGCAACGACGAGGTGGAGGTCCCCGTGGAGGGCGGCGAGTACGTCAAGTCCGCCAAGATCGGCCGGGCGGTGATGGATGCGGACGTGTTCATCTCCCTGACCCATTTCAAGGGCCACGAGCAGGCCGGCATGGGCGGCACCCTGAAGAACATCGGCATGGGCTGCGGCTCCCGGGCCGGAAAAATGGAGCAGCACAACTCCGGCAAGCCCTTCGTCAAGCAGAAGAAGTGCATCGGCTGCCGGGCCTGCGCGAAGATCTGCGCCCACGGCGCTCCCCAGTTCGGCGCCGACGGCAAGGCCGCCATCGACACGGACAAGTGCGTGGGCTGTGGCCGCTGCCTCGCGGTTTGTCCCAAGGACGCCATCACCACCCAGTTGGACGAGGCCCCGGCCATCCTGAACAAGAAGATCGCCGAGTACACCAAGGCAGTGGTGGACGGCCGCCCCTGCTTCCACGTGTCCCTGGTGCTGGACATCTCTCCCAACTGTGACTGCCATGGGGAGAATGACGTGCCCATCGCCCCGGACGTGGGCATGTTCGCCTCCTTTGACCCGGTGGCGCTGGACCAGGCCTGTGCCGACGCGGTCCTGGCCCAGCCGGCCCTGCCCAACTCCGTGCTCTTCGACAAGGAGTGCGCCTGCAACGAGGGCGATCTCTTCCACCGGGCCCACCCGGACACCGAGTGGCGGGTCTGCCTGGAGCATGCGGAGAAGCTTGGCATCGGCACCCGGGACTATGAGCTCATCAAGATCTGACCGCCGAGAAATGAGAGAGGCAGGACTTTTTCAAGTCCTGCCTCTTCTTCTGGGTAGGTCCGCTCACGCGAACAGTGCGTTGAAGCTGCTGACCACGCCGTCGGCGCCGTTGTGAGCCACCAGCATCACGAAGTTTCCATTGGAGACGATGCGGGACTCGCTCTTCCACATCTCTGTAGGAGCGGGATACCATGCCCCGCCGGGAGTCTCCCCGTCGCCCACCTGATAGTCGATCCGGGCCTGGAAGATGGCCTTGACCGTCTCCACGTCGGCGCTGTTCTCCACCTCCACCAGGGCGATCTCATCGCCGGAGGCGGAGATCATGGCCATCTGCACCACGCACTGCTTGGTGGCAATGGCGGACAGGCCGGGATAGAATGCCTCCAGGGCCTCCCCCTCCATGGCCATCATACCGGGCCAGGTCTCCTGGTCTGCGGTGACAGAGGCGGCGAAGGCCGCCAGATCCACGCCCTCGGCGGCGGGCTCCGCCGGGGTCTCCGGCTGAGTGGGCTGGGACACCGTCTCGTCCTTGGCCGGCTCCTGGGGCTTCTGAGCCGGCTTCTGCTCCTCCGCGGGCTTCTGCCCAGCGGTGCTCTGCTCTCCGGCGGGCTTGGTGCTGCCGCTGCCGGGATTGGAGGCGGTGTTCCCCTCCTCTGCCGGAGCCTCGTCAGCAGGCTCTTCCGCCTCGTCAGCGGGCTCCTCTTCGTCGTCCGCCTCCTCGCCGCCGGCGGTCTCGTCCTCCGGCTGGGCGGTCTCCTCCTGGACCGGGGTCTCCTCGTCCTCTGCGGACTCCTCCGTATTGCCGCAGGCCGCCAGGGCCAGGATCATGGCCAGGGCCAGCAGCAGGGCAGATAATCTCTTTTTCATAGCTCTCTCCTGTTTTGATGTTTTCCGCGCCTGTGCGCTCTGTCAGGATTAGACGTCCGAAAGAGAGAAAAGTTCCCGCTTTTCCCGCGTCCTCCGGATTTTTATACAAACTGCCCAACATTGACTTTTTTCGGAAAATCCCATATAATCATTTCGTCAAATCGATCTCCGGCAGGCGCCTCAGGGTGCCTGCCGATCCCACACGGCGGACCGCCGCGCGTCCGCGGATTAGGAGGCATCATGAACAAACACCTGCGGGACAGCCTGGTGATCGGCTTTGCCCTGTTCTCCATGTTCTTCGGGGCCGGGAATGTGATCTTCCCCCCCTATCTGGGCCTGGGCTCCGGCCCGGACTGGCTGGTGGGCTTTCTCACCTATTACCTGGCGGATATCGGCCTCGCGCTGCTGGCCACCTTCGCCATCCTTCGCCGGGGCAGTCCGGAGGGCATCACCGACCGGATCGGCCGGCTCCCCTCTGCGGTGCTCATGTGTGCCATCGTGCTGTGCATCGGCCCCATGCTGGCCATTCCCCGGACGGCGGCCACCACCTACGAGACCTCTCTGGCACCTCTGGTATCCGGGTTCAGTCCGGTGCTCTTCTCCGTACTGTTCTTCCTGCTGATCTTCCTGCTGTGCGTGCGTGAGACGGCGGTGGTGGACATCGTGGGCAAGATTCTCACGCCCGCCCTGCTGGTGGGACTGCTGGTGCTCATCATCGTCGGCGTGGCGGACCCCATCGGCCCGGTGGGAGAGCGCCCCCTGGTGGACAACGTATCCGCCACCGGTATCGAGGCCGGCTATCAGACCATGGACGTGCTGGCGGCGATCGTGTTCGGCTATATCATCCTGAAGAGTGCCCGGGAAAAGGGCCATACAGAGCGGGCCGCCCAGTTCCGGGTGGTCTCCGGTGCCAGTCTGGTGGCGGGAGCCGGGCTGCTGGTGGTATATCTGGGCCTGACCTATCTGGGGGCCACCACTGCCCGCTTTTTTGATCTGACCGTGGACCGCACCTATCTGGTGGTGTCCATCGTGCGGAACCTGCTGGGGAACGCCGGCATCCTCCTCTTTTCCGTGGTGGTGGCCCTGGCCTGCGTCACCACCGCCGTGGGGCTGGTCAGCGCCAGCGCCAACTACTTCTCCGGCCTTTCAAAGGGAAGGATCCCCTACGCCCTTCTGGTGGGCATCATCTGTGTGTTCAGCGCCGCGGTGTCCAACTTCGGCCTCAACGAGATCATCGCCATTGCCTCCCCGGTCCTCAGTGTGGTCTATCCTCCCACTTTGGTGCTGATCGTCCTGGCCTTCTTCGGTGACCGCATCAAAAAGGACTGGGTATTCCGCCTGGCGGCTCTGGGCGCTCTGGCGGTGAGCCTGCTGGAGGTCCTGCGGACCTATACCGGGGTGGAACTGGCCCTTCTGGACGCGCTGCCGCTGGCCTCTCTGGGCTTCGGCTGGGTTGTGCCCGCCGCAGTCTGCGGCGTGATCGGCGCGCTGCTCCCCGCCCGGAAAGCGGCCGCCTGACCCCATTTGGCCCCTGACGGGATAAAAGGACCGCCTGTGAGTGATCTCACAGGCGGTCCTTTTTTGTTGTGATGGACAGCGCTCACAGGTCTCCCGCCGGGCGGTGGGGGGCCAGACGCCGCTTCCAGATGGAGGGTGCGAAGAGCAGCAGCATGGGGAAGATCTCCAGCCGGCCCACCAGCATGTCAAAGGACAGCAGCAGCTTGGAGAAGGGGGAGAACGCGGAGAAGTTCCCCATGGGGCCCACGATCTCCAGGCCCGGCCCCACATTGTTGATGCAGGTGGCCACCGCGGTGAAGATGGTCACCAGATCCATCTGCTCCAGGGACACCAGCAGGCAGGAGATCACAAAGATGGCCATGTAGACCGCCAGGAACAGGTACACGCCCCGGATGCTCCGCTCGCTGAGGGGCTTGCCCTCAAAGCGGATGGTAGGTACCGCGTTGGGGTGGAGCATCCGCCGCATCTCGCCCACGGACGCCTTCTCCAGGATCACCACCCGGGCCACCTTCAGTCCGCCGGCGGTGGAGCCGGCGCAGCCTCCAATGAACATCAGCGCCACCAGGATCGCCCTGGAGAAGGAGGGCCACGTATTGAAGTCCACCGTGGCATAGCCGGTGGTGGTCATGATGGAGGACACCTGGAAGAACGCGTGGCGCAGGCTCGTGCTCACAGAGCCGTAGAGGTCCACGATGTCCACGGTGATGGCGCCCACCGCCACCGCCGCGATGATCACATAGGCCCACAGCTCCTCGGACCGGAACACGTCCCGGAACCGCCGCACCAGCAGGAAGTAATAGAGGTTGAAGTTGACGCCGAAGAGCAGCATGAAGATGCCGATCACAATGTCAAAGTAGGGGTTGTTGTAGGCGCCCACGCTGAGGTTCCGGCAGCTGAAGCCGCCGGTGCCGGCGCTGCCGAAGGCGTGGATGCAGGAGTCGAAGAGCGGCATCCCGCCCGCCAGCAGCAGCAGGATCTCGATCACGGTCATCACCAGATAGATGCCGTAGAGGATCTTGGCGGTGTCGCTCATGCGGCTCACCAGCTTGCCCGGTGCGGGGCCGGGCATCTCCGCCCGCAGCATGTGCATGCCGTGGCCGTCGCCCCCCATGGGCAGAATGGCCATCACGAACACCAGCACGCCCATGCCGCCCACCCAGTGGGTGAAGCTCCGCCAGAACAGGCCGCCGCGGGTCAGGGACTCCACCTCCGTGAGGATGGTGGCGCCGGTGGTGGTAAAGCCGGAGACGGTCTCAAAAATGCAGTCCACGAACCGGGGGATATCCCCGGAGATATAGAAGGGCAGTCCTCCGAAGATGGACATGAGGATCCACGCCAGAGCCACCACTGCCAGGCCGTCTCTGGCATACAGCGCCGAATGCTCGGGCTTCCGGAAGCTCAGCAGTCCCCCGACGACCACCAGCAGCGCCATGGGAATGAGAAACGGGACCGGGGACTCGCCGTATCCGAGCCCGACGGCCAGGGGGAGCAGCAGCAGCGCCCCCTCCACCAGCAGGATGCGGCCGATGGCAAAGCCGATCATTTGATAATTCACAGCGACCTACCTGCCTTCTCACTCCTCCAGGATATCCCGGAGGTCATCCAGCTGCGTATCCGTGGTCACCACGATCACGTCGTCGTGGAGGCGGAGGGAATCGTCGCCGGAGGGAATGATGATCTCCCCGCTCTGCCGCACGATGCCCGCCAGCAGCAATCCCCGCTTCAGGTGCAGATCCCGCAGCGGTGTGCCGACAAAGGAGATATCCGGAGTCACATTGAACTCCAGGGCCTCCACCTGTTCGTCCACGATCCGGTGGAGCGTCTTGACCTTGGAGGCCGCGGCGTTCTTCATGGCGCGGATGTACTGGAGGATCAGCTCCACCGTCACCGCACCTGTGGAGACCACACTGTCGATGAGGCTCTCGTTAGACACCAGGTCCAGCAGGGACTTGCGGTTGATCTTGGCCACCACCTTGCAGCAGTCACCGGACATCCGGGCAGCGCTGAGGGCCATGAGGATGTTGGCCTCGTCCAGGCCGGTGATGGCCACAAAGGCGTCGGTCTGGCCAATGCCCTCCTCGGCCAGCAGCTCGCTGTCCGTTCCGTCGCCCACGATCACCAGGGCCTTGGGCAGCCGCTCGCTCATGGATACGCACCGCTGCTCGTCCTGGTCGATGATCTTCACGGACATCCCCATCTCCAGCAGCTCGGAGGCCAGGTAGTAGCACATCTTGCTGGCGCCCACGATCATCACGGAGGAGGCCTTCGCCCGGAACACCCCCAGCTGGCGGAAGAACTTCTCCAGCTCCCGAGGGGCGGCGGTGAGATAGATCTTGTCCCCGGCCTGCAGGGTGAAATCGCCGGAGGGGATGATGGTCTCGCCCTGGCGGGCCACGGCGCAGATCAGCACCCGGACCTTGAAATTCCGGTACAGCTCCGACAGGCGCGTCCCGTCCAGCGCCGTGTCCTCCGCGACCCGATATTCCACCAGCTCCAGCCGTCCCTTGGAAAAGGACTCCAGCTTCATGGCGGTGGGAAAGCGCAGAACGCGGGCCACCTCTCTGGCGGTGGCAGCCTCCGGGTTGATGGCCATGGAGAGGCCCAGCTCACTGCGCATGAACCGCAGCTGGCGGCCGTACTCCGGGTTGCGGACCCGTGCGATGGTGTGCCGGACGCCCAGCTTCTTCGCCACCAGACAGGTGAGGATATTGATCTCATCGCTGGAGGTGGTGGCAATCAGCAGGTCGGTGTGCTCCACGTCCGCCTCTTTCTGCACGTCGTAGCTGGCGCCGTTGCCGCACACGCCCATCACGTCATAGATGTTGATGATATTGTCGACCAAGTGGGGGTTCTGGTCAATGACCGTGACCCTGTTCTCGGCGGACAGATGGCGCGTCAGCGCCGTGCCCACCTTTCCCGCCCCCACAACGACGATCTTCATAGGGGTTTCCCGTCCTTTCTCCCACGGGGCTTTTCCCCGCGTACATTCGCTCATGTCCAACACATTATAGCGGATATATCCGCAAAAGCAAATAGCTTTTTTCGTCAAATTTCCGAAAATCGCGGCAGCGGCCTTTTCCGGTGGCTCCTGCTGTGGTATTCTGGGGCTGAACGACCATATCCGCCGGCGCCGCCGGCGCGGAGAAAAGGAGACGATGCATCATGTCCACCCCTGTGCGGCTGCGGCTGTATGCCTCCATCTGTGCCCGGAACGACTATTATATAGAGCGCATCCGGGCCGTGGCCGACAGTCTCGGTCTGAACTACACCCTGGAGAAGATCACCGACGACGGCGCCATCGACCGCCGCGGCCTTCAGATCCCCTGTCTGTATGCCTACTGTCCCGGCTGCAGAGTCACCAGCAGTCAGCTGAAGGAGGCGGACCAGGACGCCCGCTGCACCCCCGCCCTGGAGATCGACGGAGAGCTCCGGTTCTGGGACGTTCCCGCCAGCGACGAGGACCTTCAAACGGCCCTCTCCGCCCTGGTCTGACAGCCGCAGGCCGCCCCGGTCCATCTGTCCAAAATTTTACTTGACAAACGGGCCCAAACCGCATAAAATCAACATGAAATATTTTAGTTAAAATTTTTTAATTAAAATAATTTCACCATTTTTTGACATAAGGAGAACCAGTATGGATTTCGAGCAAGTACGCGACATCATCGTGGAGACCCTTGGCTGCGACGCAGAGCAGGTCACTCTGGAGGCCTCCCTGGCTGACGATCTGGGTGCTGACTCCCTGGCTTCCGTGGAGCTGGTGATGGCTCTGGAAGAGGCCACCGGCATTTCCATCGAGGACAGCGCCCTGGCGGAGATGAAGACCGTCGGCGACGTCATGAACTACCTGAACGCCCACAAGCAGTGATCCGGATCCCTGCCCCGCCGGCGGGCTCACGCCCTCCGGCGGGTTCACTTTCCGCTGAGAAAGGAATGCGCCATGACCAACCAAGAGATTTTTGATTTAGTCGCCTGCTTTGACCGCAGCACCGCTCAGACGATGAAGCTGTCCACGCAGGAATTTACGATAGAGCTGACCCGCGGCGGCGCGGCCGCACCCGCGGCCGCCGCCCCCGGTGCAGTCCCCGCCGCCGTATCCGCGCCTGCACCCGCGCCGCAGGCCGCGGCCGGCCCCTCCATCGACGCGCCCCTGGTGGGCACCTTCTACGCCGCGCCCTCTCCGGACCAGGCGCCCTTTGTGCTGCCCGGTGACCGGGTATCCAAGGGGCAGACGGTCTGCCTGATCGAGGCCATGAAGATGATGAGCGAGGTCCCCGCCCCCTGTGACTGCGTCATTGAGACAGTGTGCAAATCCGACGGCGAACTGGTGTCCTTCGGCGAGCCGCTGTTCCGCTACAAGCCATGCTGAGGCGGGTCCTGATCGCCAACCGGGGCGAGATCGCTCTGCGGGTCCTGCGGGCCTGCCGGGAGTTAGGAATCGAGACGGTGGCCGTCTACTCCCAGCCGGACGCGGAGGCGCTCCACGTCCAGATGGCCACCCAGGCGGTGTGCATCGGCCCGGCCAAAGCCTCCGAGAGCTATCTCAACCAGACCGCCCTGCTGACCGTGGCCAAGGCCACGGACTGTGACGGCGTCCACCCCGGATATGGCTTTTTGTCTGAAAACGCCGACTTTGCGGACGCCTGCGCCGCCGCGGGGCTGACCTTCATCGGCCCCTCCGGGGACGCCATCCGCAAGGCCGGCTCCAAATCTGCCGCACGGGACCTGATGCGCGCCGCCGGTGTGCCTGTGACCCCCGGCTCCGACGGCCCCGTGGCCTCTGTGGAGGAGGCCCTGGCCGCGGCGGAGTCCGTGGGCTATCCCGTGCTGCTGAAGGCCTCCGCCGGCGGCGGCGGGCGGGGCATCCGCCGGTGCGACCG
>CALWOF010000065.1 GCA_944382995.1 uncultured Oscillospiraceae bacterium | reverse complement strand
CCGAAAACAGATCGGATCTTGATTTCCGCAGCTGCGGCTGCGGAAATTTCCCTGACGCGCATGTCGCCGGAAATGACGGGTCAAATTTGAATCCCCGCGGCTGCGGCCGCGGGGATTTTTGTGGAGCCACGCACATGTCGCGGCCGAAAACAGATCGGATCTTGATTTCCGCAGCTGCGGCTGCGGAAATTTCCCTGACGCGCAT
The DNA here is from genome assembly GCA_944382995.1 of uncultured Oscillospiraceae bacterium. Classification (GTDB taxonomy): domain Bacteria; phylum Bacillota; class Clostridia; order Oscillospirales; family Oscillospiraceae; genus Oscillibacter. Next base: position 8,643 of record CALWOF010000065.1, on the reverse strand, counting down.
GTCGCCGGAAATGACAAATCAGATTTGAATCCCCGCGGCTGCGGCCGCGGGGATTTTTTGCGCAGACCGGAATAGACACAGAAAATTTACAAATACTACTTGAAATAAATCACATGACCGTATAATATAATATTAAAAACTATATTACACGATACGGACGGCGAATAGCCGGCTTCAAGAAGGAGAGACCATTCCATGCGCAAACTATTCGAGCGGGCACAGGACAGAATCAGCTGCGAGACCCACGCCTTCGGCGCGGCTGCCGCCCTGGGAGGCGGGCTGCTGTATCTGCTGCGGGGCATCTGGACAGGGGCGGCCCCCTCGGCGGTAGGGGCGGCCATGTGCTTCTGCCTGTCCATGATCGCCCTGTATGCCGCCAGTGCCGTCTACCACTACTATCCCGGCACCGCCGCCAGCGGCGGAGTGAAGCGGCGGCTGCGGAAGATGGACCACAGCATGATCTATGTCCTGATCGCCGGCAGCTACACGCCCTTCTGCGTGCTGCTGCCCCAGCCCGCCGGGCGGCGGTTCTGTCTGGCGCTGTGGGGCGTGGCGCTGACAGGGGTCCTGGTCAAGATGCTCTGGATCAACGCGCCGCGCATCCTCTCTACGGCGGTGTACCTCATCATGGGCTGGGCCGTGGTATTCGTGTGGCGGGACTTTACGGTCCTGGGCCAGCCCTGCCTGACCCTGGTGGCATTGGGAGGGCTCTGCTATTCCGTGGGAGCGGTGTTCTACGCGCTCAAGCGGCCCAACCTGTCGGCGGAGTGGACCTTCCACGAGCTGTTCCACCTGCTGATCCTGGCCGGGTCCTTCTTCCACTACCTGGCGGTGTACTTCTATGTGCTGTGAAAAGCTCTCCGGCAGAACGGGGGAGGCAGCGAATGCTGCCTCCCCCGTATTTTCCGCCGTTTGCCGGATCTCAGACCTCCATGGCCCGCAGGAGGTTCACCATCTCGATGGCCCCCTGGGCGCACTCGGCGCCCTTATTGCCGGCCTTGGAGCCGGCCCGCTCGATGGCCTGCTCGATGGTGTCGGTGGTCAGGATGCCGAACATCACCGGCACGCCGCTGCCGAGGGCGGCCTGGGCCACTCCCTTGGACACCTCGGCGCACACATAGTCATAGTGGCTGGTGGAGCCCCGGATCACCGCCCCCAAGGCGATGACCGCGTCGAATTTCCCGCTCTCGGCCATTTTTTTCGCGACGAGTGGGATCTCAAAGGCACCGGGCACCCAGGCCACCGAGATGTCCTCTCCCCGGACGCCGCGGCGCAGCAGTCCGTCCTCACAGCCGGAGAGCAGCTTGGAGACGAGAAAATCGTTGAACCGGGCGCAGACCACGCCCACCTTGATGCCCTCGGATACCAGTTTTCCCTCATAGATCTTCATTGCAGTTTCCTCCTGTCAGATTTTTCTGTGATAGCGGATCTCAGTACTCCACCAGATGTCCCATCCGCTTCTCCTTGGTGCGCAGGTAAAACAGATCCTCCGCCGTGGCGGGCATCTGGATGGGCACCCGCTCCACGATCTCCAGCCCGAAGTCAGAGAGCTGGTAGATCTTGTCCGGATTGTTGGTGAGAAGCCGCATGGTCTTCACCCCCAGGTCCCGGAGGATCTGGGCCCCGGTCCAGTACTCTCGCAGGTCCGGGGCGAAGCCCAGCTTGACGTTGGCGTCCACCGTGTCCAGCCCCTGCTCCTGGAGGGCGTAGGCCTTGAGCTTGTTGATGAGGCCGATGCCCCGGCCCTCCTGGCGCATGTACAGCACCACGCCCCGGCCCTCCGCCTCGATCTGCCGCATGGCAGCCGCCAGCTGCTCGCCGCAGTCGCAGCGCTTGGAGCCGAACACGTCCCCGGTGAGGCACTCGGAGTGGACCCGGCACAGGACATTTTCCCCATCGCCGAGCTCCCCCTTCACCAGGGCCACATGGTGCTCTCCCGTCAGGTCGCTGACGTAGCCGTAGATCCGGAAGTCGCCGTACCTGGTGGGCATTTTGGCCACGGCCTCCCGGACCACGTGCTTGTCATGGCGGCGGCAGTAGTCCTGGAGGGCCTGGATGGTCAGCACCTTCAGCCCCCACTCCTGTGCCTTTTCCAGCAGCTCGGTGGTGCGCATCATGGTGCCGTCGTCCCGCATGATCTCGCAGCACAATCCGCACGGCTGCAGCCCCGCCAGGCGGCACAGGTCCACGGTGGCCTCCGTGTGGCCGCTGCGGACCAGCACGCCGCCCCGCCGGGCCACCAGGGGGAACACATGGCCGGGCCGGCGCAGATCCTCCGGCCTGGTGGCCGGGTCCACGCACTTGCGGCAGGTGTAGCCCCGCTCCTCGGCGGAGATGCCGGTGGTGGTGTCCGCGTGGTCGATGGAAACTGTGAAGGCGGTACAGTGGTTATCGGTATTCACCTTCACCATCTGCTCCAGGCCCAGCCGGTCGGCGATCTCCGGGCTCATGGGGGTGCAGATCAGCCCCTTGGCCTTCATGGCCATGAAGTTGACGTTTTCCGTGGTGGCGAACTGGGCCGCGCAGATCAGGTCTCCCTCGTTCTCCCGGTCCGGGTCGTCAATGGTGATGATCAGGCGGCCGGAGCGAAGCTCCTCCAGAGCCTCCTCCACGGTACAGAACTGTGCTTGCGTATCCATGTATCAGGTCCCTCCTTGCTCAGAATCCGTTTTCCGCTAAAAATTCCAGGGAGATGCCGCTCCTGGCCGCCGGCGTGTCCGCGGGCCGCAGCAGCCTCTCCACGTATTTGCCGATGATGTCCGTCTCCAGGTTCACCACGTCCCCCGGGCCTTTGGCCCCCAGAAGGGTCACCGCCGCCGTGTGGGGGATCACAGACACGGAGAACCGGTCCGCCTCCACCGACGCCACCGTCAGGGAGATGCCGTCGATGGCGACGGAGCCCTTTTCCACGATGTACCGCAGCAGGGCAGGGGGAGCGGAGACCGTGTACCACACGGCGTTGTCGTCCCGCCGCCGCTCCGCGATGGTGCCGGTGCCGTCGATGTGGCCGGAGACGATGTGGCCGCCGAAGCGGCCGTCCGCCGCCATGGCCCGCTCCAGATTCACCCGGCTCCCGGGCCCCAGGGCGCCGAGAGACGAGCGCCGCAGCGTCTCATGCATCACGTCGGCGGTGAAGCCGGACCCATCCACGCCGGTGGCCGTCAGGCACACCCCGTTCACCGCCACGCTGTCTCCAATCCTCAGGTCCGAGAGCACTGCCTCCGCCCCGATGGACAGCACCGCCGAGGCCGCTCCCCGCCGGATGGAGCGGATGGTGCCCAGCTCCTCAATGATCCCCGTGAACATCTTCACTCACCTCGCCTTCCAGCAGAAAGTCCTCCCCAAGAGGGGTCACGGTCACATCCCGCAGGCGGGCCCCCAGGTCCGGAGCCGCCGCACCCTGCCCCTCCACCGGGGACTTGGCGTCTCCGCCCCCCAGCAGCTTTGGCGCGATGTAGGCCTGGACCCGCCGGACCAGGCCCGCCTCCAGCATGGACCAGTTCAGGGTCCCGCCGCCCTCCAGGAGCACGCTGTCGATCTCCACCGCGCCGAGGCGGTCCATCAGGGCGGGCAGGTCCACATGGCCGTCCCGCGCCGGCAGGGTCCACACCCGGCAGCCGGCGGCAGTATAAGGGGCGGTCCGCTCCGCAGCCTTTTCGCAGGTGGCCAGGATCGTCTCCGTCTCTCCGGCGGTCCGGACGATCCGGCTGGTGAGGGGCGTGCGCAGCTGCGTGTCGCAGATGATCCGCACGGGATCCCGCCCGCCCTCCATCCGGCAGGTCAGCAGGGGGTCGTCCGCCAGGACGGTGCCCACCCCCGCCAGGATGCCCCGGTACCGGTGCCGGTCCTGATGCACCCGCCGCCGGGCCTCCTCGCCGGTGATCCACCGGGAGGCACCGGTGTAGGCGGCGATCTTGCCGTCCAGGGTCATGGCGTACTTCATCACCACATAGGGCCGCCTCGTGCGGATGTAGTGGAAGAACACCCGGTTCAGGGCGTCGCACTCCACCCGGAGCACGCCGGTCTCCACCTCTACGCCGCGGGAGCGGAGAATCTCCACGCCCCTTCCGGCCACCAGGGGATTGGGGTCTACGCTGCCCACCACCACCCGGCGGATGGCGGCGCTGCAAATGGCCTCCGTACAGGGGGGCTGGCGGCCCTGGTGGCAGCAGGGCTCCAGGGTGACGTACAGGGTGGCTCCCGCCGGGTCCTCTGTACAGCTTTTCAGGGCGTGGCGCTCCGCGTGGAGACCGCCGCACCGGGCGTGCCAGCCCTGGCCGATGATCCGGCCCTCCTTGACGAGGACGGCCCCCACCAGGGGGTTGGGGCTGGTCCAGCCGATGCCCCGGGACGCCGCCTCCAGGGCCAGGCGCATATAGTCGCTGTCGTTCATGGTCCGCCTCCGAAAAAGAAAATGCCCTGAACCAGCGGTCCAGGGCATCGGAGAGCGTGGACGGATGATGATACCGTCCGGTAAAAACGCAGCCGCCCTGGAATGCATGCATTCCAGAGCGGACGAACATGGGCGCAGGCACATCCTCCTGCGGTCCCGCGATCTTCTCTCATCCAGACTATACTGTCGGCCCCGGGATCAAACCGGGTCATGCCTTTCGGCTCGCGGGCTGTACCGCCGGTGGGGAATCACACCCCGCCCTGAAGATCCTGATTCAATTACCACGGATTATACGCCCCCGCCGGAGGATTGTCAATCCCCCGGCGGAGCATTGCGCGCGGCCCCGCGGTCACGCAAAGATCGCCTGGGAGAGGTCCAGGGGGTGACCGCACCGGTTGTCGATATCGGCGCCGTTGCCCTGGAATAGGGAGCCCTGGAAATCCAGCGTCAGCTGGGAGGGGACCTGCTCCAGCACCACGGCGGTGCCGTTGTTCTGGAACCGGTTGTCGTTGTACATGGAGTGGACGGGGGTGACGTCGCCGCTGTCGAAGCGGAAGCCCACGCCGTTGTCCGCAAAGACACAGGAGATGGCGTTGCCCCAGCTGTTCCCGGTGCAGAGGAAGCCGGTGTCCCAGTCGGTGAAGGTGCAGTTTTCCACCCACGTCCGTACCCGAGAGGTCAGGGCGGTGCCGGCGCCGGCGCCCTGGAAGACCAGATCGTAGAGGTAGGTGATCCGGCCGGAGGCATCATATTCGATCTGGACCGGGAGGGCGAAGGTGGTGGGCTGCGCTCCCTCGGCGGCGCCGTAGAGATGGAAGGCGCGGGGGAGGGTGAGGGACTCCCCCTGGTAGGTGACGGCGGGCAGGTGCAGGTTGACCTGCGCGTCCGGCTCCAGCGAGGCGGCCAGCTGGTCCAGCAGGGCCTGGAGCTCCTCCGCGGTGTTCATGGGGGCGTCCTCCGGGTAGTAGTCGTAGGTCTGGGAGACGGAGATGTCCAGCTCCTGACGCAGGCGGATCACGTCCCCGTTTTTCATGGTGATGCCCCAGAGGAGCTGGGCGGTGAAATCACGGCTGGCCGTAAAATCCACAAAGCTCACCAGCGCGGCCTCTGGGAGGGCCTCGTGGGGGGCGGGGGCGGTGCAGGCGATGTTGTTCCCGCCCACGGAGGGAGCGGGGAAAGAGGCGGTGACCTGGGACGCCAACTCCAGAAAATCCACTCCGGCATCGCTCCCGCTCTCCCCGTCCTGGATGTACAGGCGCGCCGGGAAGCGGGTGGCCTGGCCCGCGGAGACGGTCATGTGGGAGGTGCTCAGAGGCAGGCCGTCGGCATCGGCGAGGAACAGGCGGTAGGTGTTCCCACCGGCGGTATATGTGATCTCACCGATCCCGTCGCAGACCTGCGGCTGGGAGGAGCTGTACCAGGACAATCCCCCTCCCACCGCCAGGAGGAGGAGCAGGACGCAGAGGGCTCTGCGCAGAGCCTTCCGCCGGCCCGGAGCCGGCGGAACAAGGGCCTGCCGATGGTTGACGCTCCTGGCACAGCAGGGGCAGAAGGAGGCCTCCGCAGGAAGGGAGGCCCCGCAGTGGGGGCAGGGCTTGCAGTTCTCCGTCATCTCACAGTGCCTCCATCAGCTTTATTACATCGGGGTAGCGCTTGTCCGGGCTGACCTGGGTACACCGCTCCACCACCCGGCCCAGCCGGCCCGAAGCCAGCCGCCGGGAGGGGTGCTCCCCGGTGAGCATCACGTTCATCAGAATGCCCACGGCATAGATGTCGGCCCGCCGGTCGGTCTGGGACAGGCCGTACTGCTCCGGGGCGGCAAAGCCGGTGGTGCCCAGGACCTGGGTGTCCCCGGTCTCCTCCGGCTTGTAGAGCCGGGCGGCGTCGAAGTCGATGAGGACGGCCTCGCTTCCCCGCAGGATGATGTTCTCCGGCTTTACGTCCCGGTGGACGGCCCCCAGGGAGTGGAGCACCCACAGGGCAGTGCACACCTGGGTGACGATCTGTCTGGTCTCGCCCGGGGTGAACAGGGCCCCTTTCAGCAGGAAGTCCAGGGTATCCCCCTGGATATACTCCTCCAGGACCAGCTGCTCCTCCTCCCGGGAGGCGGTCTCAAAGATCTCCGGCAGATTTTTGCAGGTGCAGCGCAGGAGCTGGCGGTAGACCTCGGCATTGCCCCGGAAGCGGCGCAGGACGAATCTTTGCCCGGAGCCCTTGTGCCGCAGCAGCTGCACACTGCCGCGGCTGCTGCGCTTGAGCAGCTGCTCCTCCTGAAATTCCCGCGCCAAAGCGTCCGAAAACCACTGGTACATGCCGCGCCCTCCCAGAAAAAACCTGCAACACTATGCAGCCAGCATATTGTATCCTGACGCAAAGAGTTGTAAAATTAGTATAGAATATTTTGACAGGAAAGTCAAAGGAGGTGAAGCGGGATGCGGAACAGGTCCACCGACGACCTCACCGAGGAGCTGATGGCCTCCGCCAGCATCGACGCCTACCTGAGGGGAAATGCGGAGATCTTCTCCGATCAGGATATCACGGAGCACCTGGCGCAGCTGTATGAGCGGCAGACGCTCTCCAAGGCCGCGCTGGCCCGGAGGTCGGCCATGAGCGAGGTGTATCTCCACCAGGTGTTCTCCGGCCGGCGCAATCCCTCCCGGGACCGGCTGCTGTGCCTTTGCATCGGGATGGAGGTCTCCCTGGAGGAGACCCAGCAGCTGCTCAAGCAGGCCGCCTACGCGCCGCTCTACCCGAAGCAGAGGCGGGAGGCCATCATCGCCTACGGGATCTCCCACGGCATGACGCTGCAGCAGGTCAACGACAAGCTGTTCGCGGAGGGGGAGAAGACCCTCTACTGATGAAGAGGGCCGCTGAAAAATCTGACGGAGGAGTATGATCGCCATGCAGCGCCCATTTGCTGACAGCCATCTCTGCTACAACTGCTTTCAGGAGAAGCCGGACGCGGCGGGCCCCTGCCCCTACTGCGGCTTCGACCTGGCGGAGAACGAGAAAAAATTTCCCGTGGCCCTGCGGGCCGGGACGGTGCTCAATGACCGCTACATCGTGGGCCGGGTGCTGGGCCAGGGCGGCTTTGGCATTACCTACCTTGCGTTGGATACCCAGCTGAACGCCAAGGTCGCCATCAAGGAGTTCATGCCTGGCGAGATCGCCACCCGGGTGGGCGGTACCACGGTCTCTGTGATGATGGACACCAAGTCCGAGGAGTTCGCCTACGGCGCCGAGCGGTTCCAGGAGGAGGCCCGGACCCTGGCCAAGTTCATCGGCAACCCCAACATCGCCGGTGTGTCCAGCTACTTTGACGAAAACGACACGTCCTATTTCGTCATGGACTACATCGAGGGAATCTCCTTCAAGACCTACATCGCCAACCACGGCGGGAAAATCAGCGTGGAGGAAGCGCTGAATGTGATGATCCCGGTGCTCCGGGCCCTGACGGCGGTGCATCAGGAGGGGTTCATCCACCGTGACGTGACCCCCGATAATATTTACATCACCAAAGACGGGATCGTGAAGCTGCTGGACTTCGGCTCTGCCCGGTACTCCATCGGCGACAAGAGCAAAAGCCTGGACGTGATTCTGAAAGTGGGCTACGCCCCCAAGGAGCAGTACATCCGCCGCAGCCGCCAGGGCCCCTTCACGGACGTCTACTCCTGCGCCGCCTGCTTCTACGCGGCCATCACCGGCTTCCTGCCGCCGGAGAGCTTAGAGCGGCTGGATCATGACGAACTGGTACCCATCTCCCAGTGCGGAATCGACATCCCGGAGTATCTGGACAAGGCGATTCTCAAGGGTCTTGCCGTCCAGCCGGAGGACCGGTTCCAGAACGCCCAGGAGTTCCTGGACGCCATCGAGTCCCAGCAGGTGGTGGAGGTGCCCGCCTCCGGCGGCGCGGCGGCGCCCGCTCAGACTGAGAAAAAGAAAATCAAGCCCGCCCTCATCGCCGGCATCGCCGCGGCGGTAGTAGTCGTGCTGGGCATCGGCATTGCCATCGGCGGTGGGGGTGGAGAGACGGCGGACGGAGGCGGCGGGGCCAACCCCGTGGCGGAGGCACTGGCCCCCAAGGTCACCATCGCCGGACAGGAGTACAGCACGGCGCTGACGCAGTTGTTTTTGGATGATGTCTTGGTAGATGAAGCGGATTTCCAGAATCTCCAGGAGATGAAAAATCTGGAATACCTCTCCTATACAGATGGGCGCGACGAACTGGACTTGTCCTTCGTGTCCGGCTT
>CALWOF010000064.1 GCA_944382995.1 uncultured Oscillospiraceae bacterium | reverse complement strand
GAGGGCTGGTACGACACCCCCACGGTCCAGCACTGCCACATCGAGAACCACGGCTGCTTCGCCTATGAGGAGGCGGGGAGAGTGGTGGTGGTCACCTCCACCCAGATCCCCCACATCATCCGTCGGGTGGTGGGGCAGGCCCTGGGGCTCCCCTGGGGCAAGGTGCGGATCGTCAAGCCCTACATCGGCGGCGGCTTCGGCAACAAGCAGGACGCATTGTACGAGCCTCTGTGCGCCTGGCTCTCCACCCAGGTGGGAGGGCGACTGGTGCATCTGGAGTGCTCTCGGGAGGAGACCTTCGTCTCCAACCGGGTCCGCCACGCCATCCGCACCCACATCATCTCCTGGGTGCGGCCGGACGGCTCTCTGGCGGCCCGGAAATTCGAGGCCTGGTCCAACCAGGGGGCCTATGCCTCCCACGGCCACAGCATCGTGGCCAAGGGCATGGGCGCCTTTCCGCAGCTCTATCCCTGCGACAACCTGGAGTGCGACAGCTGGACGGTGTACACCAACCGCCCCGCCGCCGGCGCCATGCGGGGCTACGGCATCCCCCAGGCCATGTGGGCCAGCGAGTGCCACATCGACGACATCTGCGCCCGCCTCAATATGGATCCCATCGCCTTCCGGCGGAAGAATCTGATGCCGGTGGGGTATACCGACGCATTCTCCAGGAACGAGCTGTACACGGACACCTTCAACCAGTGCATGGACAAGGGCATGGCGCTGCTGGATTATGCCCGGAAATACCGGGAATACCAGAACCAGACCGGTCCCATCCGGAAGGGCGTGGGCCTTGCGGTGTTCTGGTACAACACCGCCGTGTGGCCCATCTCTCTGGAGTCCTCCTCCTGCCGGCTGGTGCTCAACCAGGACGGCTCCCTCCAGTTCCAGACCGGCGAGACGGAGATCGGCCAGGGCTGTGATACCGCCTACACCCAGATGGTGGCGGAGGCAGTGGGCGTGCCGGTGGAGGATGTGCACGCGGTGTCCACGCAGGATACCGACGTGACGCCTTTCGGCACCGGCGCCTATGCCTCCCGGCAGACGTACATCGGCGGCTTCTCCATCGTGCAGACCGCCAAGGCCCTCCGGGAGCGTATCCTGGAGGTGGCCCATGAGCAGACCCGGATGCCCGTGGCGGTGCTGGACCTGGTGGACGGCAAGATCGTCCGCAGGGAGGACGGCCGGGTCCTCAAGACCCTGGGCGAGCTGGCGACAGAGAGCCTCTACTCCCTGGAGCACAGTCAGCACATCACCGCGGAGACCACGGCCCAGATCAAGTCCAACGCCTACTCCTTCGGCTGCTCCTTTGCCGAGGTGGAGGTGGACATCCCCATGTGCCAGGTGAAGCTGCTGAACATCGTGAACGTCCACGACTGCGGCAGGCTCATCAACCCCGCTCTGGCGGAGGCCCAGGTCCACGGCGGCATGTCCATGGCCATCGGCTTCGGCCTCAGCGAGGAGCTGAAGTTCGACGAGAAGACCGGCAGGCCCCTGAACAACAACCTGCTGGACTACAAGCTGTCCACGTTTATGGACCACCCCACGCTGCAGGCGGCGTTCGTGGAGAATCCGGAGCCCACGTCTCCCTTCGGCACCAAGGCCCTGGGCGAGCCGCCGGCCTGTTCCCCGGCGCCGGCCATCCGCAACGCCATCCTCAATGCCACCGGCGTGGCCTTTGACGACTGTCCCATCACGCCTCACGTCCTCTACCGGGGCTTCAAAGAGGCGGGCCTCATCGACGAGTAAAGGAGGGAACCATCCATGTATGATATGAAAGCCCTGTATCAGGCAAAGAGCGTCGCAGACGCGGTATCCCTTCGCACGGCACACCCGGAGGCCCAGATCATCGCCGGCGGGTCCGACGTGCTGGTGCAGATGCGGGAGGGCAAGCGGGCCGGCGCGGAGCTGATCTCCATCTACGGCCTTGACGAGCTCCGGGGCGTGTCCCTGGAGGAGGACGGCACGCTGCGGATCGGCTCCCTCACCAGCTTTTCCCACATCACCCGGGACCCGCTGATCCAGAAGTATATGAACGTCCTGGGCGAAGCTGTGGACCAGGTGGGCGGCCCGCAGATCCGCAACATCGGCACCATCGGCGGCAACACCTGCAACGGCGTCACCTCCGCCGACTCCGCCTCCACCCTGATGGCCTATGACGCCATCGTGGAGCTGACGGGGCCAGACGGTGTCCGGCGGACACCCATCCGGGAGTTCTACATCCGGGCCGGGCAGGTGGATATCCGTCCCGGTGAGATCCAGACCGCCATCCTGATCCCGAAGGAGAGCTATGAGAACACCTTCGGCCACTACATCAAGTACGCCATGCGCAGCGCCATGGACATCGCCACCCTGGGCACGTCCGTGAACGTCCGTCTCTCCGCCGACAAGCAGACGGTGGAGCGGGCGCGGGTGGCCTTCGGCGTGGCGGGCCCGGTTCCCCTGCGGGCGGAGACCGCCGAGACCCTGGCTGCCGGACAGCCGGTCTCCATGGACCTGGCGGACCGGTTCGCCAGGGCGGTGAAGGAGGACATCCATCCCCGGGACTCCTGGCGGGCGGCCAAGGACTTCCGGATGCACATCGCGGTGGAGAGCGCCCGGCGGGCGTTCGTTGAAGCGGTCAAGCTGGCGGGAGGTGACCTGTGATGGCGGAGAAACACGTGATGCAGTATCAGACGGTCCATTTCAACCTCAACGGCAAGGACGTGGAGCGCACGGTGGACGTGCGGGCCAGCCTCACCGACATGCTCCGCAACGACTTCCGGATGACCTCCGTGAAGAAGGGCTGCGAGGTGGGGGAGTGCGGCGCCTGCAACGTCCTCATCGACGGGGAGGCCTTCAACTCCTGTATCTATCTGGCAGTCTGGGCGGAGGGCAAGCACATCCGCACGCTGGAGGGGCTGCTGGGGCCCAACGGGGAGCTCTCCGACATCCAGCAGGCCTTTGCGGAGGAGGCGGCCATCCAGTGCGGCTTCTGCACCCCGGGCTTCATCCTGACGGCGGTGGAGATCCTGGAGAGCGGAAAGGAGTACACGGACGCGGAGCTGCGCAAGCTCCTCTCCGGCCATCTGTGCCGGTGCACCGGGTATGAGAACATCCTCCGGGCGGTGAAGAAGACCATGTACCGCCGGCTGGGCAAGCCCATGCCGGAGGCGTGAGAGAAAACGGACGGCACAGCCGCTGAAGAGCGGCTGTGCCGTTTTTTGCCCGGAAACCGGGCGCCCGCCTATTTCCATTTTCCGCGCGTTGTGCTATACTGAAAAAATGAGAGGAGGGGACGCCATGGCCCGCAAGAGCTATACGGAGGAGGACCGGGCCCGGGTGCGGCAGGCGCTGCTGGACACGGGACTTCAGATCGCCGTGGAACGGGGCCTGCGGGGCTTGCACCTGGCGGAGCTGACGAAGTGCGTCGGCATCTCCAAGCCCTTCTTCTACACGTTTTTCGACTCTCTGGAGGACTTCTCCCTCCAACTGATGGAGGAGCAGCGCAGCCGCCTGTGCCGCCTGCTGGAGCAGGAGCTCTCCCAGCCGGAGGGCACCTGGGAGGACCGTGTGGAATCCTTTTTCCAGACCATCCTCCGTCACCGGGATCACGGGATCCTGGTGATGACCCAGCGGGAGGAGGCGGACCTCCACAGCCGCCTGGCGCCGGAGCGGTTCCAGGACTTCCGCCCCGGCCAGCGGACGTTCTTCCTCCAGCTGATGGCGCTGCTGGAGATCCGGGAGGCGGACTGCCCGCCGGAGGTGCTGGCCAACCTGGTGTTCTCCTGCCTCCTGTTCCACAACTCCGTGCCGGAGTCCATGCCCTTCCTCTTCCCGGATTATCTGGAGGAGACGGCGGAGCTCCACGTGAAATTCCTGGTGAACTACCTCTCCTCCCTGCGGAGAGGGGAGAAAGACCGCTGAGGCGGTCTTTTTTTCATTTGTGATATTTACCCACTTGCATATCCCGGTCTGTTTTGCTATGATATCAATATATTGACTATATTAAAATGATGGGTCAATATAAATCTGAGATCGAAGAAAGCAGAGAGGTGCAGTCATGGGATTTTTCGGAAAACTGTTCAAGGGGCCTGAGATCGACCAGGCCAAGAGCGACGAGAACAAGCGGAAGATGCGCCGGCTGTTTGACAGCGTGGTGCCTGACGGAGGGACCTACCAGCTGATGGCCGCCTACACCGAGGATGTGAAGCGGTTCAACTACGGCCTGGTCCACGGCAGCAAGACCACCTATACCAGCCTCATCGTGGGCTGGAAGGAGGGACCGGAGCCCACGGTGGCGGTGGTCCCCACGGTGCCGGACCTGTCCGGCTGCGGCGATGCAGAGATCTGCCCCCGCTCCACGGTGAAAAAGGCCTATCAGAACAAATACCCAACGGACGCCTTCATCATCTATCCCGACGGGAAGCACTACCTGTCCATCACCACCTTCGAGTGGCTGGAGGATGAGAAGCTGTTCATCTACGCGGACCAGGGCCCGGAGCAGCAGGCCTTTGAGACCTTCTTCAAGACCCGGTACGCCACGAAATAAGGGGGTGCGTCCATGCTCACGTTCCTGGGTGCGGCCGGCGCCTTCCTCCTGGTGCTGGTGGTCGTCTTTATCGTGGGCCGCCTCTGGTTCGCCCTGGTGGAGACGGTGAAGGACGCCGTGCTGCGCCGCTTCCTTCCCGGAAAAGAGCAGCCCTGGCATCCCCTGCCACCGGAGGAGGAGGAGAAGGAGGACCCCTGAAGCAGTCTCCGGTTACCGTTTGACGGCCTCGCTTTTTTGCTGTATAATAAAGGCAATCAGGAGAGGAGGGTTCTCTATGAAGACCATCATCACCATCGGGCGCCAGTTCGGCAGCGGCGGCAAGGAGATCGGCATCCGTGTGGCCAAGGAGCTGGGCATTCCCTTCTACGACAAGGAGCTGTTGCAGGAGGCCGCCAAGAAGAGCGGCCTTTGCGAGAAGATTTTTGAGAACTTTGACGAACGGCCCAAGAGCCTTCTGTACTCCATCGCCATGGACTCCTATATGTTCGCTCTGCCGGGCACAGGGGTGGGGGATTCCCTGGAGCAGCAGGTGTATCTGGCTACCTTCAACACCATCCGCCACATCGCCGACCAGGGACCCTGCGTCATCATCGGCCGGTGCGCGGACTATGCCCTGGCGGACTATCCCAACCATCTGAGCCTGTTCATCAGCGCCCCCATGGACGTGCGGGTGGCGCGGGTGGCCAAGCGGCAGAATGTGACGCCGGAAAAGGCCCGCCAGCTGATCGCAAAGACCGACAAGCGCCGGGCATCTTACTACGAGTACTACTCTTCCAAGAAATGGGGCAGTGTGGACAGCTACCACTTCTGCATCGACTCCAGCTATCTGGGCCTGGGCCGGACCGTGGAGCTGATCCAGACCATGGTGGCCCACAAGGAGCACCCCATCCCCAGCCCCACGGAGGAGGATCCCACTCAGAAGGGCTGAACCCCTCCGGGAGAGGCGCGTTTCATCGCAGAAAAAGGCGGAAGCGGCTATGCCGCTTCCGCCTTTTTCTGTCTTTTCGGGGCGCCGTCCCCCACAGTTTTCTCAGAGCTGAGGCACCTCTCTGCCGGGCTCCTCCGGCTGGAAGGGGTGAAAGACCTCCTGAAATTTCGCCTGGGCATAAGCCCCCACATCGGCACAGTAGGCCTCATAGGCCGCCAGGAGCTGCTCCGCCTCCGGCGTCAGCACGGCGCCGCCGCCGTGGGGGCCGCCGATGGTGGAGGCGAGCAGCTTGCACCCGAACACCGACTCCGCCGTGCGGATGATCCGCCAGGCCTTGGAGTAGGCCATCTCCATGGAGGCGGCCCCGGCACGGAGGGAGCGGTGCTCCCGCACCCGCTGGAGCAGCGTAGCGATGCCGGGGCCGAAGCACCGCTGGTCATCGTCGCTGTAGATCCGCAGAGTCACTTTCAAATGGAGCGGTTTGGAACCCATCAGGCGCCTCCTTGTCCCCGGGCGGACACAGTCCACCGTCTTCTGCTGCCGGCGGTCCGGGCGCCGGGCACCGCCTCTCCGGACAGCTCCGCGCCAGACCACTCTCTCATCATACCACATGAAAAGCGGTTTGCAAACCCGGAAAAATGTGATACAATCCAAAGCGAGGGAAAATCACCCGCCCCGGGCGGGGAAGGAGGACGACCATGGAAAAGATCAGATTGGGAAGGACCGGCCTGATGGTCACCAAGACGGCGTTCGGCGCGCTGCCCATCCAGCGCATCTCCAGGGCGGATGCGGTGAAGCTGGTGCGCCGCGCCTACGAGGCGGGCATCAACTACTTCGATACTGCCAATATGTACACCGACAGCGAGGAAAAGCTGGGCGAGGCCCTCCATGACGTGCGGCAGAACGTGGTGATCTCCACCAAAAGCGGCGGCGGGGACAGGAAGACCGTCCGGGCCCACATCGAGCAGAGCCTCCGTGCCCTGCGGACGGACTATATCGACCTGTTCCAGTTCCACAATCCGGCGGTGCTGCCGGACATCAACGACCCGGACGGCCCCTTCGCCGCCGCGCTGGAGGCAAAGGAAAAGGGCTACATCCGCCACATCGGCATCACCAACCACCGGCTGAAGGTGGCCCATGAGGCCATCGACTCTGGGAATTTCGAGACGCTCCAGTTCCCCTTCTGCTACCTGGCCACGGAGAAGGACCTGGAGCTGGTGGAGCTGTGCCGGCAGCACGACATGGGCTTCATCGCCATGAAGGGCCTCTCCGGCGGCCTGCTGAACAACGCCGAGGCCTGCTACGCCTTCATGCGGGAGCACCCCACCGTGGTGCCCATCTGGGGCATCCAGCACGAGTGGGAGCTGGACCAGTGGCTGGCCCTGACGGAGAAGGACCCCCGGATGACGCCGGAGCTCCAGGCGGTGATCGACCGTGACCGGAAGGAGCTGGCCGGAGACTTCTGCCGCTCCTGCGGCTACTGCCTGCCCTGCACCGCCGGCATCGACATTCCCCAGGCGGCCCGGATGATGCAGCTGCTGGGCCGGGCCCCCTACAAGCCCTACTTAAGCGACGAGTGGTACGCCAAGATGCACCAGATCGAAAACTGCGTCCACTGCGACGCCTGCAAATCCCGCTGCCCCTACGGACTGGACACCCCGGCCCTGCTGGCGCGGCAGCTGGCGGACTACGATGTGTTCTACGCCGCCCATCACAACGACTGAAAAGGAGACCCTATGCTGTTCCGCAATGAAGCGTCCAGTCTGCATCTGGACATCGTGAACTACGAATTCCCGCCGGACGCCGGCGACCCCACCAGCGACGACCCCAACTGGCTGGTGCTCCGGGCCACCTGGAACAAGGAGGACGGCGGCATCGTCAAGGACTCCAACAGCTGCCTGCTGACCCATGAGCTCCAGGAGATGACCGCCGGGCTGAAGGTGCTCCGGGCCGGCATCCGGGACCGGTATGAGAGCGATTTTCAGGAGGGGTTCTACTTCTCCGTGAGCGCCCGGGCGGCGGGAGAGGACGCCTTCGGCCTGGACGTGTCCTTCTACCTGCCCAACACCATGGACGGAGACGACACGGCGGAGGTGGCCTGCACCATGACCGGGGAGGAACTGACCGCCCTGATCGGCGAGCTGGACCGCCTCTGTGAAAAATTCCCGGACCGGACATGAGCGGACGGACCGCGGGAAAGAAGGTGAGCGACATGAATTACAAGACCAGCTACTATCTGATGCGCGTCCTGGGCATCGTCGGCATCCTGGTGATGCTGATCGGCGGCCTGACCAACCAGCTGGCGGTCGGCGGCATCGGCATCATCTGTGTGCTGGGCGGGACGCTGCAGATGAATTTCTTCTACCACTGCCCCCACTGCAAGCGGGACCTGCCCAAGCGGACCCTGCCCAAGACCTGTCCCTTCTGCAAGAAGCCCCTGAACTGAGCGGGAGGCGCCTATGGACTATCAGAAAAGCTATGTGCTGATGCAGGTTGGAGGGATCACCGGGCTCCTGATGATGGGAGCGGCCTTTCTGGCTGGCGTTGAATGGCTGGCTGCGGTGGGCGTACTGATTTTGCTGGCCGGCATATTGCAGACGTTCTTGTTCTTCCGCTGCCCCCACTGTGGTGGACTCTGGGACACCCACGGCGGCGTTCCCCACTACTGCCCCCACTGCGGGGAGTACATCTGTTGAGGGAGGTGAGCAGGAAATGAAGTGTCCGACCTGCGGCGCCGAGATGATCGCCGGACATCTCTACTCTGACAGTGAGATGTACTGGCTTCCGGGCCAAGAGGATTGCCTGATCTGGCGCACCCGGGAGCGGGTGGAGAAGAAGGGCGGTGTGCTGCTGGGGTTTCTGAGCGGCGCCTCGACCCTGACGGCCTGCCACTGCCCAGCCTGCCGCCAGCTGGTGGTCTGCTATGGCGGAGAAGATACCTGGGTGCGTCCGGGCGGCGGAAAATGAGAACAAGCCCCCGCTCTGCTTCAGGCAGAGCGGGGGCTTTGCTGCACCGCGGGAAGAAATCACAGGCTGCTGCCCAAGACCGCCGTCCTGCGGCTGACCGCGGCGTCGGCAGATAGATGATTAGTCCACCTTGGGACCGGCGGCGACCAGGGCCTTGCCGGCCTCGTTGCTGGTGTACTTGGCGAAGTTCTTGATGAAGCGGGAGGCCAGGTCTCGGGCCTTCTCGTCCCACTCAGCGGGATCGGCATAGGTGTCCCGGGGATCCAGGATGCCGGTGTCCACGCCCTCCAGCTCCGTGGGGACCTCCAGACCGAAGTAGGGGATGGTCTTGGTGGGGGCGTTGAGAATGGCGCCGCCCAGGATGGCGTCGATGATGCCGCGGGTGTCCTTGATGGAGATGCGCTTGCCGGTGCCGTTCCAGCCGGTGTTCACCAG
>CALWOF010000063.1 GCA_944382995.1 uncultured Oscillospiraceae bacterium | reverse complement strand
AGCTCCCCCGCCTCCAGCACCGCATCCGCCGTGGTCTGAAAGCGCACCTCGTCCGCCGTCATGCAGACGGTCCCGCTCTCAATGGACAGGGGCGCCGTAGACGCCCGCGCAACAGTGAACCGTATGGTCCCCACCGCGCGGGTGGCCGCTGTCCGGGCGATGCCCCGCATCTGGGCGTGACGATCCAGATATATCCCCTGGGCCGTCTGGGGAAAGCTCTGGTCCAGCACCCACTCCGCCTGGATGTCCAGGGACTGGAGCTCCGCCGCCGCGGCATAGAGCCGCACCGACAGGTCACAGTCCGCCTCCGGCGTGAACCCTGCCCGCTGGGCAAACGCTGCCAACAGTCCCTCATAGATCTCCTCTGTGGTCTTCACATGCCCCTCCCTTTCACGATACCTCCGCTGTGACGGCCAGCCGCTCACCCCGGAAGATCAGCTCCGCCGTCACCTGTGCCCGGCCGCCCGCCAGCTCCTCGAAGCGCACCTGCTCCACAGAGAGCCCCGGTTCCGCCGCCAGGGCCTCCGCAACATACTGCTCCGCCGCGCTCTGCCGCTGGGCGGCGGACAGCTGGCCCAGCTGCCAAAGCCGGCTTCCCAGCTCCGGCAGAAACGGGAAGGTCCCCCGGCGGGCCGTCAGCCGGAACAGCACCCGCTCCAGCAGGGCCTCCTGCCCCTCCGCCCGCCGCAGGCCGCCCCGGCCGTCCGGCACATAGTCACCATTCCGCAGACAAAGTCCCATCTCTTCCTCCTAGCATCGGCAGGGCTTGTAGGGCTCGCCGTTGATCGTCAGACTCCCCCAGATCTCCACGGCTCCTCCCCGCAGCTCGATGGTCCCATCGCTGCGGAGATAGACGCTGTTCTCGCCCGGGCCGAAGAGGTATACCTCGCCTGGCGCCATGTCCTCCGGAGCCTGGGCCAGACGCTGTCCGGCCACGCACTGCTCCTCACCGCCGGGCCCGCCCTTGATGACCAGCACCGTGCTGCCGCTCTCCGGCAGCCACACGTAGCCGCCGGGTCCGTACACCGGCAGGGCCCGCACCTCCCCGCGGGTGATGACCCCCACGCTGTCCCCGGCGATGGTGGTCATGCCCAGATCCGCGTCTGCGGTGGGTACCGCGGGCTTGATCTGTCTGGATAGCCACATCTCACATCCGCTCCCTCAATGTCAAAGTGATGGTCTCCCCCTTTTCGGAGGAGGCCTCGTTCTCCGCCTCCGCCACCCGGTACTCTCCGGTGAGGCCCACGGTCTCCAGCTCCAGCCGGACCGTGTCCCCCGGAAACGCCAGGAATGTCCCCGGCAGCTTCACCTCTGCAGTCCGCTCCTCCTCCCGGGATCGCCGGATCTGGTACTCTCCGGTGTACCGCATGGCCGCCCAGGTGCTCTGTCCCGGTGTGTAGACCACCCGCCGGCACTGTCCTCCCCGGGCGATCATGTCCGGGTTCTGCACGCTGTAGGACACGTTCCGGGTCTTGTCGATGACCAGCACCTCCGTCAGCACGCCGTAGTGGTCCTCCCGCAATGCGCAGGAGAGCACCGGGCTGTCATCGCTGATGACGAGCCGCTGCCCGCTGTCCGTCTCCGGTGTCGCCAGCAGCTTTCCGTCCCGCCGGAAGCGGGGAGAGAACCCCCCGTAGGTCCGGCAGAAATCCTCCAGCGCCTTCCACTGGCTGGTGCCGGAGGCGACCGTGTACACGGATGAGGCGGATATCGGGGCGATCTCCGCGGCAGAGATGCCGTAGGGCGTCACATGACACCGGACGATCTCCGCCAGCGTGGCGCCCTGGTATGTCACCGGCCGGGACTCGTTATCCAGCAGCCGGGCGGCGTAGCCCCGGCCGGAGACAGTGACCGACGCTCCCGCCTCCGTCAGCTCCACCGCGTACTCATCCACGATGCCCCGCAGCATGACCTCCCCCTCCCGCATGGCCAGGAACCCCGCCGCCAGATGCAGCGGCTCCGCCATGGCCCTGTCGTACAGGCAGGTGACGGTGAAGCTGTCGCAGGGGATCCCGCCGGTATAGGTCACATTCCACGCCAGCAGCGCCGGCAGGTCATAGACCCGGTGGTCGCTGGTGATGATCCGTCCCGTCATGGCAGCGTCACCCGGTCCCCGGGGTAGATCAGATTGGGGTTTTTGATCTGGGGGTTCGCCCGGATCAGCTCCGTCAGCGCCACGCCGTATGTTCCGGCGATCCCCCACAGGGTGTCGCCCTTCCGCACGACACAGACCCGCCCGCTCCCGGTCTCCCCGCCGGAAGCTGTGCTCACTGCGGAGGAGCCGCCCACTGTCTCCGCTGGCAGCTCTGTCAGCGCGGTGCCGGTGCCTCCGTCCTCCCAGAACGCGAAGCTGTAGCGCACATAGTCCGGCAGCGGCTTCTCCAGCAGCTCCAGCGTCACGAAGTGGGCGCTGACCGTCCGCCACACCGGATGTACCAGCAGCCCCGGCCCCTCCTCCAGGAACACCGCCGCCAGCTCCTGGAACTCCTCATAGGCTCCCTCTCCCGCAAAGGTCCCCTCCCCCCGCAGGATGCGGTGGGTCCGTCCCAGGTCCTGAAGGCACCAGCCCCCCAGGGGCACCTTGTGGGCCGCCACCTGTCGCCGGTATTCCACCGTATAGGTCTCCGGATTATGGGGCCAGGTATAGTCTTTGTACCGCATGGGCTTGAGCCGCAAGCCCCCACCTCCTTTCTCAATACAGACGGAAGCCCCCGTCATACCGGCGGGCATCCCGCTGGAAGGCCCGGGAAAGCGCCTTCGCCTCCGCTCCCCCTCCGCCGTCCCTCCATCGGGACTCCGCCGAAATGGTGAGGAGGTCTGCCGTCTCCGCCGCCGGCGGTGCCGGAGCGGTCCGCCCCGCTTCCGGCGGGACGGCGGGGATCCCGGCGCCAGCCAGCTCCGGGTCTCCCGTCGCGCTTCTCCTCATGGCGCTCCTGCGCAGCAGAGCCTGATCCAGCATCTCCCATGCCTCGGGGCCCTGCGCGGACGCCCTCGTTTCTCTCTCACCGGGCGGGGCCCTCCCGCTCTCGTCTGCCGAGGCCTCACTCCCACGGCGGAGCGCCGCCGTCTCCTGCGCCGCCAGCTCCCGGAACGCCCTCTGTTCCGTCCGGCTCTCCTGCGGCGGCAGGCGATCTCCGGCAGGCGGGGCCTCCCGCCCCGCCTCCGGGGAGTCTCCGGTCCTCTCTCCCAGAAGCAGCCGCCTCAGAGCGGCCTGTTGGCGCTCCAGCGTCTCGCGGATATACTCCACAATATCAGCCCTCCCTCAGCGCCCGGAACCGCTCCATATCGAACCTCCGGTTGACCGCCGACGGCGCGGCGGCGGGCGTCTCGCCCGCCAACCGCCGCAGGAGCAGCTCCATCTCACCGGAGGTCAGCCGGGCAAGGACCTCCTCTCCATCAGAGAAGACCGGCGCCCCCGCACGCAGACAGCTCTCCGCCAGCACCTGGGCATTGCAGAGAAGGGCACGCTCCAGAGGCTCCTCAGCCAGCTCCCGGGTCTGCCGCCAGATCTCCAGCAGCCGCCAGGCCGTGGGCGGCCGCAGTTCGTCCAGTTCCTCCGTCATGCCGTCGTCTCGATCCGTTTGGAGGCCACCACGGTCACTCGCTCCGCCACCATGGCGTTGAGCTGTCCCTCCTCCTGGATGCTGCTCCACTCACAGCCGCTGTAGATGACCTTCCGGTCCGGCTTGCAGATCACCAGGGAGAAATCCCGCAGCTCGTAGAAGTTGATGCCGTCTGTCACCGCGTCCTCTGTGGCGTACAGCCGCGTCAGCTCCAGGGTGTATTTCTTCTGCCCCTCGATGGTGGCCACCGGCTCGCTCTCGCCGAAGGCCTCCACGCTCTGGCTGGATTTGCTGGCTCTGGCGGTATAGCTCTGCACCACCGCGATCTTTCGCCCGTCCAGCTCCAGATAGATGTCCGCGCTGGTGGGAAATCCCTTTGCTTCCATACCGTCTCCTCCTTACACCGTGATGTGGACCGTCAGATAGATCTGATTCAGCCCGTGGGCTACCGCGAAGCTGAATTCCACCAGGCACACGGTGGGATCGTCCTCCGAGGCGGACACCGTCACCTCTCCGTAGTCCTCGATGATCTCCTCCGCCACCTTTTTCTCCAGCTCCACGATCACCTGGGAGCGGATGGCGCTGCGGCTCTGGGCGGTATTCTTGGCCCGGGAGAACTTGCTCCGCAGGGCCCGGCGGACCGCCGGCACCACGTCGTCCACGATCAGGATGGTGGTCAGCTCCCGCCAGGTGGTGTCTGCCGCGCCGCCGGTGGTGGTCCGGGTGGTGATGCCCCGCACCGGGGACACCACGCCCGCCGCACTCTCCAGCGGCGTCACGCCGCCCCGCACCAGCAAGTCGATGTCGTTGTCGCTGTATGCGGCGCTCAGCCCTCCCAGGCCCCGGATCTCCGCTCCGTTGAGGGGCACCGCCGGGTCCCGGCCGGAGGCGATGACCCCTGCCAGCGCCGCCGCGGCGAAGATGCCGGGCAGCGTGTTTCCGGCGCTGTCCAGAACATCCGGTCCCACCAGCACCATCCGCTCGCTGTTCAGTGCCGCCGCATGGGTCACCAGCTCTGCCGCCGACTCATCGTCACCGCCCACCACGGCGATTCGCTCCATCCGGGCGGAGGAGGCGTCCTCCACCGCAGACCGAAGGGCCTGCTGCACCGTCTCTTCCGCGCTGTCGCACACCAGGATCTGCGCCTCCTGATCCCCCAGAGCGGCAAAGGCATCCTGGTAGTCCTTCACCGCGCCGGCCTCCGCCACCCGGACCGCCGCCACAGTGGCGGCGCCGTTGGCGAACAGCAGCCGCAGGATCGTGCTCATCCCCGGTGCTGACGCACTGTCCTCTCCGAATGCCGCCACGCCGGCGGCATAGCCTGTCAGGGTCACCACCTCTCCGGCGGTGCCCTTCACGGCCTTTGCCGCCACACCGATGACCTTTGCGGCTCTGCCCGCAGACACCAGCGCCGATGCGTCATAGGTGGAGTACACCCCCGGCCGCTCATGCATGATCTCGCTCACGTGGTCACTGCTCCCTTCAATCTGAAATCCAAAAACATGGTCTCCTCATCCTCTGTCTGGGCCAGGAAGTATGCCCTGCACTGCAGCCTTCCCCGCCGCAGGAACTGCTCTGTCTCCCGCTCCCAGGCCAGAGCCTCCCAGGTCAGTTCCCCCGGATGGATGCCGGCGGGCAAGCCGCCCAGCAGTATCTCCGCCGCCGTCTCGCAGCCTCTCTCGCAGTCCGCCGCCCGGAGGCCCCGGATGTCCACGGCGATCACCGCGTCCAGCTGCTTGCCGTACAGCTCCCGCACCTGCCCGGTCTCCGGGTCGCTGACCTCCCCCAGGTAGTTGCAAAATCCAACGGTCCTGCTCTCCGCTGTCTCCACAGCCACAGCCGCCACCGGACAGTCATACCGTTTTGCCCACTGGTCGGGATAGGCCTCCAATGCGGTCAGAGCCTCTGCCCGCAGGGCGGAGAGCACCGCGTCCCGGATCTGATTCAGTTCCCGCATCCCGCCGCCTCCTGTTCCCGCTCCAGCGCCGCCCAGTAGTGGGACAGCCTCTCGCCGATATAATACGGCCTGCAGCTGCGCACCCGGAAGGTCAGACCGTTCCATTCCAGAATATCCTGCTCTCCCAGGGCCGTCCTCCCCAGATACAGCCACAGCCGCCCGTCCTTCCAGCCCAGCGGCGTGGGTGCTGTGCGCATCTGCTCGTCCCGCTCCGCCACAGGCTGGAGGAATGCCCGGATGGAGGCCTCCCCCGCCTCGCTCCGGACCACGACCTCCTGCCCGTATCGCTCCAGGACCTGCCGCACCCAGTCCGTCATCCTCTCACTCCTTGGAACGCAAAGTCTCCCGGCTCCGCAAACGGGGCCATCCGTTCTTCGGCGGAGCGCCGCAGGCTCTCCGCCCGCCGGGCCGCGCTCTCGCCGCCCCCCTTGACGGACACGCTGCCCGCCGTGAAGCTCTCGATCCCGCCGTCCTGGCCGGCGGCCAGGTCTGCGGCGGCGGTGAACGCCGCCGCGCAGGGGAAGGCCTCTCCGCAGTCCTCCGCTGTCACGCCCTGCCGCAATCGGCCGCGCCAGTATGCCTCCGCCGCCCGGCACAGGGTCTCCAGCAGCACCTCATCCTGTTCTCCTGCGCCGGAGACCGCCCGGGCCAGGGTCAGGACCGTCTCCTGCAGTGTGCTCATACGGTCAGGACCTTGGAGGCCTCGGTGAACAGCTTGGCGAAGCCGGAGATGGAGGTGATGGCCGCCCGCTCCAGCTGGCGGTCGATGAGCTTGTCGTACTCCACCGTGATCTCACTGCCGCAGATCTGCTCCAGGGCGTAGTTTTTGTCCAGGCCGATCAGCTTCCCCACCGGACAGGCGCTGGTCCGCAGAAGCTTCGCCCCCAGAGGGGTGGTCAGTGTGCCGGTCCCCTGGAAATTCAGCCCCGTCAGCGGATTCTGGAATTCCTCCAGCTTCAGCATGGAGAGCATCACGTCTCCGCTCACCAGCATGGTGTTCATGGTATAGGGGTCAAACTGGCTCCAGAACTCCAGCAGGGCATCGTAGGACAGTGTCCCCTTGGTGCCGGTGATGGGTGCGGTGCCGATGGTGTAGGCCTCAGCGGGGTTGTCATTGCCGTCGCCGTCCACCAGCACACCGATGGCATCCTCCAAATGCATGCGTCCAATGTAGGCGCCGATCTGGCGCAGCGTCACGGAGAACAGGTCCAGCCGCTGGAAGCGGATGGCCTCATAGGAGGCCACCAGCATCCGCCCCCGCTTGTGCAGATGCACCAGGTTCTCCTGTGTGCGGACGGTGGTCTCCGGGATCCGGGCGCCCTCCTCCACCCGGCGGAGCTTCCTGTCCTCCTCGCTGGGGACAGAGGCGATGGAGCGGTAGTCCATGCCGTCGAATTTCGTCACCGTGGCGGTGATGGCCGGCAGGATGCTCTCCTCCTCCACTCCCTGGCGCACCACCCGGGAGACGAACTCGGGAAACAGCACTGCGGAGTCCGAGGTGTGGAAGAACTTCTCCACCATATCGCTGCCCGCGCCCTTCACATGGATGTCGAACCGCTTGAGCTGCCGCTGGAAGGCATCCATGCCCTCCAGCGGCGTGCCCCGGTAGTGCTCGCTGGGGTCCAGCTCCTCCAGCGTCTGGGAGAACGTGCGGCCGCTGCGGCCGTACATGCCCTTCTCCAGCTTGATGTTCTCAAAATGATAGCCCATCTTCTCTCCTCCTCACAGCACAAAGGTAACGGTCTCGGCGGACGTGTCCACATCCACCACCAGAAAGCTGCGGCCGTCCGCGTCGGCCTGTACGCCGCCGCTGCCGTCGGCGCTCAGGGCCGCCCAGCCCAGAGCGGGCGCCGCCCCCTGGCTGGGCACCGTGTACCCGGCGGTCACCATGCCGCCCAGCGCCACTGCGCAGGCCTCGCCGTCCCGGCCGACGGAGAGCACCATCCCGCAGAAGTCGTCCCCCGCGGTGCAGGCGCTCACCGCGCCGTTCCCGCTGATCTTCACGATCTCGCCCTCCGCCGCATCGCCGCAGGCGAAAGTCGCGGCCCACTGGCCGATCCCCTCATAAGAAAGTTTCATGCGCATCCTCCTTGTCAAATCAGAAATCCTGCCTCATCTTCCCCGCAGACCGCGGACCCGTGCCGCAGCTGGGGCTCCGGCGGGAACCGCTTCGCCACCCGGGCCTCATATGCCCGTCTGAGCTCCAGCAGCTCCGGCTCCTCCAGCCGCCGGATCATTCCGGAGAGGACGGTGCCGTCCAGCCCGTCGTCCGCCAGCATGGCCAGACGCGCCACCTCCCGCCGCAGCTCCTTGACATACTTGCGTCCCAGCTCCGCCTGCTTCCGCAGCTCCGCCATCCGGCCATCCTCCGGTCCGTAACGCTTCAGCACGCCCGCCTGCCGCTGGGCCGGCACCGCCACAAAGGACCACTCATAGGCGTCCGTGGGGTCCCGCAGCTCCGTGAAGCACAGCCTCTCCCCGTACCGCTGTCCCGGCGTGTGCTGGCAGGTCCCACTCTCCGCTCCGCAGACGGAGCACACCCGCCTGGACACGGAGCAGCCCACGCTGACCTCCCGCTTGATCCCTCCCTCGATCTCCGCGATCAGGTCCGCATTCTTCTCTGTCCGAAGAAGGTAGGCCCAGCCCTTCAGCCAG
This sequence comes from uncultured Oscillospiraceae bacterium, assembly GCA_944382995.1. GTDB lineage: Bacteria > Bacillota > Clostridia > Oscillospirales > Oscillospiraceae > Oscillibacter. The sequence goes on along the minus strand of CALWOF010000063.1, from coordinate 785 downwards.
CAGTAGCCGTCTCCCGCCGCTGTGGTCCGCGCCCGCTCCCGGACCACCTCTGTCCGGTAGAGCCGGGCAGTCTGCCCCTCCGCCGACCACCGGTGGTCAAAGATGCCGCTCTTGCCCACGAACAGGTCCCCCAATGTGCCCAACGCCGCCTCATCGAACCGCTCGAAATCCCGGTCCACCTCGTTGTCGCACAGCCGCAGGGAAAAGGCGTACACCTCTTCCGCTTTCAGGGGCGTCCTGGCGAAGCGGTTGATCTCCGCCAGTTCCTCCTCCGGAGGCACGCCCGCCGTCTCCCTCCGCTCCTTTCGGATCTCCATCTCGTCCTCCTTTTGCTGCTCTTATTTCCCCGCCTCCGCCGCATCGTTCTCGATCCGCAGCTTCCGCGCCTGCGCTCCCCACCGCGCTTTGGCGCGGCGGGGGCCCAGATCTCATTCTGGTCGGACAGGCAGGCGAAGCCCGCCCTCCCCAAGATCTCGCCTTCGGCGAGACGCTTGTACGCCGCTTTCGCGGCGGGCGCACCTTGTGCGCCTGCTCCCCACCGCGCTTTGGCGCGGCGGGGGCTCGGATCTCATTCTGGTCGGACAGGCAGGGCCCGTCCTCCCCAAGGTTTCGCCTCCGGCGAAACGCTTGTACGCCGCTTTCGCGGCGGGCGCACCTTGTGCGCCTGCTCCCCACCGCGCTTTGGCGCGGCGGGGGCTCGGATCTCATTCTGGTCGGACAGGCAGGGCCCGTCCTCCCCAAGGTTTCGCCTCCGGCGAAACGCTTGTACGCCGCTTTTGCGGCGG
>CALWOF010000062.1 GCA_944382995.1 uncultured Oscillospiraceae bacterium | reverse complement strand
GGTCCTATGCGGGGTCCCCGCGGGGCCTGCCCCGTGGGGTGCGGCGGCGCCCACGACGTGCTGCTGAAGGACACCACCGCCGGCGGAAATCAGAGGAGCTGATCCCATCCCTGCGATCCCGCCGCCCGACCTCCCGCGGCAGCGGGTCCAAGCGTTTTGCGCAGCAAAGCCTTGGGCCGGGCGGGCTCTGCCCGCCCGGCCAGGTCCTATGCGGGGTCCCCGCGGGGCCTGCCCCGTGGGATGCGGCGGCGCCCACGACGTGCTGCTGAAGGACACCACTGCCGGCGGAAATCAGAGGAGCTGAATATTGAAATGTGTAAAACGGCCGGGCAACTGCCCGGCCGTTTTTTCTTCGGATGAAGCTGAAACACACATTGACTTTTCTTCCCATATCGTGTAATATTACACTATAGGAGGCGGGCCTATGACACGGGAAACATTTATCCAGGAGCTGGACCGGCAGGTGAAGCTGGTCCGAACGGAATTCGGACTCACCCAGGACACCATGGCCCGGGTCCTGGGGATGAGCAAGAAGACCCTGGTGGAGATCGAAAAGGGGCGGTCCTCCCTGGGATGGATGGGGGCCGTTGCTCTGGTGAGTCTGTTTCCGGACAGCCAGATCCTGGACCGGCTGCTGGGCGGCGAGGCCAGTGATATGCTGCGGGCCCTGGCCTTTTCGGACGCAAAACCGGTCTATCCCCGCACCATGGGCGGACGGGTCTGGTGGCGGACGGTGGAGACGGCGGGTCCCTACCGCATCCAGCAGAATCTGATCTCCCAGCACTACCGGGCTCTGGACCCGTCCGATGGCCGGGTCTGCTCCTCCTTCGATCTGGAGCAGGTGCGGCAGGTGCTGCGGGAACTGGAGGGAGCCAGCCATCAGACAGATCGGGAAAAGGAGGGGGAACCATGACAAAAAAGCGCTCCCGGCTGCTGGGCGGAGTCCTGCTTCTGGCGGGAGTCCTCTTTGTCCTCTATGCGCTCCAGAACCCCCAGGCCAGCTTCCCCTGGAGCAACGCGGTCACTTATAGCTTGTATGGTCTCTATGCCGCTGTGATTCTGGTGCTCCTCGCGGCGCCGTTCAAACGACGGAAATAGCCGCGCGGACCAGAAAAGCTTTGAGGAGGTGTCTCCCATGAAGCAAACCGTGAAAAAAATTCTGTCCGCCCTGGTGCTGGCAGTGTTTGTGGTGGTATTCTACGGCGGCGCGCTTCTTTTGGCCGTGCTGTTTGCCGCCTTCACCCTGCCGCCCTACGCCCAGTATGCCCTGTGGGCCTGGGCGGCGGTGACGCTGCCCCTGGCGGTAGTCGCCCTGGCGGGGCGGAGCTGGCTGCCCCGGCGTGCCAAGCGGTGGATGGGCTTCGGGACCCTGGGGGTCCTGGTCCTGTGCCTCGCCTGGTGCGGCTTCGGCGCCTGGCGGGCCGCCATCCCCACAGTGGATGATGACCGGACCGGCCTGCTGCGGGAGTACGCCCCCTTTGACGAAGATACCAAGGCCGTGCGGCTGGACGGGCCCGCCGACCTGCAGCTGAGCCCCATGGAGGCCTGGAACCTGACCCTGGACGGCGCCACGGCCCTGTACCCGGTCTACTCCGCCTTTGTCCAGGCAGTGTACCCGGACACAGCGGAGGGAATCTACGATCCGCAGGCCCTCCATGAGATCGTCCAGTGCAGCGGCACCGTTGCCGCCTACGAGCGGCTGCTGGACGGGACCGCGGACATCGCGTTCGCCGCCGCCCCCTCCCAGGCCCAGCTGGACGCAGCGGCGGCGGCCGGCATGGAGTATCACCTGACCCCCATCGGCCGGGAGGCCTTCGTGTTCTTCGTCAACAGCCGCAACCCGGTGACGGAGCTGACTGTTGCGGAGATCCAGGGCATCTACACCGGGGAGATCACCAACTGGGCGGAGGTCGGCGGGAAAAAACAGTCCATCCGCCCCTTCCAGCGGGCGGAGAACAGCGGCAGCCAGTCCGCCCTGGAGCGGCTGATGGAGGGCCTGCCCCTCATGGAGCCGGAGATGGAGGATCGGCTGGCGTCCATGGGCGGCATCATCCGGGAGGTGGCCAGCTACCGGAATTTCCGCAACGCCATCGGCTTCTCCTTCCGGTTCTATGCCACGGAGATGGTGGAAAACGGAGACATCCGCCTGCTGGCCCTGGATGGGGTGGAGCCCACCCGGGAGGCCATCCGGGAGGGGACGTACCCGATCACAGAGACCTTTTACGCCGTCACCGCCGCCCCTGTGGGAGAGCCGGCCCGGGAGGAACGGGACCAGACCGTCGCCGCCTTCCTGGACTGGATCCTCTCAGACCAGGGGCAGCGGCTCATCGAGGAGACCGGCTATGTGGCGCTGAAGTGAGGCGTCCGGCCGGGAACGGCTTTGCAGGAGAGCCGCACGGGGATTATCCCTCCGGGCGGCTTTTTCCGTCAGACCGCCTCCCCGGCCTTTTCATCGGCGGCAGGGTCTGCTATAATACCCCTGTTGAAATATCCGCCCCGGCCGCCGGGGCAGACCGGAAGGAGCACCGTTCCATGAAGATCATTGACGCCCACCTGCACCTGTTCTCCCACGATGAGGGGGAGGAGATGGCCCGGCAGGTGGGCCATCACAACAGCACCGAGCACCTGCGGCAGGTCTACGGGGAGCTGGGCATCGTCCACGGGGTGGTGATGGGCAACCACTCCCTGGACCCGGCATACCACGACTATCCGGCGGACCTGTTCCACTACTGTGTGGGGCTGGACAGCAGCCTTCTGGCGGACGGCGGCCGGGTGATCGCCGACCTCCCCGACCGGGTGGAGGAGAACCTGCGGCGGGAGAGCTGCTGCGGGGTGAAGCTCTACCCCGGCTACAACAGGATCTCCCTGTCGGACCCGGTGTATGAGCCCGTCTACCGCCTGGCGGCCCGGTACGGAAAGCCCGTGGCCATCCACATGGGGCTGACGGCCTTTGCCCGGGCCCATCTGAAATACTGCCATCCCCTGGCCCTGGATGAGGTGGCGGCCGACCACCCGGACACCATGTTCGTCATGTGCCACTTCGGCAACCCCTTCCTGGAGTCCGCCGCCGCGGTGGTGGAGAAGAATCCCAACGTGGCCGCGGACCTGTCCGGTCTGCTGGAGGGCCGGGTGGACCTGGACGGCTACTTCCGGGAGCAAGCGGGGTATGTGTCCCTTCTGCGGACGTGGCTCACCGCCATCGAGAGCTGGGACAGGATCCTCTTCGGAACTGACTGGCCCATTGTCAATTTGGGCGAATATATTGGCTTTATCAGCCGGCTGGTGCCGGAGCAGTACCATGCGTCGGTGTTCTTTGACAACGCGAACCGGATCTATCATCTGGGACTGTGACGCGAAAGCGGAGGGGCCGTTGGCTCCTCCGCTTTCGCGTTCCGGATCACTTGTTCAGGATGGTCATGAACTCGTCGCCGGTGATGGTCTCCTTCTCATAGAGGTACTCCGCAAGCTCGTCCAGCTTCTCCCGGTTGTCCGAGAGGATCCGGCTGGCCTTCTCATGCTGGCGTTTCACCAGCTCCACCACCTGCTGGTCGATCTTGGCCGCCGTCTCGGCGGAGCAGGCCAGGGATGCGTCTCCGCCCAGGTACTGGTTCTGCACCGTCTCCAGGGCCACCATGTCGAAGTCCTCGCTCATGCCGTACCGGGTGATCATGGCCCGGGCCAGCTTGGTGGCCTGCTCGATGTCGTTGGAGGCCCCGGTGGAGGCGGACCTGAACACCAGCTCCTCGGCGGCCCGGCCGCCGGTGAGGGTGGCGATCTTGTTCTCCAGCTCCTCCCGGCTCATCAGGTAGTGGTTGCCCTCGTCCACCTGCATGGTGTACCCCAGGGCGCCGGAGGTCCGGGGGATGATGGTGATCTTCTGCACCGGGGCGGAGTCGGTCTGCTTCGCCGCCACCAGGGCGTGGCCGATCTCGTGGTAGGCCACGATCTTCTTCTCCCCATCGGTGAGGATGGCGTTCTTCTTCTGGTAGCCGGCGATGACCACCTCGATGCTCTCCTCCAGGTCGGCCTCTGTGGCGAACCGCCGGCCGTTCCGGACCGCCCGGAGGGCGGCCTCGTTGACGATGTTGGCCAGCTCCGCGCCGGATGCGCCGGAGGCCATCCGGGCGATCCTGTTCCAGTCCACATCCTCGGCCACCTTGATCCGTTTCGCGTGGACCTTCAGGATGTCCTCCCGGCCCTTCAGGTCGGGCAGCTCCACGGGAACGCGCCGGTCGAACCGGCCAGGCCGGGTCAGGGCGGGGTCCAGGGACTCGGGCCGGTTGGTGGCCGCCAGGATGATGACGCCGGTGTTGCCCTCAAAGCCGTCCATCTCCGTGAGCAGCTGGTTCAGCGTCTGCTCCCGCTCGTCGTTGCCGCCCATCTGTCCGTCCCGCTTTTTGCCGATGGCGTCGATCTCGTCGATGAACACGATGCAGGGAGCCTTCTCCTTGGCCTGCCGGAACAGGTCCCGTACCTTGCTGGCGCCCATGCCCACGAACATCTCCACGAACTCCGAGCCGGACATGGAGAAGAAGGGCACATTTGCCTCGCCGGCCACGGCCTTGGCCAGCATGGTCTTGCCGGTGCCGGGAGGGCCCACCAGCAGCACGCCCTTGGGCATGGTGGCGCCGATCTCCCGGTACTTCTTCGGGTCGTGGAGGTACTCCACGATCTCCTGCAGGTTCTCCTTGGCCTCATCCTCGCCGGCCACGTCGGAGAACTTGATGCCCTCGGAGGACTTCACATACATCTTGGCGCTGGACCTGCCGAAGGCCATGGCATTGGGCCCGCCCAGATTCTTCATCATCCGCCGGGAGAGATACTGCCCCAGGGCAATGAAGATCACGATGGGCAGCACCCAGCTCAGCAGAAAGCTGACGATGGGGTCCGTCTGCTGGATGACCTCGCCGGTGAACCTCGCCCCGGAGTCCTTGAGCATCTGCTTCAGGTCCGGGTCCGGGACCATGCCGGTGATGTAGACGACGGTGTTGTCTTTATCGGTAAAAACGATCTGGTTCTCCGTCTCCTGGATCTCCACCTGGCCCAGCTGGTGGTTTTCCGCCATGTCCATGAAGGTGCCGTAGTCCACCTCCCGGACCTGCTGCTTCGCCATCCAGGGCATAGCCAGGAAGTTGAACAGCAACAGCACCAGCATGGCCACGCAGTAGTAAAAGATCAGCGGCCGCTTCGGGGGCCTGACTTCTTTCATACAGGTTCTTCCTCTCTTTCTTCTTCACAGTCCATCTCTTGGTCCATGGCGGTGAGGGCCGCCGCCAGCGCGCCGCGGACCGCCTGCCCGGCAAAGTCGATGGCGTACTCCGCGAAGAGAGCCGCCGCCTCTGCCTGCTTCTCCTTCGGGCGCTCCCCGTCCCGCAGGAGGCGGGGCAGCTTCTCCCGGAGGATCGACTCCACCCGGCGGACGTAGTCCCGCTGGGCCGCCGCCAGCTCCGCCGCCGCCGGGGAGCGGGCGCTCCCCGCGCTCCGCTCCAGCAGCAGGCCATTCTCCCGGACCTCCTCCAGGACCTCTCCCAGCAGACGCCGGACCCTTTCGTGGTCCGCGCCCTGGCACAGCTCCAGCCGGCTCCGCAGCAGGCCGTACTGGTGCTCCAGCTCACAGAGCTTCACGGCAAAGATGCCATCCCGCAGTTCCATTCCGCGCTCCTCTCCGGCCCGCCGGGGCCTCTTGCGATACCTTCGTTATACACGGGACCGGCGGCCTTTTCCACTGTCAAAAGAGCGGCTGTGTCCTGACAGAAAAGCCCCCGTGTCAGAAATCCTGACACGGGGGACGATCTGTCAATGTCCGGTCCGGCGGAACATCTCGCCGCCCAGCAGCCGGAAGAGCTGGTCGGCCAGCTGCTGCCGGTCCGGCTCCCGCCGGCGGCAGCTCTCCAGCAGCACGCCCGCCACGCCGCAGGCGTAAAAATCCAGGGTGATCTTCCAGTCCGCCGGATCCAGCGGCGGCTCCACGCCCCACTCCCGGGCGCTCTCCTCCAGATAGGAGCGGACAGACTCCAGCAGGATGCGCTCAATGGTCTCCCGCCGCTGGGAGGCCAGCAGCCGCCGCACCACGGGCTGGGCGTCCACCGCGAAGTCCACGAACCGGCCCATGGCCTCCCGTGGGGAGGCGGCCTTCAGGTGCTCCGGCAGGAGGCGCTCCATCTCCCTCCGGGCCTTCCACTCCATCACATCCACGATGTCCCGGAAGTGGTAGTAAAAGGTCTGGCGGGAGATGCCGCAGGCCTCCACCAGGTCCTTTACGGTGATCTTGTCCACGTCCTTCCGGGCAAGCAGCTCCTGAAAGGCGTCAGCGACGGCGGTCTTTACATCCAGCGGCATAGCGCTTCTACCCCCTGTTTTCTCATTTGTTCTATCATACCGGAAGCAGCGGGAGAATTGCAAGAGCCGCCGGGGAATTTTCCCGAGTGGAGACAGCCAGTGCCCTGTCTGTCCGTGAGCGGGAATTGCCTCTTGATTTTTACAGGGTCTTTACAGTATACTAAGTCATGTAGACATGGCGTCACACCATGGGCGGATCATGTCATCCGGTCCGGCGGACAGAGTGCCGGATCCGCCCGCGCCCGGCGGACCGGGCGGCGGGCCCGTATGAGAGAAAGGTTTGGAGATTTGAATATGACACCGCAAAAGATCGCCCTGCTCACGGACTCCTGCGCGGACCTCCCTCCCCGCCTGGCGGAGGAGAATCACATCCGCATCGTGCCGCTGCGCATCCTCTGCGGCGATGGCGAATACCGGGACGGCGTGGACATCCGCGCCGCCGACATCTACGCCCGTCTCCGGGCGGGGGAGCTCCCCCAGACGTCCCTGCCCGCCGGGCAGGACATCGCCGACGCCTTTGACGCCATCGCGGCGGATGGGTACGACGGGGTCATCGCCGTGATGCTCTCCGGCGGGCTCTCCGGCACCTACAATACGGTGCGGCTGCTGGCGGAGGAGCGGAAGGACCTCACCATCCGGGTGTATGACTCCGTCAGCGGGTCTCTTGGCACCGGCATGATGGTGCTCCAACTGGCTGAGGACATTCGGCGGGGCATGGGCTGGGACGAGCTGACGGAGCGCCGGGTCCCCTGGCTGATCCGCAACACCTTCCCCTTCTTCTCCGTGGACACCCTGGAGTACCTGCAAAAGGGCGGCCGCATCGGCAAGGTCACCGCCATGGCGGGCACCGTGCTGCAGATCAAGCCCATCATCACCTTTGCCGCCGACGGCCAGCTCCAGTCCATCGCCAAGGTCCGGGGACACAATCTGGTGATCCGCAAACTGATCGAGCTGGTGACCGCCTCCCACAGCGGCGCGGCCCGGTACAACCTGGCGGTGGCCAACGGCGGCGCCCCGGCGGAGATGGAGGTCCTGCGCCAGAAGCTCACCGAGGCCCTGCCGGACTACGACCACATCTGGAGCGGCGAGCTGGACGGGACCTTGAGCGTCTATATCGGCGACGGGGTCCTGGGGGCCGCGGTGCAGAGGCTGGAGTAAAGAGCGAAAATAAAAGACAGAAGATATTGGGAGAGGACCCGGGGCTGTTTGGCCGCCGGGCCCTCTTGTTCTCTATCGTTTATCTTTTCACTTTTGTCCCCTATCTTCACCCTCATAAAAAGGCAGCCCTGCGGCAAAAGCCGCAGGGCTGCCTTTTTACGGCTTGGCGCTTCCCACTGCCTCGCCGGGGCCAGCTGTGCAGAGCCTCCGGAAGCACCGCTCCGGCAGGGCCGCCGCCAGAGCGCCCGCCGCCGCAGCAGTCTCCTCTGGGCTCAGGTCCAGCTCCAGCGCCGGCAGGCGTCGCTCCAGATCCCGGAGTCCGGCCGCCAGCTCCCGGGCCAGGGCGGCGCCGGTTTCTGTCAGCTGGATCTTCCCGTAGTGTTCCCTGGTCACCAGCTCCTTCTCCGCCAGGACATCCAGCATTCTGGCCACGGAGGGGCGGGACACCCGGAGCGCCCGGGCCACCTGGACGGAGCTGACCGACGGGCCTTCCCGCGCCAGCTGTCCGATGGTCAGCAGATACCGCAGGTGCGCACGGCTCAATTCCATGAAACGCCTCCTTCCGCCCGGCGCGGCGGGCTCATCTCAGGAGCGGTGCTCGGTCTCGCCGCAATGGCAGGCGCCGCAGGACCCGCAGTCGCCGCCGCAGGAGCAGCCGCCCCTGCCGTGGCGGTGGTTGTAGATGCCCCTGGCCACGATGGCCGTGAAGACCGCCAGGACGATCAGTCCCGTGAGGATGGTCGGTACGTTCATCGCAGGTCTCCCTTCTCATCTGACCGCCGCGCGGCGGGCAGCCTCCACAGAGGAGAGGGTCAACCGGTCACTTTCGTACTTGTTCTTCCGGAACAGCAGATAGACCGTCAGGACGATCACGGCCGCGGCGGCAACGGTGCCGAGCCCGAAGCCCACCTCGCCGGTGATGAGGCCGCCGATCTGGTAGACCACCAGGGACGTCAGATACGCGAAGCCGCACATGTAGCCGATGGCGATGGCCGTCCACTTGGGGTTGTTCATCTCCCGCTTGATGGCGCCCATGGCCGCGAAGCAGGGTGCGCACAGCAGGTTGAAGATCATGAAGGAATAGGCGGAGATGGCGGTGAGGTCGCCGGAGGCGGCCAGCAGGCCCCACATCTCGTCGCCGTTGTCGCTCAGGTCGCCGGCGTAGCCGTAGAGCACAGCCAGGGTGGCCACCACGTTCTCCTTGGCGATGAGGCCGGTGAACACCGCCACGGTGAGCCGCCAGGAGCCGAAGCCCAGGGGCACGAACACGAAGGCAATGGCGGTGCCGATGGCGGCCAGGACGGAGTTGTTCATGTCCGCCACCATGCCGAAGGCGCCGTTCTCCCAGCCGAAGCCCTGGAGGAACCACAGCACGATGGAGGAGGCCAGGATCACGGTGCCGGCCCGCTTGATGAAGGACCAGCCCCGCTCCCAGGTGGCCCGCAGCACGTTGCCGGCGGAGGGGGTGTGGTAGGCGGGCAGCTCCATGACGAAGGGCGCCGGATCGCCGGCGAAGAGCTTCGTCTTCTTCAGGATGATGCCGGAGATGACGATGGCCGCCACGCCGATGAAGTAGGCGGAGACACCCACCAGGGCCGACTCGTT
>CALWOF010000061.1 GCA_944382995.1 uncultured Oscillospiraceae bacterium | reverse complement strand
GCGATGGTGACGCCGTAGACGTTGGAGTTGGTCAGCAGGCAGTCCGGATTTGCGAAGATGGACGGGTCGGAGCAGTAGGGGTCTACCCCGGCGAAGGAGCAGCAGTACCACTTCAGCGTGGCGGGGGTGGCCCGCAGCAGCTCCGGGGAGTGGGCGTAGAGCACCTCGCAGTGCTGGACGCAGGCCTTTGCCTCCTCCAGCTGGTCCGGCGTGAAAAAGTGAGGGGTGAAGCCAGTCTCTCCGGCAGCGGCTTCGATCTGCCGCCGGTGGGCGTCGGTGAGGAATTCCTGATAGATGCAGATGTCGCGGCTCAAAGCGGATCACGCTCCTTTCCTTGGATCAGTCGTTCGGCGCAGCGCATCCCGTCCGCCGCGGCGGAGAGGATGCCGCCGGCATATCCTGCCCCCTCGCCGCAGGGGTACAGGCCCCGGAGGGAGGACTGGTACGTCTCGTCCCGGGGGATGCGCACCGGGGAGGAGGACCGGCTCTCTACCGCCGTCAGCACCGCGTCCGGGTGGTCATAGCCCCGGAGCTTCCGCCCAAGAAGGGGGAGAGCGGCGGCGATGGTGTCCGCCACAAAGTCCGGCAGACATTGGCGCAGATCCGTCCAGGTGACGCCGGGGCGGTAGCTGGGGGTGACCCGGCCGGGCCCCGCGGAGGGCCGGCCTGCCAGAAAGTCCCCCACCCGCTGGGCCGGGGCCCGGTAGCCGCCGCCCCCCAGGGCGTAGGCCGCGGACTCCAGCTTCCGCTGGAAGGCGATGCCCGCCAGAGGGTCCGCCGTTCCGCCGTAGTCCTCCGGCGTCACATTCACCAGCAGGGCGCCGTTGATGTTCTCCCGGTCCCGGGCGAATTCGCTCATGCCGTTGGTGACCACCCGCTCCGCCTCCGAGGCGGCGGCCACCACCTGCCCGCCGGGGCAGACACAGAAGGAGTAGGCCGCCCGGCCGTCCGGCAGATGGCAGGAGAGCTTGTAGGTGGACGCCGGGAGGCCCGGGTGTCCGGCGTACTGCCGGTACTGGGCGGCGTCGCAGTCGGACTGCCGGTGCTCGATCCGCACGCCCACGGCGAAGGGCTTGGCCTCCATGGCCACGCCCCGGGCGCGGAGCATCGCAAAGGTGTCCCGGGCGGAGTGGCCGGGGCAGAGGACCAGCTGCCGGCAGGGCAGGGGATAGGGGCCATCCGGCCCGTCCACGGTGATGCCGGCCAGGGCGCCGCCCCGGATGTCCAGGTCGGCGAGGCGGCTCCCAAACCGGATGTCCGCCCCCAGCTCCAGCAGGCGCCCGCGCAAATTTACAAGGGCGATGTGGAGGTAGTCCGTGCCCACATGGGGCTTGGCGTCGATGAGGATGTCCTCCGGAGCGCCGCAGGAGACCAGCGTCTCTAAAATGAAGCGGTGGCGGAGATCCTTCGTGCCGGTGTTCAGCTTCCCGTCGGAGAAGGCGCCGGCGCCCCCCTCCCCGAACTGGACGTTGGAGGTCAGGTCCAGCTCTCCCGTGGACCAGAACCGCTCCACGTCCGCCGCCCGCTGCTCCACCGGGCGGCCCCGCTCCAGCAGGATGGGCCTCTGGCCCGCCAGGGCCAGCACCAGGGCGGCGAAGAGGCCGGCGGGGCCGGCTCCGGCGACGACGGGCGGGAGCTCCGGCGCGGGCCGTGTCTCCGGCGGCGTGTAGACCGGACCGGGCACCGCCCGGCTCACATGGCGGCTGCGGCAGCGGCGGAGGACGGCGGCCTCGTCCGCGACGGCCGCCTCCGCGGTGTACACCAGCCGGACATCCTCCCGGGCGTCCACACTGCGGCGGACCACCCGGAGGGAGAGAATGTCCTTCTCCCGCACCCGGAGGATGCGGGCGGCCTGGCCGATCAGCTCCGCCGCGCCGGCCTCCGGCGGGAGCTTGATGGACTCGATTCTTAACAAGTTATTCAAAGTCCTTTCAGATGAGTTTAAGATAAGCATACTATACTTCAGGCAAAGGTTCAAGAAAGAGACCTTGAAAACCGCCTGAAATTTCCCGCCGCGGAAAATTCAGGGTCCGGACAAGGTCCCTTCACACGCCCGACACATTTCCCTGTTATCATCCGTTCTGAACAGACGGTGAGCGGGATACATAATAGGAGGAATCAATTATGTATAACGACGAACAGAATCTGTACCACTACACCTACCGGAAGGACGGCAGCGAGACGGCGCCCGGACAGGCGCCCCGGCCCGCCCCTGCCGGAGATCCCATCAACCACGGGCCTCAGCAGCCCGTGCAGGAGATGAAGCCTGTGAAAAAGAAGCATACCGGACTGAAGATCGCGGCCCTGGCCCTGTGCTGCGCCCTGCTGGGCGGCGCCGTGGGCGGCGGGGTCGCCTGGGGGATCGGACACGGCACCAGCGAGACCACCATCCAGGTCAGCGACCGGACGGTGAACCAGGTCTCCCTGAAGACCGTGGACGGCAAGACGGAGATGAGCGACGCGGAGGTCTACGCCGCCAACGTCAACAGCGTGGTGTCCATCAATGTCACCGGCAGCAGCGGCACCAACATCTTCGGGCAGCCGGTGCAGACCGCCTCCGCCGGCTCCGGGTTCATCCTCACCACTGACGGCTACATCATCACCAACTACCATGTGGTGAAGGGCGCCCAGACCATCAAGGTCACCCTGTACAGCGGTCAGGAGTACGAAGCCCAGTATGTGGGCGGCGATGAGGACTACGACATCGCCGTCATCAAGGTGGAGGGCGACGGCCTGCAGGCCGTCACCCTGGGGGACAGCGACACCCTGAACGTGGGCGACCGCGTGCTGGCCATCGGCAATCCCCTGGGTGAGCTGACCTTCTCCATGAGCGGCGGCATGGTCTCCAGCGTGAACCGGGCCATCAATGTGGAGGGCACGCCCTTCAACATGATCCAGACGGACACCTCCATCAACCCCGGAAACTCCGGCGGCCCGCTGCTCAACAGCTGCGGCGAGGTGGTGGGCATCGTGTCCGCCAAATTCTCCAGCACCGGCAGCGGCGAGAGCGCGGAGGGCCTGGGCTTCGCCATCCCCATCAACGACGTGTCCAGCATGATCCAGGACATCATGACCAACGGCTATGTGACGGACCGGGCCTATCTGGGCGCCACCGTCGGCACCCTAACGGCCTCCATGGCCCAGCAGTTCCGCTATGACATCAACGCGGGCGCCTTCGTCTACTCCGTGGAGGAGGGCAGCGCCGCTGACAGGGCCGGACTGCAGCTGGGCGATGTGATCACCGCCATCGACGGCAAGGAGATCACCTCCCTGGACGACCTGATGGCCGCCAAGAAGGGCTACTCCGCCGGGGACACCTCCCAGCTGACGGTCTACCGCCAGGGCGAGACCCGCACTGTGGAGCTGACCTGGGACGAGGCACCGGCGGAGACCACCTCCGCCGAGACTGGCACCCAGCAGGAGAGCGGCCAGGATGGCCAGGGGGGCGGGTATCTGGACCCCTATGACTTCTTCGAGTATTTCTTCGGCTGATGGCAGCCGGCAGGACATCGCGCATCTGAGGCGGCTCCGCGGCAGCAGCTGCGGCAGGGCAAAAAGCCGCTTTGCGGCAGAGGCGCGGCAGCCCGTGCCGGGCAGGGCCGTCCTGACGGCCCGGAGAATGCCGGGACAGAAATTCGGATACGGATGAATGAGGGCGCGCGCCGCAGCAATGCGGCGCGCGCCGGTCTGTCAAAAAGCAAGCCCCTCCGGCGCCTTCCGGGGAGCCGGAGAGGGGAGAGGGGCGGAGAAGACGCCGCCCGGAAAACCGGGCGGCGCCTTCCCTGAGTATTGATGAAGGGATGAAGGGAGATCAATGGCAGAGACGTCACTTGGAGGCAGCGTCCTGATCGGAAGTGTCCTTGTTCTTCCGCGCCTTGATCGAGCTGTTGATGCAGCCCAGGGCCAGGATGACGATGATGGCCAGCAGGAAAATGCCGCCAGCTTCCATAATGAAGTACCTCCTTCCGTAGGTGAGTCCCACAGCAAATTAACGGAAAACTATCGAGGAACGGAAAAGATTAACGACTTCTTGTCGTCATCTTAACGGTATCTTAACGCTGTTTCCAGAAAAAAGCAAGCCCTCATTTGCGGATGGGGGCACAAAAATACGGCGCTGCTTTTGTAGAAAATGTCAGTCCAGAAAGTATCCGAGAGAACCAAAGACCTCCAGCAGACGGTGTGGCTGCAGCACCTCGATGCGCCGGTAGGCCTGCCGGAGGATGCCAGCCTTCCGGAAGCGGCGGAGGATGCGGGTGACGGAGATGCGGCTCATGCCGGTGACGGCCGCGATCTGCTCGTGGGTGTAGGGGATGACGGGACCGGACGCGGCGCAGCAGGTGTGGAGGAAGTAGGCCACCCGCTTGTCGTCCTCCGTGAAATGGGCGCAGCAGAGATAGTCTGACAGCATGGTGATCCGCCGGACAAAATGGGTCAGCAGGTCCTGGGGCGTCCCGCCCGCCTCGGCCCAACGGGCCCAGAAGCGGTCCGCCGGCAGCAGGCAGGCCTCGGCATCCGTAACGGCGGAGAGGCTCACCATCACCGGGGAGCGGGATAGCAGGGCGGCGCTGCCGAAGAGCTCCCCGGGACCCAGATAGAACAGGGAGATCTCGTCCCCGTTGGGACTGAGACAGAAGGTGCGGATGTGTCCCTCTGCCAGATACCCGGCCTGAAGGGCGGCATCCCCCTTCTGCTCCAGGACCTCTCCGGCGTGATAGCGCCGCCGTGTGCCGTATTTCGTGAAGATCTCCCGCACCAGGGGACTGAGTTGGATGCTCTCTGCCATAGCCGCGCCTCCCGCCTCGCGATTTATACAAAAATGATAGCAGATTTTCTCCCAATACACAAGAGAAGATGATATCATTTGATACAATTTTCAGGCGTGGAGAATTCTTAAAATAGAGTGGAGAAAAGCGGGGGACCGGAGGTCCCCGTCTGCGCGGAAGAGGAAAAGGAGATGTGCCTATGAACGATACCATGTGCGGACTCGTCAAGGAGGTCAACGGTCCCGGCGACCTGGTGTACCATACGGATCTACCCGTCCCGCAGGTCGGCGATGACGAGGTCCTGATCAAGATCCACTGCACGGCCCTCTGCGGCACGGATATGCACATCATGGAGTGGGACGAGTGGTCCCAGAAGCGCATCCAGGCGCCGGTCACGCTGGGCCACGAGACCGCCGGCGAGATCGTGGCGGTGGGCAAAAACGTCACCGAGCGCAGAGTGGGCCAGCGGGTCTCCTGCGAGTCCCACATCCCCTGCGGGGAGTGCTACTTCTGCAAAAACGGCATGCCCCACATCTGCAAGGACGTGAAGCTCTTCGGCGTCACCCAGAACGGCGCCTTCGCCGAGTACGCAAAGCTCCGCTGGGACTGCACCTTCCTGCTGGAGGATGACATCACCGACGAGGCGGCCTGCATGTTCGAGCCCATGGGCGCCGGCGTCCACGGTGTGGAGGCCGCGGAGGTCAACGGCAAGACCGTGCTGGTCAGCGGCTGCGGCCCCATCGGCCTGACGGCCATCAGCGCCTGCAAGACCTTCGGCGCCACCATGGTCATCGCCTGCGACCTGATCGACGAAAAGCTGGAGGTCGCCGGGAAGATGGGCGCCGACCATGTGTTCAACAGCGGCAAGTGCGACCTGGTGGCGGAGGTCAAGGCCCTCACCGGCGGCGCCGGCGTGGATGCCGCCATCGACATCACCGGCGCGGAGGCCGCGCTGAACACCGACCTGAAGTGCCTGCGGGCCGCCGGCCGGATGGTGAGCGTGGGCCTGCCCACCAGGCCCATCACCTTCCACGACATGACCGACGACCTGGTGTACCGGGAGATCCAGTTCACCGGCGTCTCCGGCCGGAAGATCTGGGAGACCTGGGAGGACTTCTCCAAGGTCATGAAGGGCCCCTACTTCAAGCTGGATCAGGTCATCGGCGGCCGCTTCCCCATGAAGGACTTTGAGAAGGCGCTGGAGCAGATCCGCGCCGGCGTCCCCGGCAAGATGATCCTGTACCCCTGATCCCTGCGCGTTTCGCTCCTGAAAAATTCCCGCCGGGTCCCGGCGGGAATTTTCTGTCACTCCGGCAGGTGGAAGATGTCCTCCACCGGCGTAGCCAGCAGCCGGGCCAGCCGCATGGCGAGGCCCAGAGTGGGGTCGTATTTGTTGTTCTCGATGGCGTTGATGGTCTGGCGGGTGACCCCCAGCTCCCGGGCCAGATCCTCCTGCCGGAGGCCCGCCGCCTTCCGCAGCTCCCGGATCCGATTCTCCATGGCTCACAGCCCCATCCGCGCCAGCAGCGCTCCGAAGGCCAGCAGGAAGATCACCAGCAGCAGGATATACAGCAGGAGGCTCCTGGCGCCGTCCGGATCTCCGGTGCGCCATTTGCCCACCTGCAGGGCCAGGAGGTACAGCAGATACTGAAAGAGGAGCAGGCACATGGGCGCGGTGAACCGCCCGGTCCGGACATATCCCCAGATCCCCCATGCCGCCAGGGCCAGCACTGTGAAGAACCAGGACACCCGGATGGCGTTCAGGGAGAGGTGGAGCTCCAGCTCATCCATTTTCCGGAAGAATTTCATGGGACTGCCTCCTTTTTTGAATTGTCAAACCCTTTTGACATTTTCATTATAGCACGGCGGAGAGAAATGTCAATAGTATTTTACATTTTCGCGTGGGAGACAGAAACACGCAGGAGAACGCAGGCTGGCCCTTGCACTTTCAGCCCTGAAATGATACAATAATTGTCCGAAAATATCAGCAAGGGAGCGCTGCTTTTATGAAATTAGGTATTGTGGGTCTGCCCAACGTGGGCAAATCGACCCTGTTCAACGCCATCACCAACGCCGGCGCCGAGAGCGCCAACTACCCCTTCTGCACCATCGACCCCAACGTGGGCATGGTGGCCGTGCCGGACGAGCGGCTGGACCACCTGGCGGAGATGTACGAGCCGGACAAGAAGACCCCGGCGGTCATCGAGTTCGTGGATATCGCGGGTCTGGTCAAGGGCGCCAGTCAGGGCGCAGGCCTGGGCAACAAGTTCCTGGCCAATATCCGGGAGACCGACGCCATCGTCCATGTGGTCCGCTGCTTTGACGACGAGAATATCATGCATGTGGTGGCGGATGCCGGCACCAACGTGCCTGTGGATCCCAAAGGGGACATCGAGACCATCGACCTGGAGCTGATCATGGCAGACCTGGAGATGGTGAACCGCCGGATCGAGCGGGCTGCCAAGGCCGCCAAGGGCGACAAGAAGTTCCTCCACGAGGTGGAGGTGTTCAAGGGCCTGGCGGAGCACCTGGATAGCGGCAAGTCCGCCCGGACCTATGACTGCTCCGACGAGGACAAGGCGTTGATCGCCACCAGCGACCTGCTGAGCCTGAAGCCCGTCATCTACGCCGCCAATACCGACGAGGAGGGCTTCACCCACCTGGACGCCAACCCCTACTACCAGCAGGTGAAGGCCATCGCCGACGCCGAGGGCGCCCAGGTGCTGCCCATCTGCGCCCGGATGGAGCAGGACATCGCCGAGCTGGAGGGCGAGGAGAAGCAGATGTTCCTGGAGGAGCTGGGGGTGAGCGAGTCCGGCCTGGACCGGCTCATCAAGTGCTCCTACACCCTGCTGGGCCTCATCTCCTTCCTGACCTACGGCAAGGACGAGTGCCGGGCCTGGACCATCAAAAAGGGCACCAAGGCCCCCCAGGCCGCCGGCAAGATCCACACGGACATCGAGCGGGGCTTCATCCGGGCCGAGGTCATCGCCTATGAGGACATGGTCGCCTGCGGCAGCGTGGCCGCCGCCCGGGAGAAGGGCCTCCTCCGCAGCGAGGGCAAGGACTATGTGGTCCAGGACGGCGACATGATCTACTTCCGGTTCAACGTGTGATGACGGATCAGGAGAGACTGGCGGCCTACGACCGTATGTACGCAGACCTTCTGGCCGAGCGGGACAAGGTGGCCGCGGACATGGACAAGCTCCGCTCCGCGGGGCGAAACCGGGGCGCATCCTTCCAGCAGCTGCTGGCCCAGAAGCTGACGGTGCAGAACCTGATCGGCCGGTTCGAGATCTACGGCATCAAAGAGACATGAACAAGCAGGCAGGCGCTTTCAGCGCCTGCCTGTCTTTTGGTTGGAGGAGAATTTTGCTCCGGCGGGAACATCTCGGCAGTCCCCGGCGTGTATAGAGTGAAGGGCGCTTTTCAGACGAGAGAAAGGAGGCATTGCATGGAAGAGTCAGAGATCCTGCTGCGCAATGCCATGGAGCACCACGGCTCCGTCGTGTACCGGCTGGCGCTGTGCCGGATGCAGAGCATCCAGGACGCGGAGGACGTGTACCAGGACGTCTTTCTCCGGCTGCTGGACCAGGACACGTCCGATTGGGATGAGGAGCACCTGCGGGCGTGGCTGCTGCGGTGTACAGTCAACCGCTGCTGCGACCTGCACCGCCTCCGCCTGCGGCGGCCGGTGCTGGCTCTGGAGGACCTGCCGGAGATGGCGGCGCCGGACAGCGGCGCCGCCGAGCTGTGGGACGCGGTGGCCCGCCTGCCGGAAAAGCTGCGCATCCCGCTCCATTTGTACTATGCCGAGGGGTATTCCACGGAGGAGATCGCCGGGCTGCTGGACATTCCGGCGGCCACGGTCCGCACCCGGCTCCGCCGGGCCCGGAAGAGACTGAGAGACACGCTGGGAGGAGACGACCATGAAGAAGAACGCATATCGCGATTTGACAGAGCAGATCCAGCCCCCCGCCGGGCTGAATGACCGGGTGCTGTTCGCCGCCCGGCGGCGGGCGGCGGAACAAGAACCTGCCGTCCCCAAGCACCTGGCGCCCAGGAAGCGGCGGCCGGTCTTCCGGGCAGTGGTGTGTGCCGTCTGCGCCTTGGTTCTGGTGGTGGGCTCCGTGCAGCTGGCACCCGTCGGCGGCGGGGAAGGAAACGCAGACGGCGCGCCGGTGACGGCCCTGCCTGCGTTTTCCTTCGGCCTGACGGCCTACGCCGCCGACACGGGGGAGACTTACGAGGCCAACGCCAACGGGGGAGTGGCGTTTACCACAACCGAGGAGATGTCCTGGTCGGAGTCAGCGGGTCTTTACACCGGCTATTTGTTTCA
>CALWOF010000060.1 GCA_944382995.1 uncultured Oscillospiraceae bacterium | reverse complement strand
AGGGCGTTTTTGCGGCCGCCCACGTAGAGCGTGTTGCAGTCCGTCAGGAAGGGCTTGCCGCCGTGGGACTTCACCAGATCCACCACGGTCCGGGCCCAGTTGGGCCGCAGGTACGCCAGGTTGCCCGGCTCGCCGAAGTGCATCTTGATGGCCACGTACTTGCCGTCCATGTCAATGTCGCCGAAGCCGGCGGTCTCCATCAGACGGGCAAGCTTCTGGGGCAGATTCTCCCGCCAGCTGGGGCAGCGGAAATCCGCAAAGTAGACTTTTGCTCTCTCAGCCATTTGGTTCTCCTTTTCCCTCTGTGATAGAATGCTCTCCGATTCCGCAGGTCCGCGCACTCTTACGGCAGGTCCACGGAGATGTTGTCGGTGCCGTGTTCGTCAAATTCGGAGAGATAGGCGTCGATCCGGTCCATGAGCTCCCCGTAATTCTCCCGGGTCAGAGGTTCCCCATCCATGTCCCGCAGGGCCAGCTCCTCCGCCAGGATCTCATAGAAGACCACGTCCTCATACTGCTCGATGGCATCGTGGATGCCGCCGTCGGCAAAGGCCTTGGAGGGGATCAGCTCCCCCCGGTACAGCTCTACCAGTTTGCCCATTTTGTGGTGGAGGCAGTGGGAGAAGATCAGGCTCTCCACCTGGTCATACTCCCGGATGCGGTCATTGTCCCGGGTGGAGTTGAGCACCCAGTTGCCTATGTAGACCAGATCCAGCAGATACCGGAACTGCTGCTCCGTCAATTCAATCTTCATGGACGGACACCTCCCCATCGGATGATACTGCCATGATTATAGCAGAAGCCCGGAAAAATTTCTACCTAAAAAAACAGGGCAAAAAGACTAAAATCTGTCTTGCGGCGGGGAAATTCTCATAGTATAATATGTAATTCAGAGCGCAGAGAGCTCCGCCCCGGCACCGGCGGCGGAGGGAAGGAGGCGGAGCGGAATGGATCAGCGTCCCATCGGCGTATTCGACTCGGGCCTGGGGGGCCTGACGGCGGTGCACTCCCTTTGGCGCATCCTGCCGGAGGAGGATCTCATCTACTTCGGAGATACCGCCCGGGTGCCCTACGGCGGCCGGTCCCGGGAGACCATTTTGAAATACGCCCGCCAGGATGTGCGGTTCCTGCGGTCCTTTGACCTGAAGGCCATCCTCATCGCCTGCGGCACCGTGACCACAACGTCCCTGGACATCCTCCAGGCGGAGAACGACCTGCCCATGGTGGGGGTGGTGGAGCCCACCTGCCGCCGGGCCGCACTGGTGACGAAAAACCGGCGCGTGGGCCTGATCGCCACGGCCGCCTCTGTCCGCTCCGGCGCATACGAGGCGGCGCTGCGGCGGCTGGACCCGGAGATCCGGGTGTTCAGCCGGGCCTGCCCGCTGCTGGTGCCGCTGGTGGAAAACGGCCGTGTCCGCCCCGGTGACGTGGTCATCGAGGCCGTGGCCCGTGAGTATCTGGCACCCCTGAAGGAGGCCGGGGTGGACACCCTGATCCTGGGGTGTACCCACTATCCGCTGCTGACGGACGTCATCGGCGGCATCATGGGTCCCGGCGTGGAGCTGGTCTCCGCCGGGGAGGAGTCCGCCTTCGAGCTCAAGCGGATGCTCAAGGCCCGCGGCCTGCGGGCGGACGAGAGCCGCCGGGGGGAGACGGTTTTCTATGTCAGCGACCGGGTGGAGGATTTCGAGCAGACGGCCTCGCTGTTCCTGCAGGAGGACCTGCGCCATACGGCACGGAGGATCGACATTGAGCAATATTGAGACAGAGCGGGAGAGGCTGCCGGTGATGCTCTTCATCCGGGGGGAGCAGTATTTTGACGATGTGGACCCGGACGCCACCGAGCTGATGACCGAGGGGATCCTGGAGCGGACCGCGGGCGGTCTGCGGCTGACATATCAGGAGACGGCCCTCACCGGCATGGAGGGGACCACCACGACCTTTGAGGTCAGCGGCTCCCAGGTGATCCTGACCCGGACGGGGAGCGTCAACTCCCAGATGGTGTTCGAGGAGGGACGGCAGCACACCTCCCTGTACGAGACGCCCTTCGGCGAGCTGTCGGTGGACATCCAGACCAGCGCCCTGCGGCACAACCTGACGGAGCGGGGCGGACTGCTGGAGATCAAATACTCCATCGCGGTGGAACACACCGTGACGGGGCGGAACAGCTTCAAGATCCGGGTAAAGCGAAAGTGAAGGGATCGTTCCGGCGGACCGCGCGACAGCGCGTCCAAGCATTTTGGCAAGGCCAAAATCTTGCCGGAGGGCGAATTCACTTCGCCCGAGGATTTGAATCAAAGGGCTCCCGCGGGACTTGTCCCGTGGGAACGCATACGGTGACGGGGCGGAACAGCTTCAGGATCCGGGTGAAACGGAAAAATTAGGAATTCGGAATTGCGGGGCCGCCGCAGGCGGCAATCAAAATCTGTCCGGCTCTGCCGGACACCAAAATTCCTCATTCCTCATTGACGAAAGAGGGAACAACATGATCAACATGGTACAAAACGCGAAGGACCAGGCGGCTGCCCTGGCCATGGCCGCCTATCAGGCGGCGGTGGCGGACGGCACATTGCCGGCGGCGGAGGTCAAGACCGCCCCGGTGGAGATCCCCAAGGACACCGCCAACGGCGACTTCACTACCACCTTTGCCCTGGCGGCATCCAAGGCGCTGCGCCAGCCGCCCCGGAGCATCGCCCAGGCTCTGCTGGACCACATGGATCTGGCGGGCAGCTACTTCGCCTCTGCGGAGATCGCGGGGCCGGGCTTTTTGAATTTCCGCCTGGGAGACGGCTGGTATGCCGGCGTCTGCGAGGCGGTGGAGGCTGAGGGCGCGGAGTACGGCACCGGAGATGGCCTGAAGGGGCAGAAGATCATGGTGGAGTTCGTCTCCGCCAACCCCACGGGCCCCATGCACATGGGCAACGCCCGGGGCGGCGTGCTGGGCGACACCCTGGCCAGCGTCCTCGCCGCCTGCGGCGCGGACGTGACGCGGGAGTTCTACGTGAACGACGCCGGCCACCAGATCGACAAATTCGCCCACTCCATCGACGCCCGGTACCGCCAGCTGATCCAGGGGGAGGACGCGGTGGCGTTCCCGGAGGACGGCTACCAGGGCGAGGACATCCGGGACCTGGCGAAGGCCTATTACGAGCAGAACGGGGACGCGTTGCTCTCCGCCCCCGAGGAAGAGCGGCTGGAGAAGCTGGCCCAGTTCGGCCTGTCCGTCAACCTGCCCAAGATGAAGAGCGACCTGGAGCGGTACAAGATCCGCTACGACAACTGGTTCTATGAGTCCTCCCTCCACGAGAGCGGCTATGTGGCCGAGACGGTGGAGCTGCTGGCGGCGCGGGGCTGGACCTATGAGAAGGACGGGGCTCTGTGGCTCCGGACCGCCGACATCCTCCGGGACCACTACCGGAGGGCCGGCAAAAAAGAGGCGGACATCGAGAAGCTGGACCTGAAGGACGATGTGCTCCGCCGGGCCAACGGCTTCTACACCTACTTCGCGGCCGACATCGCCTACCACCGGAACAAGTTCGCCGTCCGGGGCTTCGACCGGGTCATCAACGTCTGGGGCGCCGACCACCACGGCCACGTGGCCCGCCTCAAGGGGGCCCTGGACGCCATCGGTCTGGACGGGGACAAGCTGGACATCGTGCTGATGCAGCTGGTGAAGCTGCTGCGGGACGGCGAGGTGGTGCGCATGTCCAAGCGCACCGGCAAGGCCATCAGCCTCTCCGACCTGTTGGACGAGGTCAGTGTGGATGCCGCCCGGTGGTACTTCAACGCCAAGCCGGAGACCCAGATGGAGTTCGATCTGGGGCTGGCGGTCCGGGAGGACAGCGAGAACCCCATCTACTATGTGGAGTACGCCCATGCCCGGATCTGCTCGCTGCTGCGGGCCCTGGGGGAGGAGGGCGTCTCCGTCCCCGGACGGGCGGATGTGTCCCTGCTGACCGGCGAGACCGAGCGGGCGCTGATGAAGCAGATCGCCCAGTTCTGCGAGGCGGTCCGCCTGGCGGCGAGAGACTACGACCCCAGCTATATCAACCGCTATCTCCAGGAGCTGGCGGGGTGCTTCCACCGCTTCTACACCGCCTGCCGCATCCGCGGCGAGGAGGCGGCGGTGCGGGACGCCCGGCTGAAGCTGGCGGACGACACCCGGGTGGTGCTGCGCAACGGTCTGAAGCTCATCGGCGTGGACGCGCCGGAGAAGATGTAAGTCAGACGCGGAAGACGGCGGGGCCTGCGCCGGAAGGCGCAGGCCCCGTTTTGATTTCACAGAGCGAGGAGGCAGGATATGGAGGAGACAAAGACACGCGGCTGCCGGGCGGCGCTGCGGGCGGCGTTTCCCGCGACGATCCCGGTGCTGACGGGGTTTTTGTGCCTGGGCGTCGCCTACGGCGTGCTGATGGAGTCCAAGGGGTACGGGCCGGAGTGGTCCGTGCTGATGAGCGCCGTGGCCTTCGGCGGCAGCATGCAGTTCGTGGCCATCACCCTGCTGACCACGGCGTTTGACCCCGTCCAGGCGTTTTTGCTGTCCGTGATGGTCAACGCCCGGCACATGTTCTACGGGCTGAGCCTGCTGGACAAGTACAAGGGGCTGGGGAAGGCGCGGCCGTTCCTGATCTATGTGCTGTGCGATGAGACCTTCTCTCTGGTGTCCACCCTGGAGCCGCCGGAGGGCGTGGCACGGCGGGACTTCTACCTCTGGATCTCCCTGCTGGACTACCTCTACTGGATCACCGGCACGGCGCTGGGGGGATTGCTGGGAAACTTCATTACCTTCGACACCACGGGGCTGGACTTCGCCCTGACGGCGCTGTTCGTGGTGCTGTTCCTGGAGCAGTGGCGAAAGCCGGAAAACCGACCGGCCGGGGTCATCGGCATCCTCTGCGCCGCCGTGAGCCTGGCGGTGTTCCGGGCGGACAACATGGTGATCCCCGCCATGGTGCTGGTGCTGGCGGTTCTGCTGGGCGGGCGCCGGCGCCTGGACCGGAGCAGAGAGGAGGGGGACCTGTGACGCTGACGCCATTTCAGACGCTGGTCATTATCCTGGCGGTGGCCGCCGGGACCCAGCTGACCCGCTGGCTGCCCTTCTGGCTGTTCCCGGAGAAAAAAAGGCCGCCTACCGTGGTGACCTATCTGGGGCGGGCCCTGCCGCCGGCCATGATGGGACTGCTGGTGGTCTACTGCCTGAAGAGCGTGTCCTGGCTGTCCGCGCCCCACGGAGCGCCGGAGCTGATCGCCATCGCGGCGGTGGCGGCGCTGCACATGTGGAGGCGGAACGTGCTGCTGTCCATCGCCGGGGGGACCGTGCTGTATATGGTGCTGGTCCAGGCGGTGTTCGCCTGAGCCGCCGGGCACATCAAAAAAGAGACCGCAGGACGGCCGGCGCTTTCGCCGGCCGTCTTTTCGCGGGCCGCCCAAGGAGAGCTGTATCTGAATTGACATTATTTGTTGCGGAAATGTGTTGAATTTCCAGTGGAGAGCGGCTATTCTGAACATGAGATCACAGGATCATTTTCGGAGACATCTCATGAGAGGGGAGGCCGCGTGGATGAGACGGATGCTTTTGAGCTGCCTGCTCCTGCTGGCGCTGCTGGCGGGCTGCGGCGGAGAGAAGCCGGCCGAGACGCCGGGGGAGACGCCGCCGGCGGAGGAGGCGGAACAGGTCCCGGAGCGGGAGGAGGCCCCGGAGGAGCCCGTCCCGCCGGAGGAGCCGGAGAAAGAGGAGGCGGAAGCTCCCGGGGAGGCAGAGGAGCCCCCTCAGCCGGCGGGGCCGGAGGAAGTTCCGGAAGAGACAGCAGAAGTCCAGGAAGAGACGGAGCCCCTCTCCGGCGAGGAGCTGACGGCCTCCGCCATGGCGGCGTACGCTGAGATCACGAAGGACCTGACTTTCACCCTGGATGTGGAAGAGGAAGATGCCACAGGCATCAGCCTCTCCATCACCCCGGAGGCCGCCCGGAACGTGGCGGGGCGGGAGAACCTGTTCTCCATCGGCTACCAGTGGGAGCCGGCCTCGGCGGAGGCCTGGGGAGACCAGTGGAGCGACATCGAAAGCAGGGGACGGCTCTTTGCCATGACCGCCCCGGACGGGGAGACCACCCTCCAGTGCTGCACCGGCGGGGACGTGGTGCTGTGGACCGTGGACGGGGAGACCCACTATGCCTGTGTGACGGCTGCGGCGGAGGGGGAATCCGGCCTGAGCGGTCTGCTGCAGGGGATCGCCGAGGACGCCCTGTGGGACGCGGCGTTTTGCGGTCCCGCGGTGGATGGGGCAGAGACGGACTACGAAGAGATCGCCCGGCAGCTGAACGCGGCCATGGCGGAGAATGTCCGCGCCGTGCCGGACTGGGTCACCTGGAAGCCCCTGGACTTCCGGACCGGCGGCGTCAGCGTGTTTGACGCCTATTACGGTGAGCCGGAGAACTTCTGCGCCGGGCTGGGCTTCCGGCTGCGGCTGGACAGCCCCGACAGCGCCATGGCCAACAGCTGGCAGGCGGGGGGCGGCCTGGGAGAGCCGGACGCGGACGGATATTACGGCTGGGGAAGGGCGGCGCTGGTGCGGAAAAACGCCGCCGGGGATTGGAGCTGCGCCGACATGGGCACCGGCGGCTACTCCGCGGAGCTGCCCCTGTCCGCCGCTGGGGAGAAGGCCCCTCTCTCGGAGCTGGTGGACGCCTTTTTCCTGACGGAGGGGACCTCCCATGACTGGCTGGTGCCCAATTACATCCTGTACCACACGGCGGAGGAGATGGAGGCCCTGCCCGCCCTGCTGGACCGGCGGACGGACGCGGAGGCCCGGGCGCTGTGCGCCGCTCTGGGAACGTGTCTGCGGGACGCCGACTACTGGGATTGGACGACGGAGACGCTGGCGAGGGCCCTGGGAAGCTATGGGGCGTACCTGGACGCATAGATCTGCCAATCACGGCATAAACTGGGACTGCGGCATTTTGCCGCAGTCCTTTTTGATGCTTGGAGGCGGACATGGGAAAGAGACTGTTTTTCTGGGAGCTGGCGGGGTTCTTGTTTACCTCCGCTCTGGGGGCGCTGCTGCATTTCACATACGACTGGAGCGGTGGATGGAGTGTAGCGGCGGCCTTCTCCGCGGTCAATGAGTCCACCTGGGAGCATATGAAGCTGCTGTTCTTTCCTATGTTTCTGTTCACTGTGATCCAGCTGTGCTTCCTGGCCCGGATGTATCCAAATTTCTTGGCGGTCCGGGGGGTCAGCGTCCTGACGGGGGTGGGCTTGATCCCGGTGCTGTTCTACACCTACACCGGGGTGCTGGGCGGTCACGTGATGTGGGCGGACATCGGCGTGTTCTTCCTGGCGGCCCTGGGGGCGTTTGCCCTGGACTTCCGGCTGCTGCGGCGGGGGCGGTTCACCTCTCTGTGGCAGCAGCTGCTGGGGCTGGCGGTGCTGTGGGGGCTGGCGTTCCTCTTTGTGTTCTGTACGTTCCGGCAGCCGGAGCTGGGTCTCTGGCAGGACCCGGTGACGCTGGGATACGGGATACCGCGGTGAAGGACGGACGTCTCCGGAAGGAGACGTCCGTTTGTTTTGGGATTTTACAAGACCACCGTTGACCGCTATTTCCCCCTGGGGTATAATAGCACCCAGAAATCAGTATCGGGAGGTGGCCGGATGGAGGTCAACAGACGAAAGAGCGCCGCACCCTTTTACGTGGCCGCGGCGGTGTGGCTGGTATATGCCCTGACATTGCCCCTGTACGAGCCGCTCCACTACTGCCTGGCGGCGGGGGCGTCCCTGGCGGCCTTCGCGCTGGCGTCTGCCCTGTGCCGGGCCGGCGCCGTGGGCGAGGCGGCCGGAGCAGAGAAGCGGGAGCCGGTAAAGGAGCAGGCCTCCACCGGAAACCCGGAGTTGGACAAGATGATCCGGGACGGGGAACTGGCTATCCGGGAGATGAGGCGGCTGGACGAGAGCATCACGGACCTGGGGATCTCCGCCGACATCGTGCGGCTGGAGCGGGCCAGCGCCAAGATCTTCGAGGAGGTGCGGGCGCACCCGGAGAAGCTGCCCCAGATCCGGAGGTTCATGGACTACTACCTGCCCACCACATTGAAGCTGCTCAACGCCTATGACCGGATGAGCGGCACCGGCGTGTCCGGGGAGAACATCGACACCACCCTCTCCAGGGTGGAGGAGATCCTGCGGACCATCGCCGCGGCCTTTGAAAAACAGCTGGACAGCCTGTATGGGGCGGAGGCCCTGGACATCTCCGCGGACATCACGGTGCTGGAGAACATGCTGGCCCGGGAGGGGCTGACAGAGGACCCGCTGAAGGCGGAGACGAAAAAGGCGGAGGAAGCGAACGGGACCGACATCCATCTGGAGCTGTGAGGAGGGACTGCGGTGAAAAGCGAGAAGAGGCGGCCGAAGCCGGGCTTCTGTCTGCTCTCCGCCGTGGTGTGGGCGCTGATGGCTGCGGTGTGGATCCGGGAGGCCCTGCTCTGGCGGCAGGCCAGCGGACTGGGGATCGGCGCGGAGCCGTCCGGCGTCTGGCTCCGGGCCGGGCTTGCCGCCCTGGCGGCGGTCCTGGCCGTCGCATGGATGGTCTGCTGGATCAGAGGGCGGAAAGAGGAGCCGTGAGCGCACAGCTCCGGAAGACAACAGAAGACAGGAATCAAGATAGACGGAGGAAATGACAATGGCTGATGAGAAGAGCATGATGCCCGAGCTGACCCTGGACCCTGACCGGACGGAGGAGATCCCCCAGCTGACGCTGGACCCGGCGGCCCCCGCCACCCCGGCCACCCCCGCCCCGGAGCCGGCCAAGCCGGAGGTGACGCCGGTGCAGATGGACGAGAGTCTGCTGAACGATGCGGAGAAGGAGGCGGTGGAGGCCTTCTCCAAGAAGATCGACCTGACGGACTCCAACCTGATCCTGCAGTACGGCGCGGCGGCCCAGAAGAACGTGGCCAGCTTCTCGGAAAACGCGCTGAACTCCGTGCGCACCAAGGACCTGGGAGAGGTGGGCAAGTCCCTCTCCGAGCTGGTGGTGGAGCTGAAGGGGTTCGGCGAGGAAGAGGAGAAGAAGGGCATCTTCGGCCTGTTCAAAAAGGCCGGCAGCAAGATCGAGGCTATGAAGGCCCAGTACTCCAAGGTGGAGGCCAATGTGGACAAGATCGCCCGGGAGCTTGAGCAGCATCAGATGACACTGCTCAAGGACGTGGCCATGCTGGACCAGATGTACGAGCTGAACCTGAAATACTACAAGGAGCTCACCATGTACATCCTGGCGGGCAA
>CALWOF010000059.1 GCA_944382995.1 uncultured Oscillospiraceae bacterium | reverse complement strand
TGAAGAACAACGTCAAGCGGGCCTGGTGGAAGAAGTTCGTCCAGGAGAACCCCTACAACGTGGGGCTGGACGCCGCCATCCTGATGAACCCCCAGGTGTGGGTGGCCAGCGGCCACGTGTCCACCTTCAACGACCCCCTCATCGACTGCAAGGCCTGCAAGGCCCGGCACCGGGCGGACAAGCTGGTGGAGGGCTATGTCACCGAGCACGGCCTGGACGTGAACGTGGAGGCCATGACCCAGGAGGAGCTGGTGGCCTTCATCCGGGACAATCAGGTGCCCTGCCCGGTGTGCGGCAAGAGCGACTTCACCGACATCCGCAAGTTCAACCTGATGTTCAAGACCCACCAGGGCGTCACCGAGGACACCGCCAACGAGGTGTACCTGCGGCCGGAGACCGCCCAGGGCATCTTCGTGAACTTCCCCGCCATCCAGCGGACCACCCGCCGGAAGCTGCCCTTCGGCGTGTGCCAGGTGGGCAAGTCCTTCCGCAATGAGATCACCCCGGGCAACTTCATCTTCCGTATCCGGGAGTTCGAGCAGATGGAGCTGGAGTTCTTCTGCAAGCCCGGCACGGACCTGGAGTGGTTCCAGTACTGGCGGACCTACTGCCACGACTGGCTGATGGGCCTGGGCGTCAAGGAGGAGAACCTGCGCCTGCGGGACCACGAGCCCGAGGAGCTGGCCTTCTACTCCAAGGCCACCACGGACTTCGAGTACCTGTTCCCCTTCGGCTGGGGCGAGCTGTGGGGCGTGGCGGACCGGACCAACTACGATCTGACCCAGCACCAGGAGCACTCCGGTCAGGATCTGACCTACTTCGACCAGGAGAAGAACGAGCACTATATCCCCTATGTCATCGAGCCCTCCCTGGGCGCGGACCGGATGACCCTGGCATTGCTGGTGGAGGCCTACGACGAGGAGGTGGTGGACGCCGAGAAGAACGACGTCCGCACCGTCATGCACTTCCACCCGGCCATCGCCCCCTTCAAGTGCGCGGTGCTGCCCCTGTCCAAGAAGCTCTCCGACAAGGCCCGGGAGATCCAGGCGGAGCTCTCCAAGGAGTGGATGGTGGACTTCGACGACACCGGCTCCATCGGCAAGCGGTACCGCCGGGAGGACGAGATCGGCACGCCCTACTGCATCACGGTGGACTTCGACACCGTGGGCGACGCGGACAAGGCCGGCGACAACTGCGTCACCGTCCGTGACCGGGACACCATGGAGCAGGTGCGTCTGCCCATCGATCAGCTCAAGAGCTATCTCACGGAGAAGCTGGCCTATTGATACGCCGGCCGATCCTGCTCCATGACCGCCGCGGGGCGGCGTCCAAGCATTTTTGCCGCGGGCAAAAATCTTGCCGGAGGGCGGATTCACTTCGCCCGAGGATCGAAATGCCCGGGGCCCCGCAAAAGCGCCGCTTTTGCGGGAGCGCAGGTGAGAATTCCTATCAGTGAGCTCAAGAGCTATCTCACGGAGAAGCTGGCGTACTGATCTGCTGATATGATCCCATGACCTGGGCCGCGGGGAGACCCGCGGCCCGGTCTGTGAAATGAGGATACCATGAGGAAAAGACCCTTGAAAACGAAAGAGCCCCACCGGCCTCTGGGCCCCGCGTGGCTGCGGTGGGGGCTGGCTCTGGGCGGCAGCCTGTGCATGGGACTGGCCCTGGGCGTGGCCATGCAGTGGGTGGCCACCGGTTCCCTGGCGGAGGTGTGGGAGTGGTTCACGAAGTGGCCCACCTACCTGCTGCTGACGGGGATCCTCTACGGTCTGGCGGTGTTCGCCCTGGGGGCCCTGCTGGGGCGGATCTGGCTCTCCGCCGTGCTGGTGGGGGCCGCCGCCATGGTGCTGTGCCTGGTGGACTACTTTAAAAACGCCATCAACGGCACGCCGCTGGAGCTGGCGGACTTCGGCCTGGCCGCCCAGGCCGGGGAGGTGGCCGGCGTGGCCGGGGAGCTGCGCCCGCCCACGGACTTCTGGATGGCCCTGATCGCCCTGACCCTCTGCGTGGTCATCCTGGTGCTGGTGCGTC
Organism: uncultured Oscillospiraceae bacterium; assembly: GCA_944382995.1. Classification (GTDB taxonomy): domain Bacteria; phylum Bacillota; class Clostridia; order Oscillospirales; family Oscillospiraceae; genus Oscillibacter. Next base: position 7,312 of record CALWOF010000059.1, on the reverse strand, counting down.
GGCTGACGGCGCTGACCGGCCGGGTCCGCTTTCTCAGCGGCTCTGTCGCTCTGGCTCTGGGGCTGGGGCTCCTGTCCACCCAGGGAGCCCAGGCGGCCGGCGCGCTGTTCGGCGTGGACATGAACACCCGCCTGGCGGCGGCCAGCAGCCACGACACCTACGGACTGACCCTGAGCCTGTGGCGGGACTGCTTCCTCCAGGCGAAAAAGGGCCCGGAGGGCTACGGCCAGGCCTATATGGAGGATGTGCTGGCCCGCATCGACGCGCTGCTGGCAGAGGCGGATGACGCCCCCGCCGAAACGGCGGCGGAGCGGCCCAACATCATCATGGTGCTCTCGGAGTCCTTCTACGACCTGACACGGCTGCCGGACCTGCAGTACGAGCGGGACCCGCTGGAGAACTTCCACGCCCTAAAGAGCGAGGGCATCTCCGGCACCTTCCACAGCCACTACCTGGGCTACGGCACCGGGTATCTGGAGATGTCCATGCTCTACGGCATCACGGGGCTGGACTTCGGCGCCGGCACCAACATCTGCTTCCTGGAGGACGACTTCTACCAGCGGTTCGACGCCCTGGCGGAGCAGTACACCCGGGACGGCTACCGGGCGGAGATGCTCCACGGCTACAACGACAGCCTCTACAACCGGACGGTGACCTACCCCATGCTGGGCTTCTCCGATCTGCTGTTCTCGGCGGACATCCAGGAGCTTGGCATCGAGGACACGGTCTACGGCGGCTATTACATGCGGGACGCCTATCTGTTCCAGGGGGTCCTGGACCGGATGGAGGCCATCAACGACGGCGGGGAGCGGGCCTTCCTCTATGCCATCACCATGGAGAACCACCAGCCTTTTGACCCGGAGAAGTTCAACTACGCGTGCCAGATCGGCGTCACCAGCGAGACCCTGGGGGAGGAGGACATGGCCATCGTCCGGGTCATGCTGGAGGGCATCACCCGGGCGGACCAGGCCCTGGGGGCCCTGACCGACGCCCTGCGGGAGAGCGACGAGCCCACCATCGTGGTGTTCTTCGGGGACCACCGGCCCAACCTGTTCATGACCGACGGGGACACGGTGTACACCAAGCTGGGCCTGTGCCCGGCCAACGACACCGTGGACTGGACGGCGGAGCAGATCAATGATCTGTACGCCACGGACTATCTCATCTGGGCCAATGACGCGGCCCTGCTCCAGGGTCAGGCCGGCACGGAGCGGGAGAGCAGCATCACCGCCATCGGCCCCCAGCTGCTGGAGCTGACGGGGCAGCCCGTCTCCCGGTACTGGGCGCTTTTGGAGAAAGTGAGCCAGGTGTGCCTCACCAACACGGAGCTGTACTTTGTGGACGGCGCGGGCGATCCCAGCACCAGCGCGGAGACGGCGGACCTGTCCGACGAGGCCCGGGAGCTGCTGTCCCTCCGGGACGACGTGCTCTACGACGCCATGTACGGCCAGCAGTACATCACGGCGGCCATGAACGAGCCCGCCCCGTAAAAGACAGAAAAGCAAAAGAAAGAACAGAGAGCGCCGCGGGCTTTTGCCCGCGGCGCTCAGTTCTTCACAAAAATGGACGGGCTGTGGAAAACCGGAGCGGCCCATCCGGTCAGCGGTCCGCCTCCCGGTCCTCTCTCCAGGCCCGCAGCAGCTCTTTTGCGGGACGGCCGTAGTTCTCTGTGGAAAAGGGATAGTCCGGCAGGGCCGCCAGCTTCCAGGGGGCGATGTGGCAGTAGCCCCGGGGGTGCTTTTCCAGATACCGCTGGTGGTGCTCCTCCGCCGGGAAGAAGTTCGCCAGGGGCTTCAGCTCCACGGCGAAGAAGGGGACCCCGGCGGCCTCCACGGCGGCGACGGACCGGATGACCGCCTCGTCCGCCGGGTCGGACCAGTAGACGCCGGTCTGGTACTGGCTGCCCACGTCCGGCCCCTGGCGGTTGGGCGTCTCCACGTCGATGGAGGCGAAGAAGGCGAAGAGCAGGCGGGGCAGGGAGATGACCGCGTCGTCGTAGTCCACCCGCACCGCCTCTCGGAAGCCGGTGCGGCCGGTGCACACGGCCTCATAGCTGGCGCGGTCCGGGCCGCTGCCGTTGGCGTAGCCGGCGGTGACGGCTGTGACGCCCTCCATGCGGCGGAACAGGGCCTCCGTGCCCCAGAAGCAGCCGCCGGCAAAGTGGATGACCCGCTCCATGTCAGGCAAACATCCCGAAGAGGCCGTCGGGCCGCTCCTGGGCCTGGCCCCAGACGGTCTGGAACACCGAGGCGGGAATGGCCCGGGCGGCGACCTCCCCGGGGCGGCTCAGACTGCGGAGGTCCTCCGGGTAGGGGACGGGGGAGAGGGCCTCCTCCCGGCCGTACTCCCCGCCGCAGGCAAAGCACAGGCCGTTGGGATAGAACTCCGCCCGCCGGACCTCCCGGCGGTCGTCGTCCAGCTGGGCGTAGACCAGTCTGGGCTCGTCCTCCTCCGGGGACTCGTATTCCAGCAGCACATAGATCATGGGGCGATCCCCTCGCTTTCAAAAAATGCCCGGATGGCGTCCTCGTCCGCCCGGACGCTGCCCTGGGCAAAGCCGTTCCGGCCTCCGCCCCGGCCGGAGAGGGCACCGTTGAGCCGCTTCACCAGGGGGGCGATGTCCGCCCCGTCGGCGCGGACCAGGGCGTAGACATAGCTGTCCCCCTCCCCGGCGAACACCGCCGCCAGGCCCCCGGCGGCATGGGCCGCCGCGTCCGCCAGCTTTCTCGCCCCGTCGGGCCGCATGGGCGGCTCGATGAGCAGCACGTCCCCCCGGCCGGCCAGCGCCCGGGCCCGGAGGGCGAAGAGCTGGTCCTCCAGCTCCGTCATCCGCGCCTTGGCGGCGGCGAGCTCCGCCCCCTGCCGCTCCACGGCGGCACGCAGGTCCTCCGGCTTCACCGACAGCAGCCGGGCCGCGCCGTGGGCCTGGTCATAGACCCGGGAGAGATAGCGGTAGGCCCGCTCCCCGCAGAGGATCTCCATGCGGACCCCCTCCCGGAAATTCTGGCAGGAGAGGACCTTGATGAGCCCCACCTCCCCGGCCCGGCGGACGTGGGTGCCGCAGCAGGCGCAGCAGTCCGCCCCGGGGAAGGCCACGATCCGCACCTGACCGGTCAGCTCCTTCTTGCTGCGGTAGTGCAGACGCTCCAGCTCCTCATGGGAGGGGAAGGTGATCTCCGCCGGGGTGTCGCGCCAGATGACGGCGTTGGCCCGGCGCTCCGCCTCCAGCACCTGCTCCTCCGTCAGGACCCGGTCGTAGTCGATGGTGACGGTGTCCGCCCCCAGGTGGAAGCCCACGTTGCTGCAGTCGTACAGAGAACACAGCAGCCCGGAGAGGATGTGCTCCCCCGAGTGCTGCTGCATGTGGTCGAACCGGCGGGCCCAGTCGACGGACCCCTCCGCGTCCGCGCCGGGCTCCACAGGGCCGTCGCAGGTGTGGAGGATCACGCCGTCCGTTTCCTGGACGTCGGTGACGCGGACGCCGCCCAGGGTGCCGCGGTCCGCCGGCTGGCCGCCCCCCTCGGGATAGAAGGCGGTGCGGTCCAGCACCACGGACCAGCCGGCTTTGGACTTTTCACAGGACAGGACCCGGCCGGTGAAGGCGGTGCAGTACGGGTCCTCGTAGTAGAGCTTTTCTGTTTCCATGGGGAAGAGATCCTTTCATCAGGAGATGGAGACAACAAATTTCCACACCGGCTCCACCAGCACGATGCCCGCCAGGGCGGAGCAGGCGTTGGCGGTGACGGCATAGCCAAAGGCCCGTCCGGAGGAATGGCCTTTTAACAGACAGGTGTACAGGCAGCCCTCCACCAGGGCGATGACGCATTCGCCGGCCAACATGGCCAGGGCGCCGGAGCCGGCGCCGCCGGACAAGGTGTTGGCGGCGGCATACCAGGCAAGGCCACCCTGCGTCACCAGGTTGACTGCCAGAAAGACGATCCAGTTCCGGCGGAGCTTTCCGTAGCCAAAGAGCGCCAGCAGCACACCCTCAATCAACAGAGTCGGGAGAAATGTGGAGAAAAACTGCATGGCAAAGCCTGCGGCGGGGGAGGGGACCGCGATGGTTTTGGCCGTCCAGTCCACTGTGGCGGAGGACTGGAGGACGTGCCGGGTGTACGGGTCAGACACCCAGGTTTCCCCGCTCTCCGCGGCGATCAGGATACGATAGGTGTCCGGCACGCCATAATAGGAGAATGTGTGGATCATGGCGTCTCCCTGGGGCTCGCCGGTCAGATCCCCGAAGATCAGGTCTCCGTCCAGAATGCAGAGATGCCAGCCCTCCGGCACGGCGTCCCGCATGGCCTGCAGGAGATCCTGATCCAGGGCGGCGGAGTCCGCTTCTGTTCGGTAGCCCTCATCATACGGAGGGCCCTCCGCCAGCAGGTCCAGGTAATAGACCCCCTCCGGGGGATGCTCCACCGTGACGGTCAGCAGAGGCTTGGGGCCGGAATCCGCCAGGGCGGAGACGGCCAGAAGGCAGGCGGTGAGCGCCGCCAGGGTCAGTGTCCGCAGGATACGTTTCATGGGGAACCTCCTTTTTGACTGGTCACTGGATATTCGCTTCCTGCTGATAAAGACGAAAGATCACCGCTCCGGGTTTCATAAGAGGCCCAGGTCCTGCTTCCAGGTGAGCACCCGGCGGCAGGCGGTGTCGATGGCGTCCCCGGACAGGGCCCCGCTCTCCACGGCTTCGATCACCCTGGGGATCTGGGTACGGTAGTCGGAGGTGATGATGAGGTCGTTGCCGGCCTCCAGGGCCATGACGGCCACCGCGCCGTCGGCGGCGTAGGCGGCCACAGCCTCCATGGCCAGGTCGTCGGTCATCACCACCCCGTCAAAGCCCAGGTCCGTCCGCAGCAGATCATGGACCACCGGGGACAGGGAAGCAGGGAGGGTGTCGTCCACCGCTGTCATAATGTTGTGGGAGACCAGCACGGCGGTCATGCCGTCGCCGGCCTGAATCCCTGCTTGGAAGGGGAGAAAATCGGCGGTTTCGAAGGTCTCCAAAGGGCGCTCATCCACGGCAATGCCGGTGTGGGTGTCCACATTATTTCCGTAGCCGGGGAAGTGTTTTAGGACGCTGCCGATCCCGCAGCTGCTCATGGCAGTGACGATGGAGGCCACCCCTTCCGCGGTGGATGGGGCGTCCAGACCGAGAGAGCGGTCATAGATGAAATCTCCGGGGTCCGTGGACACATCCGCCACCGGGGCCAGGTTGACGTTGATACCCAGGGCCAGCAGGGCGCTGTTCTTCTCCCAGGCGTCCTCCGCCAGGGCGTCTCCGTGGTCTGTGGCCTCTGCCAGCACCTGTTGGGGAGAGCGGAAGGGCCGGTCAAAGAGATTGGGATTCCGGCTGGCCCGGGTGACGGTGCCCCCCTCCTCGTCGGAGCCGATCAGCAGGGGGATGCCGGTGTCGGCGGCCGCCGCGTCCTGCCAGCCGGAGATGTTCCCGGACAGCTGCTCCGCCGTCAGCCAGGTGCCGGCGGCGTCCTTCATGTCCCGGCTGAAGAGGATGTACCCGCCCAGGTGATAGGTGCTCACGTCTGTGAGGGCCTCGGTCTCCGGCACCCGGACGAAGAACAGCTGGCCCACCTTCTCCTCCAGGGTCAGGGAGGCGAGCAGGTCCTCGATCTCCTGGGCGGCCAGCTCCTCCGGCGTGGGCTCGGGGGGCGTCTGGGGCTCCTGGGGAGCCGGGGTCTCGGCCTTTTCATCTGTTGGCGGGGGCGGGGTCTCCGTCTCTCCGCCGCAGGCGGTGAGGGTCAGCAGGGTCATGGCGGCCAGGAATGCCGCAAAAAAACGTTTCATAAGCGCTCCTTCCGGAATGATAAGTGGGGATATTGTACCACATCCGGCGGAAAAAGGGAAGAGCCGGAAGGGGGGACCCATTGGGGGGGATTCGGCCGCGATGGCGGCTTGCCCCAATGCGCTCCATTGGGCGAAGAATTTACCGGTGGCCGGTAATGCCCTCCGCCCCCCATTTCTCTTTTTGGCGCCCCAAAAAGAGAAACGGGCTGCGGCCGGTCCAAAGAGAAAAAACGCTTTACCGCGCTCCGGTGCAGTGGCCCTCCGCGCGGACGGGGGTCTCCCGAGCCGGTGCTGACCAAGACTGCCGGCCTTCTACCGGCTCGCGCCGGGCCGCTCATTTTCCACGGCATCATTCCGCATGTCCGGCGCGGAGGTCGTCGGGGTGGAAAATCGCATGGCCCCTGCTCCTGAACCCGCTGCCGCTCCATGGCCCGCGAAGGGGCAGGCAGCGCCTAGCGAAGCGGAAGGCGCGGAAAGAGAAGCTGGTCAAATGCGCCCTTGCACCCACGACCTCCGTCGGCACCCCGCCGCGGGGACCGGCGAACAAGTCTGAACAGACCTCGCCGCGCCCGTGGGCAAGTCATCGCAAACACGGAGGTACCATCTCACGTCCAGCCTCCGTATGATAAGCGACCTTTGGGCCTCCGCGCCCAAAGTCGCGCCTGACATTTTTTCTTTTGACCGGGTGCGGCCGTTTTCTTTTTGATGTTTCAAAAAGAAAATGGGGGCACATTGGGGCAAGCCGCCATCGCGGCTGAATTCCCCCGTCCAATGGGGCGGGCAAAAAAGAGCGGGCCCCGGCGGGGACCCGCTTTTTTCATGCTTACGCCTCGTCCCTGACGATGGCGATGTGGAGCTCGTCCAGCTGCTTCTGCGTGACGGCGCTGGGGGCGCTCATCATCACGTCCTGGGCGTTCTTGTTCATGGGGAAGGGGATGATCTCCCGGATGGAGTCCTCGCCGGCCAGCAGCATCACCATCCGGTCCACGCCGGGGGCGATGCCCGCGTGGGGCGGCGCGCCGTAGGTGAAGGCGTTGTACATGGCCGGGAACTTGGCCTTCACGTCCTCCTCGCCCAGGCGGACCAGCTCAAAGGCCTTGATCATGATCTCCGGGTCGTGGTTCCGCACCGCGCCGGAGGAGAGCTCCACACCGTTGCACACCAGGTCGTACTGGTCGGCGGTGATGGTCAGGGGGTCGATCTCGCCTCGCTCCGCCTTCAGCAGCACCTCCAGGCCGCCGGAGGGCATGGAGAAGGGGTTGTGGCAGAACTCCAGCTCCCCGGACTCCTCGCCGATCTCGTACATGGGGAAGTCCACGATCCAGCAGAAGGTGTACTGTTCCTTGTCCATATGGCCGGGGACCGCGGCGCCCAAAGTCTTCACCAGAGTGCCGGCGGTCTTCTGGGCGGCGCCCAGCTTGCCGGCGGACAGGGCCACGAAGTCGTTTGCCTTCAGGCCCAGGGCGGAGACCACGGCGTCCTTGATGGGGGCGACGAACTTGGCGAT
>CALWOF010000058.1 GCA_944382995.1 uncultured Oscillospiraceae bacterium | reverse complement strand
GACGTTTTACCGGGGCAAGGAGACCCTGCGGAAAGGAGACGAGAGCCATGAAGAACATTCCTGAACTGCCCTGCGCCATTGTGGGGGACCTGCTGCCCGCCTATGTGGAGGGGCTGACTTCTGAGGAGACCACCGCGGCGGTGGAGGCCCACCTGGCGTCCTGCCCCGCCTGCGCGGCCAAGCGGGCCGCCATGGGGGCGGAGGAGGGCCCGTCCCCGGAGGAGACAGCGGAGACCGCCCGGGAGGTGGACTACCTGAAAGCCGTCCGGCGGCGGAGCCGGAGGCGGGTGGCGGCGGCCATTCTGTGCACGGTGCTGGTGCTGCTGCTTGGCTTTGCCGCCAAGATATTCGTTATCGGCACGCCTCTGAACCCCGGCGGCGTGGCGGTGGACACCCAGGAAGAGGGCGGCGCACTCCAGGTGGGGATCAGCTCCCTCGGCTCCGGCAACGCCTTCCGGGACTGGACAGTGGACAATCAGGATGGCGTGGTCGTCATCACTGCCCGGAGCGTGCTGGTGTCCCCCCTGTTCCGGGACGGCACCGGCACGGTGGAGGTGCCTCTGGAGGGTGTGACGGAGATCTGGCTGGGCCAGGCCGGCGAGGGCCGTCTTGTCTGGCAGGAGGGCACGGAGATCTCTCCGGACGCCTGGGCACTGTATCAGGCCCAGACCCCCTATGTGGGCGACAACTCCGCCGTGGGGCGGGTCCTGGCGGCGGTGGACACCTGGTACGGTCCCCCCATCGTCGACTACACCATCAGCCTGCAGACCTCCAGCGAGCCCTACGGGTTGACCATCCACTTCGACAGCGTCACCGCCTACACCCCCGGCGCGGCGGACACGATCAATGAGCGGATGCGGATCCTCGCCCCGGTGCTGCTGGCCCTGGTCGGAAATCTGGAGGAGGTCCGGTGGACCTACACCGGGGAGGACGGTGTCGCTGTCACACACGCCATGGCGCTGGAGAGGGCGGACGCAGCCCTGCCAAACTGGGTAGAAGCCTACAACACCGTCCGGGGCATGGATCTCCCTGCCCTGGAGAGTATCAAGGACTACGCCGCCTCCCCGGCGGCGATGCAGCAGCTGCTGGATCTGGCGCTCTTCGGCTTCTATGGGATCGGCGAGAGCGGAAATCTCACCTCCTTCGGCTGGGTCGATGATCTGCCCGCGGAGCAGCCCACTTTCGTCAGTTAAAGTACAGCCGCGGTCCGAAAGCAAGGCCGTGCGATATCAATACAACCGTCCGGGCAGAGCCGGGGACACCGCTTTTCGCAGGGGCGGCCGCCCCCTTGCCTTGTCCCCGGATGTGTGGTATGCTGTCCCCATGGAAACGTATGAACTGATCCGCTCCGGCCGGAAGACCCTGGCCCTGGAGATCACAAGAGACTGCCGGGTGGTGGTGCGGGCCCCCCGGCGGCTGGCGAAGAAGCACATCGACAGCTTCGTGGAAAAGCACGCGGCCTGGATCGCCGGCCATCTGGAGCAGCAGCGGCAGCGGCGGGCCTCCGCGCCCCCGGCACCCTCGAAAGCCCAGCTGGACGCCCTGAAGGCGAAGGCCCGGGCTCTCCTGCTGCCCAGGGTGGCTTTCTGGAGCGAAAAAATGGGCCTCTCCCCCACCGGCGTCAAGATCACATCCGACCGGACCCGGTACGGCAGCTGCAGCGGGAAGAACAGCCTGTGCTTCTCCTGCTTTCTGGCAAACGCCCCGGAGGCGGCGGTGGACCTGGTGGTGGTCCACGAGCTGTGCCACATCCGGGTGAAGAACCACGGGCCGGACTTCTACGCCCTGCTGGAGCAGGCCCTCCCCGACTGGCGGGAGCGGAAGAAGCTGCTCCGGCAGATGTGAGACGGCCCCCGGAAGAGACAGCGGACCGCCCGGCAAAAGCCGGGCGGTCCGTTTCTCTGTCTCTCCCTACCTCAGCCGCCCCGCCAGCCGGCGGGACAGCGCCAGCGCCAGGGCCAGCTTCGCAAGGTCCGGCACCACAAAGGGGAACACGCACATCCCCAGGGCCGCCCACAGCCCGACGGGGCCGGCCGTGCGGGCGTAGACCGTCAGGAACCAGGCGGTGCCGAAGGCGTAGCACACGGCCAGCCCCAGCGCCATGGCCGCCGCCTTCACCGCCGTCCGCTGCCCCAGTCGGGCGGTGATGGCCCAGTACAGCGCTGCCGAGGCCAGAAAGCCCAGGATGTATCCGCCGGTGGCGCCCAGCAGCACGCCGGCGCCGCCCTGAAAGCCGGAGAACACCGGCGCCCCCGCCAGTCCCAGCAGCAGATAGGCCCCCACGGCGTACGTCCCCCGCCGTCCCCCCAGGGTCCCCAGGGCCGCGAACACGGCGAAGGTCTGCAGGGTGAAGGGCACCGGCGGCACCGGGACAGAGATCCAGGTGCACACCGTCAGCAGCACCGTGAACAGGGCGGTGTACGCCAGATCCACGGTGCGCCAGCTCCCCTTTTTGACCGTCCTCTGTTCCAAAGCAGTCTCTCCCTCCTGTGTTTGGAGGCAGTATAGCAGGCCCCGCCCCGATTGTCAACCATTATTTGATTTTTGGTTTACAATGCGGATGCAAAATACCGGGAGGGCCCGCCTCCCGGCATCAGCATTCAGTGCGGGTGCAGATCTCCCGGATCTTGGCCTGGATGGCCTTCAGGTCCGTGAAGGTCTCCGGCCGCTTGTCCGCGTCCCGCAGCAGGGCGGAGGGGTGGTAGATGGCGGTCATCTGGACGCCGCCCCGCTCGAACCACTTCCCGTGCTCGGCGGTGATCTTGAAGTCCTCCCGGATGATGGCCTTGGCGGCGATGCGCCCCAGGCAGACGATGATCTTCGGCCGCAGCAGGGCCGTCTGCCGCCGGAGCCAGCCGATACAGGCGTCCTGCTCCACGTTCAGCGGGTCCCGGTTCCGGGGCGGGCGGCACTTGACGATGTTGGCCACGTACACCTTGGTCCGGTCCAGGCCAATGATCTCCAGCATGTCGTCCAGCAGCTTTCCGGCGGGGCCCACGAAGGGGACCCCCTGCTCGTCCTCCTGCTGGCCGGGGCCCTCCCCCACCAGCAGGATCTCCGCGTCCGCGGCCCCGTCGCCGAACACCACGTTCGTCCGTGTGTCCGCCAGGGCGCATGCATGGCACGCTCCGCACTCCCGCTCCAGCGCCTGCCAGGTTTCCGTCATCGGGAACTCCCCCTTTCTCTCAACAGCGATCTTACCACAAAATCTTCCGCCGCGCAACGCCGCATGTTCCCCCCGCCGGCGGGCAAACTGGTCCGGAGGAGGTGAGCACGGCCGTGGCGCTCTGGCTCTGGACATTCTGGACATACAGCTTCCTCGGCTATCTGCTGGAGGGCGCCTACGACGCCGTCACCGGCCAGGGACCGGTGCGCAAGGGCGCCCTTCTGCTGCCCATCTGCCCGGTTTACGGTCTGGGGGCCCTGGCGGTGCTGTCCCTGCCCCCGGCCCTCACAGGCGGCTTCTGGTCCCGGGCCCTGTGGGGCGGCCTGGCCGCCACGGCGGCGGAGTACGGCATCCACCTGCTCTACGACCGGCTGCTGGGCGTGCGGTTCTGGGACTACGCCCGCTTCCCGGGCAATCTCCGGGGGCGGGTGTGCCTGCCCTTCTCCCTCGCCTGGGGACTGCTGGCGGCGGCGGTCCTGCCGCCTATCCAGTCACTGCTGGCACCGCTGGCGGAGCAGATCCCGCCGGCTGTCACCTACGGCGCGCTGCTGGTGTTCACCGCCGACACGGCGGTGTCCCTCCGGCTGCTGGCCGGGACCGGGGACCCGGCGTCGCTGTCCCTGCGGGAGCTCCTGCCGGGACGCAGGCCTCCTGTCACCGCTCCGGCAGTCTGCGCTCCAGCCACCGGCACACGTCCTCATAGACCGTCTCCCGGTCCGCCTCGTTCAGGATCTCATGGCGCAGACCGGGGTACAGCTTCAGCTCCGCATCCCGGACGCCGGCCCGGCGGAACGCCGCGTACGCCCGGCGGACGCCCTTCCCCATGTCCCCCACCGGATCGTCCTCCCCGGAGATGAAGAGGACGGGGGTGTTCAGGTTCATCTTCCGCAGGTTCTCCTGTTTGGTCACACAGGCGATGCCGGAGAGCATCTCCCGGAACAGGCCCGTGGTGGTGTCCCCGCCGCACAGGGGGTCCGCGATGTAGCGGTCCACGCTCTCTTCATTGGCGGCCAGCCAGTCGAAGGCGGTGCGGTTGGGGGCGAACTTCCGGTTGTAGGTCTCAAAGGCCAGCTTCGTCACCAGGGGGCTGGCGTGGTCCTCCCCCACCCGGCGGGCCTCCTCCGCCGCCAGCACCCGGGCCGCCGCCAGCACCGCCGGGACCATCTGCCCCGTGCCCATGAGGATGGCGCCGGCCACGGTGCCGGGATAGCGGATCAGGTACGTCCGGGCCAGGAAGGAGCCCATGGAGTGGCCCAGCAGGAACACCGGCACGCCGGGAAACCGCTTCCCCGCCAGCTCCCGCCGGGCGTACAGGTCCCGGACCACATCGTCCCAGCTGCCCCTGGGGCCGAAGTACAGCCGGGGCGCCCCCTCCGCCACGGAGGTGCCGTGGCCCAGGTGGTCGTGGCCGCAGACGGCAAAGCCCCGCTCCGTCAGAAAGGCGGCAAAGGGCTCGTACCGCAGGATGTGCTCCGACACCCCGTGGGAGAGCACCAGGACCGCCCGGGGCGCCGTCTCCGGCAGCCACTCCGCCGCGTGGATGGCGGTCTTCCCGTCCGCCGAGGGAAAGGTAAATTCGTTTCTCACCATGGAAAATCCGACCTCCCTGTGCTATACTTGTGGCAGCAGCGATATTCTGCCTGTTTTACAGCCACATGATACCACAGATCCGCCCCAAATGCCAGAGGAGGTCGAACCATGGAAACCTATGTCATCGCCCTGGACCAGGGCACCACCAGCTCGCGGGCCATCCTGTTCAACCGGGCCGGGGAGATCGTCTCCCGGGCCCAGCACCCCTTCCGTCAGATCTACCCCCAGCCCGGCTGGGTGGAGCACGACCCGCTGGAGATCTGGGCCACGGAGAAGCGGGCCCTGGCGGAGGCGGTGGGCGCCGCCCACATCGACCCCAAGCAGATCGCCGCCATCGGCATCACCAACCAGCGGGAGACCACCATCCTCTGGGACCGGGCCACCGGGCAGCCGGTCCACAACGCCATCGTCTGGCAGTGCCGCCGGACCGCCCCCCTCTGCGACGCCCTGACGGCGGAGGGGCTGGGTCCCCTGGTGCGGGAGCGGACGGGCCTGCTGATCGACGCCTACTTCTCCGGCACCAAGCTCCGCTGGCTGCTGGACAATGTGCCCGGCCTGCGGCATCGGGCGGAGCGCGGGGAGCTGCGGGCCGGCACCGTGGACAGCTGGCTGATCTGGAACCTCACCGGCGGGGCGGCCCATGTGACGGACTACTCCAACGCCTCCCGGACCATGCTCTTCAACATCCACACCCTGGAGTGGGACGCGGACCTGTGCGCCGCGCTGGACATCCCGCCCTCCCTGCTGCCGGAGCCGGTGCCCAACTGCCGCCTCTACGGCACTGTGGCTCCCGGCATCCCGGGGCTGGAGGATCTGGCGGGCATCCCCATCTGCGGCAGCGCCGGTGACCAGCCGGCGGCCCTGTTCGGCCAGGCCTGCTTCACGCCGGGCCAGGCCAAGAACACCTACGGCACCGGCTGCTTCACATTGATGAACGTGGGCGGCGCGCCGGTGGACTCCAAGGCCGGGCTGGTGAGCTCCGTGGCCTGGTCCATCGGCGGGGAGACCACCTACGCCCTGGAGGGCAGCGTGTTCAACGCCGGCAGCGCCATCCAGTGGCTGCGGGACGAGCTGGGCCTCATCTCCTCCGCCCCGGAGTGCGACCGTCTGGCCGAGAGCGTGCCGGATGCCGGCGGCGTCTGCGTGGTCCCCGCCTTCACCGGCCTGGGCGCCCCCTACTGGGACATGTACGCCCGGGGCACCATCGTGGGGATCACCCGGGGCACCACCAGGGCCCACATTGCCCGGGCGGTGCTGGACGCCATCGCCCTGCAGGTGACGGACCTGGTCCGGGCCATGAACGACGACGCCCCCTGCCCCATCACCACCCTGCGGGTGGACGGCGGCGCCTCTGTCAGCGACATCATGATGCAGACTCAGGCGGACCTGCTGCGCCTGCCCGTGGACCGGCCCGCCCAGGTGGAGACCACCGCCTTCGGCGCCGCGGCCCTGGCGGGGCTGTCCGCCGGGGTCTGGAGCGGTCTTGACCAGCTGGAGGGCCTGCGCCGCAGCCAGCACGTCTTCCTGCCCCAGCGGGAGGAGGCCGCCTGCGCCGAGCAGTACCGCCAGTGGCGCCGGGCGGTGGACCGGTCCCTCCGCTGGGTTGAAAACGATCTGTGAACCCGCGCAGTTTGCTGTTGCGTTCCCGGAAAAAGTGCGCTATACTGATGGCAAGTGACAGGCGCAGAGACGACCTGCGGCTCCGCCGCGGATGAAAGGAGTTTATCACATGGCTTTTTTTGATGATCTGACCAGAAAGACCAAGGATCTTGCCGCCGTGGCGGCGGACAAGGCCAAGGACGTGGCCGCTGTGGCCGCCGACAAGGCCAAGGACGCCGCGGAACTGACCCGGATCTCCGTGGCCATCGCCGGCGAACAGCGGGAGATCGACAAGAACTACCGCACCATCGGCGAGTGGTTCGTCAGCGAGTACGAGGGTGAGATCCCCGACGCCGTCCGGGATCTGGTGGAGGCCGTCAACGCCTCCAAGGCCAAGATCGCGGAGCTGGAGGCCAGCAAGCCCGGCAAGGACGGCGATGACGCCGCCGTGGCGGAGGATGTCCCCGCCCAGAAGATCTGCCCCATCTGCGGCGCGGCCTCCGACAGCAAATTCTGCCCCCAGTGCGGCGCCCCCATGGGCGACTGAGTTCCCGCCGAATCAAAGACGAGCCCGCCGGCTTTTCAGCCGGCGGGCTCGTTCTATACGATTTGCGGCGTACACGCCGCAAAAGCCTCGCAGAGTTCCGCCGCCATCTCCGCGCCAAGAGCCGCCGCTGTGCGGCGGTTGCGCTCCGAAACGCGCCTGCGGGCGCAGGCAGGCGGCGGAATCTTTCCAATTCGTCATTTCCGGCGACATACGCGTCGGAAAGGACACCTCTCATGGGGGAAGGGGCGACTTTTTCCGCAGGAAATCGAGTCCCTTCCCCCATGTATCTCCCCGTTCTCTTGAAAGCGGCATCGCCGCTTTCAAGAGAAAGACAGTCGCATGTCGTGCCACACCACACCGCCGTGAGTGGACTGGGAGACCCCCTCGTTCACAAATCCGAACTTCTCGTAGTAGTGGACCAGCGCATCCTTGCAGGTGAGGACGCAGCCCCTCCGCCCCCGCTCCCTGGCGTCGGCGATGACCCGCCGGAGCACCTGCCCGGCGCAGCCCCTGCGGCGGTAAGCCGGCAGGGTGTTGACGCCGAAGATCATCTGCCAGGCGCCGTGTTCATCGTGGAGGGCGGCGTTTTCGTACATCTCGTCCCGGAGCGTGGGCTCGTCGGTGACCATGCCGTCCACGAAGCTCACCAGGGTGCCGTCATCCTCCTCCAGCAGCCAGAAGTGGTCGGCGTACACCGCCAGACGGGCGGATATCTGCGCCGCCGTGGCGGCCTCCGCCGGCGGGAAGCAGGCGGCCTCCACCGCCGCCAGGGCGTCCGCGTCGGCGGGGACAGCGGTCCGAATGTGCATACAGGTCTCCCCTTTATTTCAGATAGCGATAGCACAGCAGCAGCCGCGCGGTGGCGTTGAACTGGTTCTCGAACCGGAAGGGGCGGTCCGCCGCGAACCGCAGGGCGTCCCGCTCCAGCAGCTGGAAGTCCTGGTCCTCCGCGTGGAGCAGCACGGTGCCGGAGAGCACCGTGGCCAGGCACACGCAGCCGGGGATCATGGGCTCCGGCTCATACCGGCCGCTGATGTACAGGTCCAGGAAGAACGTCTCCTGTCGGAGCACGTCGTCATAAGGCTCCGAGGGCCGCAGCAGGACCTTGCCGCCGTCCAGCCGGACGGGCTTGTTGTCCAGCTCCCGCAGCTCCAACAGGGGCTGGAAGTCGTCGTTCTCCAGCAGCACCTCCGCCGGCACCTTCAGCGCCGAGGCCAGCTTGCCCAGCAGCCCCACGGAGGGGTTGGCCTCCCCCCGCTCGATCTGGCCCAGCATGCTGCGGGACACGCCGGCCTCCGCCGCCAGCCGCTCCATGCTGAGCTTTTTGCTCTTGCGGATGCGCTTGATGTTCTCCCCCACAGCCCGGGTCAGTTCCATAGTGCCCCACCCTCTCCCGGCCAAATGGCCGGTATATTGTGCAATAGCGGTTTTATAGTACGCGATTTGTCGAATTTTGTCAAGGGGAAAGCAGGGTGGGGCCCCTTTCAAAATCAATCGTGATAGTCTGCACCCTGTCGCTTCCACGAAGCGCAACAAACTAAGGCTCAGTCTTGTAGGTAATTTGCAAATATGATACCATACCATAAAAAAGAAAGGCAACACTGACAGGGCAAAACAGTATGGATTTGTTCGCATCTCTACAGAACGACTTTGGAATTGGGGAGGCTTTTTATGAAGCAATTTGGTGTTCAAATGATAGATCATTCTGTTACATCACAGTGGTGGAGATCGATCATAAAACATTTTATAAGGGTCGGCGACACATTTGAAATTCGCTGCTGGAGAGAAGAAACTGCTGAGATCCAGGAAGCTTCTTTATATGGTACTGCCATTGATGATAAATACGAAGTATCCATCAAAGGTATGGTAACAAAAGAGATGCTTGAAAAATTACTGACAGAAGAACCTGCCGATAAAAGCACGTATAACAAGATGACAAAATATTTTACAATTCATGTGGCAAATAATCTATGCGATATTTGGAGCGAGCATTACGGGACAGAGATGGTAATAGGTATCATAGCCGATGCGGATATAGAATTTTTTGAGCAGGTAATGGGGCAATATCCCGAAGAGTTTAGCGTCGGGGTATTTTAATATCAGCGAAGAGGACCGTCGTCAAGGCCGCTGTCTCCATAAACAGGAAAACCACCGGCATTTTGCCGGTGGTTTTCCTGTTGCCTCTTACACTCTCTTCCAGCTTGCGCCGGTCTTGGTGTCGGTGATCTCGATGCCCTGGGCCTTCAATTCGTCCCGGATGCGGTCCGCCTCGGCGAAGTTCTTGGCCTTCTTGGCCTCGTACCGCTGCATGACCAGCGCGTCGATGGCCGGGTCTCCCTCGCCGGTGACGGTGTAGCCGCCCTCGGTCTGGGTGGTCTTGGCCTTGGCGTCCTCCGCCCGCTTCGCCGCCGCCTTCTCCAGCAGGGAGAGGGACAGCACGCCGTCAAAGTCCCCGATCAGGGCCAGCTTGGTGGCGTCGTTGGTCTTTGCCTTCAGCACGTCGAACAGGGCCGTCACGC
>CALWOF010000057.1 GCA_944382995.1 uncultured Oscillospiraceae bacterium | reverse complement strand
CCGGAGACCTTGTAGCCTCCGCCGCCGAATTTGCCGCCGGCGTGAAGGACGGTGTACACCACCTCCAGGGCGGGCTTGCCGGTCTGGGCCTGGATGTCCACGGGGATGCCCCGTCCGTTGTCCACCACGGTGATGGTGTCTCCCTCGTTGATCTGCACCAGGATATCGGTGCAGTAGCCGGCCAGGGCCTCGTCGATGGCGTTGTCCACGATCTCGTAGACCAGGTGGTGGAGGCCGGAGGTGGAGGTGGAGCCGATATACATGCCCGGCCGCTTCCGGACGGCCTCCAGGCCCTCCAGCACCTGGATCTCCGACGCGTCGTACTCGTTGGCCGCGTCCACGGTGGTGGAATTCAGGATCTCATTTTCTGCCATGCAGGTTCTCCTTTCAGGAAAGTGTCTTGTCTCGCACAAGGCAGGAAGAACCGGGTCGGAGCCGTCTCCGGCCCGTTTCTCCCTGCCCTGGATCTCGCTTGATTTATGATGTGCGCCGCCGCAGGCGGTACGCCAGAGCGGCCGCCGCCGTTCCCAGCAGCAATGTGAGGCACCACCAGTATGCCAGCATGGGAAGCAGGAGGTCCCATCCGGTGATCAACTGGCACCCCAGTTCCCCGGCCAGAAGCCCCAGGCCCAGAACAGCCGCAAAGGACCATCTGGCCCAGGGATGCCGGGCCTTTTTCAGCACCAGCCACTGCACCAGGGCCCCCAGGGCGAAGGATGCCCAGAAGACCCAGCACAGCGGGGATTCCGGCACAAGGGGGGCCTGGAGAAGGCCCACCCCTGCGATTTGGACGATGGCCAGCTGCATGGGCCCCCTCCTCTCAAAGCTCCAGCGCCCCGCTCTCCGCCCGGTTCTTCAGGGTGGAGGAGTTCAGCTGGGAGAGGTAGACGATCTGCCGGTGGTAGGGGTGGTCGCACACCACGAAGGACTTGGGGATCTCACCGGACACGTCCAGCACCACGCCCTCTTTTTCCGCAGCCGCCAGGTACTCCCGGGTGCGCCTGCCGTAGCTGCACTTGTCCAGATCAAAGATGCCGATGATCCGGCGGTCCGGCAGGATCTCGTTTTGACCGATGTGGAGGTACATAATGGGCTCCTTTCAGAGTGGGTGCGGCTCCCGCCAGGGGCCGTTTCCACGGGGGATGTGCCTGGTGCGTCCCATTGGACGGGGGAATCCAGCCGCGTTGGCGGCTGGGCAATGCACCCCCCATTGTCGTCGGCACAAGCTTCGGATCGTTCGCCCCGGCCCGCAGGGCCAGGTCTCACTCCCTCCGCTGCGCCTCCTCTCCCCACCGCGCGGGGCGCGGCGGGGGCCCCGGTTTGAGACATCAAAAAGAAAATGCGCCGTACCCGCAAGGGGTATGCCGCATCCGTAAGGCGGCAAAGCCGCCAACGGCTGCGCAACTGCCCGGTGGAAGAGAAAAAATGTTTCGGCGGGTCGGTCCGCATACATGCGGACCTCCTGCCGCCGGCGGGGGAAGGTTGGCCGTCCCGCGCGGCGGTCAGGGACGGAAACGCACTGCCCTTGGGGAAACCTTCGGTCCGGGGAAGCCCCGGATACCGTCAGCGTTGATTTTACCCGCAAGGGGTACGCCGCATCCGTAAGCGGCAAAGCCGCCAACGGCTGCGCAGCCGCTGCCGCTGGCCTTCCTTCGCGGGACCATGGAGCGGCAAGCGGATTCAGGAGCAGGGGCCATGCGATCTTCCACCCCGATGACTGACGCACCGAACACGCGGCGCAAGGCCGGGACAAGAGAACGGTCCGGCGCGAGCCGGCAGAAGGCCGGCAGTCTTTGCCGGCACCGATTCGGGAAACCCCCGTCCGCGCGGAGGGCCACTGCACCGGAGCGCGTCCAAAAGCGATTTTTTCTCTTGGACCGTCCACGGCCCGTTCTCTTTTTGTCAAGAACAAAAAGAGAATGGGGGGTGGATCCCTGCGGCGAGGCCGCATTTCTCCGCCGAAACCGGCGGAATGGCCGTCACCCGATGGTTCCGTTCTGCACATGGAACACCTTCCCGCCCAGCATGGCGGGCAATCGGTCGTCCTCGCAGCAGGTGATGAACACCTGCCCGCCGGCGATGCGGTTGAGGACGAACTCCTGCCGGCGTGGGTCCAGCTCGCTGAGCACGTCGTCCAGCAGCAGCACCGGCCACTCGCCGGTGGCGTTCTGGCAGATCTCCCGCTCCGCCAGCTTCAGGGCCAGGGCCGCCGTCCGGGTCTGGCCCTGGGAGGAGTAGGACTTGGCCTCCCGGCCGTCGATGGTGATGAGCAGGTCGTCCTTATGGGGGCCGGAGAGACACAGGCGGCTGGCCCGCTCCGCGGCCTGATGGGCCTCCATATGGGCCCGCAGTTGCTCCGTCAGGGTCCCGATGTCCGCCGACGGGTCCGTGACGGAGGACACGGTCTGGTAGCGGATCTCCAGCTGCTCCCGCCCGCCGGAGCACTCCCGGTGATGGCGGGCCGCGCAGCGGTCCAGGGCCTCCGCCAGCTGGGCCCGGTAGCGGACGATCACCGCGCCGAAGCGGACCATCCGCTCGTTGAAGTCCGGCAGCAGCTCCAGCAGGTCCGGCCGCTCCTCGCTGTCCCGGAGGATGCGGGTCTTGTGGTCGTAGAGCCGGTGGTACTCCGCCAGGGCGGCGGCGTACCTGGGCCGCAGCTGGCAGAGGACGTTGTCCAGAAAGCGCCGACGGGCGGCGGCCCCCTCCCGGATCAGATACAGGTCCTCGGGACAGAAGAACACGGTGTGATACACCTGGCTCAGGGCGGCGCTGTTTTTGGCGGGCACCTGGTTCACCCACATCCTCCGCCGCCGGCCCCGGTACAGCTCCACCCGGGTCCGGAACTCCCGGTCCCGGGACAGCGTCCTGCTCTCCAGCACCGCCGCGGAGGCATCGAAGCCGATCATCTCCCGGTCCGTCCTGGCCCGGGGGGACTTTCCGCAGGAGAGATAGACGATGGACTCCAGGAGATTCGTCTTTCCCTGGGCGTTCTCGCCGAAGATGACGTTGCAGTCCGGGTCAAAGGCGACAGACGCCCTGCCGTAGTTGCGGAACCCCTCCAGCGTCAGCTCAAGGATCTGCATGGGAGACTGTGTAGTGCTCCCCCCGGAAGACCACATCGTCTCCGGGGCGGATCTTTTTGCCGCGCATGGGACAGACCTCGCCGTTCACCGTGACCTCGCCGGCCTGGATGCGCTCCTTGGCCTCGCCGCCGGTGGCCACCAGGCTGGCGAATTTCAGAAGGTCCTGGAGCTTGATGAACTCCGTATGGATGGTAATGGTCTTCATGGGCTCACTCCGCGCTCTTGAGCCGCACCGGCAGCACCATATAGAGGAAGTTCTCCTCCCCCTCGGTGGGGACGATGATGGCGGGGGAGACGCCGGTGTTCAGCTCGATCTTCACCGTGTCCGCCGGGGCGTACCGCAGGGCCTCCATGAGATAGCGGTTGTTGAAGCCGATCTCCAGTCCGCCGCCGTCGCCGGACAGGCGGCAGACGTCCTTGGCCTCGCCGTTGCCGGTCTTGGCGGAGAGGAGCACCTTGTCGTGGTCGAAGAGGCACCGCACCGGGCTCTTCTGCTTCTCGGAGATCACTACGCTCACCCGGTCGATGCTCTCGATCAGGGCCTTGGTGTCCGCGATGACGGTGATGGGGTTCTTCCGGGGGATGGCGTTCCTGTAGTCCAGGAACTCGCCCTCCAGCCGGCGGCAGATCAGCTCCGTGTCGCCCACCTCAAAGAGGATGTGGCTCTTGCCCAGGGTCACGGCGGCCAGGTCCTCTGCGTCGGCGCAGATGTTCTTCACCTCGCCCAGCGCGCTGCCGGGCGCCACAAAGGAAAAGGCGCCGCCCTCGATCTTCTCCAGCGGTTCCCGCCGGATGGCCAGGCGGAACCCGTCCACCGCCACCATGGTAAGGCCCTGGTCCGTGATCTCGAACAGGGCGCCGGTGTGGATGGGCCGGCTCTCATTGGTGGACACGGCAAAGGACGTCTCCTCGATCATGGCCCGCAGCGTCTTCTGCTGGATGGAGACGGAGAAGTCGTCCTCCACCTCCGGCAGCTCCGGATAGTCCGCGGCGGACAGGCCCAGAATGTCAAAGTCCGCATCGCCGCAGGAGAGATGGACCACCTGTCTGGCATCCGCGGTGAAGACCACCACATCGTCCGGCATCCGGCGGATGATGTCGCCGAAGAGGCGGGCGTTGAGCACGATGTCGCCGGGCTCCGTCACGTCGGCGGAGACCCTGGTGCGGATGCCGGTCTGCAGGTTGTAGCCGGAGATGGTCAGCTGGCCGTCCGCGTGGAGCAGCAGCCCCTCCAGTGCGGGGATGGAGCTCTTGGCCGCCACGGCCCGGCCGGTGACGGCGATGGCGCCCTGCAGCAGGGCTTTTTCACAGGAGAATTTCATATTGGACACATCCTCTCAAGTCGGAGTTTCTGGAACGCGGTGGCTCCGCGCTCTGAAAAGAAAAGAACTATTTTTTTAGAAAAAGCAGTCGTAGGGAAAAAAGCTGTGGAAAAGAGGGGAAAGGCATTGTGCCGTCTGGTTTTGACGCTCCCCGGCAGGTGTGGAGGAGGCGGGTCGTTTTTCCACGGGAAAACGGATGGGCGGGTTTTCCACAGAGAAGTTTTTCTTTTCCACGGGAGATGTGGAGAATTTCGTCAGCGCTTGGAGTTGATGTTGGTCTTGATCTCCTTCACCGTCTCGGCGAAGGAGGCGTCCTTTTTCATCTTCTTCTCGATCTGCTGGATGGAGTAGAGGACCGTGGAGTGGTCCCGGTTGTCGAAGACCTTGCCGATCTCGTCCAGACTCAGGTTCGTCATGGAGCGGATCAGGTACATGGCGATCTGCCGTGCCTGGACCGCATCCCGGATGCGCTGCTGGCCCCGGATCACCGACTCCTCCAGTCCGTAGAATCTGCAGATGTAGTCCAGGATGGTCTCCGGCGTGGGCACGTACTCGTTGCTGCGGCGGAGCATGTCCTGGATGGCGCGGGTGACGGTCTCCTCATCGGTGTCGCTGCCCAGCAGGTCCTTGTAGGCCAGGATCTTGTTGATGGTGCCCTCCAGCTGGCGGACGTTGGCGGTGACGTTCTGGGCGATGTAGTTGGCGATCCTGTCCGGCAGGTCCATGCCCAGAAGGGCCGCCTTGTTCTTGATGATGGCCAGGCGGGTCTCGAAGTCCGGCGGCGTCACGTCCGCCAGAAGGCCCCACTCGAACCGGGTGCGCAGCCGGTCGTCCAGCAGCGTCATCTCAGAGGGGGGACGGTCCGAGGTCAGCACGATCTGCTTGCCGGACTCGTAGAGGGTATTGAAGGTGTGGAAGAACTCGTTCTGCACCTGCTCCTTGCCGGCCACGAACTGCACGTCGTCCACCAGCAGCAGGTCCGCCTCCCGGTATTTGGCCCGGAATTCGTTGCCCCGGCCCGCCCGGATCAGCTCGATGAACTCGTTGATGAAGTCATCGCCCTTGATGTAGACGATCTTGGCTCTGGGGTCGTTGCGGCGGATCACGTTGGCGATGGCGTAGAGCAGGTGGGTCTTGCCAAGGCCCGAATCCCCGTAGATCAGCAGGGGGTTGTAGTTCTTGGCCGGGTGCTCCGCCACGGAGACGGAGGCGGCGTAGGCCAGCTTGTTGGACGGGCCCACCACGAAGGTCTCAAAGGTGAACTCCGCGGAGGTGAACCGGTCGCTCTGGCGGCCGGCGCTCTCTCCGTTGAACTCGGCGAAGCCCGGATCGTCCAGGATCTTCACCTCAAAGTCCATGGAGAAGATGTCATGGAGGGCCGCTTTGATATTCTTCATGAACAGGGACTCGATATAGCCCTTTTTGAAATCGTTGGAGCAGTGGAGGATGAATGTATTGCCCTGGATCTCCACGGCCTCCAGCTCGTCGAACCAGGTGGCGATGGTGGTCTCCGAGAGCTCGCTCTTCAGCTCCTTCAGGACGTTGTCCCACACGTCGGCGACGGAATTCAAGGGGAAACACCTCTCTCTAGTAAAAAGTCGCGAAACAAGTACGCTTCATTATACCAAAAACGGGTGTGGATTACAACACCTATTCTAATAATAAGAACAGAGGGCGGTCCGCCGGCGGACAACAAGATATAGGGGATGAGGGGGTTTTTCCGTCTTCTTTTCCACCAGATTTTGAGATTTTTCGGAATTGCAACCGCCGGATGGAAAAAGCGCCGGTTTTTTCGGAGAGTTTGAAGTTTTTGTTGACATATTTGTAAAGAGTCTGTATAATATCCGTTGCGCTGTCACAGGCGCATACCGGATCGGTTTACTGCGCCGTCCCGAAAGGGGCGGTGTCGAGTAAGTGCCGCCGCAGGGCGGCCGGAATTCTGACAGGAGGTGTCTCAACATGGCAACGAAACGTACCTATCAGCCCAAGAAGCTGCACGGCCAGAAGGTCCACGGCTTCCGCAAGAGAATGGCTACCGCCAACGGCCGCAAGGTCCTGGCCCGTCGCCGCGCCAAGGGCCGCGCACGTCTTTCCTACTGAGCGAGACGGACCGCGCGGGAGACACTTGAACAACGTCTTCAGGGACGGCGGGAATGATCGGATTCCTCCGTCCCTCGTTGAGTTTGTGTCAGATGGGACAAGGCAGGTGGCAGTATGAAGCGGGCGCTGACCCTGAAAGAGAATTATGAGTTCCGCCGGCTGTACCAGAAGGGCGCATCGGCGGTGGGGGGCGGCATGGTCCTCTACTGCCGGAAGAACCGGCTGGGTCACAACCGCCTGGGGGTGACGGTATCCGTCAAGCTGGGCCACGCGGTGGTCCGCAACCGGGCCCGCCGCCGCCTGCGGGAGGTGTACCGCCTGAACCAGGGCCGTCTGCGCCAGGGCTATGACATGATCCTGGTGGCCCGGGGGAGGACGCTGACCGCCTCCTGGAGGGAGCTGAACGACACCTTCGTGCGGCTTTGCAGAAAGCTGGATCTTCTGGAGGCGAAGCAGCCGTGATGAAAAAGCTCCTGCTGGCGCTGGTGAAGTTCTATCGGGCGGCCATCTCCCCGTACCGGCCGCCCTGTTGCCGCTATTATCCCACCTGCTCTCAGTACGCGCTGGAGGCCATTGAGAAATACGGCGCCCTCAAGGGCGGCTGGCTGGCCTTCCGGCGCATCCTGCGCTGCAATCCGTTTCACAAGGGAGGATACGACCCGGTCCCGTAAGGGGGAGAGGGGAGGACCCTCTTCCGGTCCCATGCCGGCGCGCGCCGGCGGCAGGGCGGAGCGGGACGAGCCCGCTCCACGGACGCGTCCTGCGTCCGGGCCCGATCACAGTTTGGAGGAAGCAACCTATGTTTTCAACCATCGGATACGCGATCTGTATCCCCTTCGCGGCCCTGCTGCGGTTGTTCTACAACCTGACAGGGTCCTACGGCGTGTCGCTGATCCTGTTCACCCTGGTCATCAAGCTGATCCTGCTGCCCTTCCAGATGAAGTCCAAGAAGAGCATGGTGCGGATGAGCCGGATGTCCGGCAAGATGCAGGAGATCCAGAAGAAGTACGCCAACAACCAGATGAAGATGCAGGAGGAGATGCAGAAGTTCTATCAGGAGGAGGGCTTCAGCCCCATGAGCGGCTGCCTGTGGAGCTTCCTGCCCCTGCCCATCCTGATGGCCCTGTACTACATCATCCGGGATCCCATCGTCTACTTCATGAACTTCGGCGGCAAGGAGGCCGGCCTGGAGGTGGTGGAGGCCGCCCGGCAGCTCATCGAGGGCGCCGGCATCCAGATCCAGGCCAGCACCGGCTATGAGCAGATCGCCATCGCCAACATCATCAACAGCCAGTTCCCGGACTTCATCGCCGAGAACCCCGGCTGGATCAGCGTGGACTACCACTTCCTGGGCATCGACCTGATCCAGACCCCCTGGAGCGCCATCGGCGGACTGTCCGGCGGCATTAAATGGGGCCTGATCGGCCTGATCCTGATCCCCATCATCTCCGGCGCGTTCAGCTTCCTGCTGAGCAAGGTCAGCATGAGCCAGTCCGGCCAGGCGGCCAACGGCTCCACCAAGATGATGATGTGGATGATGCCCCTGATGAGCGTCTACATCGCCTTCATCGTCCCCGCCGCCCTGGGCGTGTACTGGGCCGCGCAGAGCGCCTTCTCCATCATCCAGGAGGTCATTCTGGGCCGCTTCTACACGAAGAAGCTCCAGGCGGAGGAGGATGCCCGCCAGGAGGCCATCCAGGCGGACCGCCAGAAGCGGGTGGAAGAGGCCAGGATCCAGCAGGAGAGACAGCGCCAGCAGGCCGCGCAGAAGAAGACCCTGAAGGAAAAGCGCCAGGAGGCTCAGGCGGCCAAGGCCGCAAAGGCCAAAAAGGCCGGCTCCAGCACCACGGAGGCCGGCCGCGTGGGGGACCGCCCCTACGCCCGCGGCCGCTCCTACAGGGCGGACCGCTACGACGATCAGTAAGGAGCTTGTTACGATATGAGACAGTATATCGATGTAACGGGCAAGACCGAGGAAGAGGCCATCCAGAACGCCCTGCGGCAGCTTGGCCTGGATCGGGACGATGTGTCCGTTGAGATCCTGGAGCGGGCCAAATCCGGCTTCCTGGGCCTGGGCAGCTGCCCGGCCAAGGTCCGGGTCAGCTACGGCCCGGAGGAAGAGGAGCCCGCGCCCGCCCCTGTCAAAGAGGAGAGGGCGGACCGCTGGGCGGAGGAGCGCTGGGGCGACGAGGCCGCTGAGGAAGAGGCCCCCCGCAAGCCCCGCCGGGAGGAGCGGAAGCCCCGCCGGGAGCGCCGGGAGGACCGGCCCGCCCAGAAGCAGGAGACCGCCGCCCCCGCGGAGGCCGTCCAGACGCCGGCGCCCGCCGTCCCCCAGGACCTGGGGGAAGAGGTGGACGACGAGAAGGCCCAGGCCATCCGGAGGTTCCTCTCCGGTCTGCTGGAGCAGATGGAGAGCAGCGCGGAGATCCGCATCTATCTGCCGGAGAAGGGCCGCTACAAGGTGATCCTGGAGGGCAAGAGCCTGGGCGGTCTCATCGGCCGCCGGGGCGAGACCCTGGACGCCATCCAGCAGCTGACCAGCTACGCGGTGAACCGCAGCGGCGGCGGACGGGTGCGCATCCAGCTGGACGCCGAGGGCTACCGGGAGAAGCGGGAGCAGAGCCTCCAGCACCTGGCCCGGAAGGTGGCCGCCAAGGTCACCAAGTACCGCCGCTCCGTCACGCTGGAGCCCATGAACGCCTATGAGCGCCATGTGATCCACACGGCGCTGCAGGACGTGCCGGGGGTGACCACCTACTCCACCGGCGTGGATCCCAACCGCCGGGTGATCGTGGCCTACGACCGGGACAAGAAATGAGCATAAAGGGGGACCGGAGGTCCCCCTTTTGCGATACCGCCCGGAGAGGGGGCCTCTCCGGGTCAGAACACACTGCCGCAGCCAGCGGCGGAGAAAAGAGGATTTGGAAATGAACAACAAGCAGAAGACCATGGAGAAGGTCGTCGCCCTGTGCAAGAACCGGGGCTTCGTGTTCCCGGGCAGCGAGATCTACGGCGGCCTGGCCAACAGCTGGGACTACGGCCCTCTGGGCGTGGAGCTGAAGAACAACGTCAAGCGGGCCTGGTGGAAGAAGTTCGTCCAGGAGAACCCCTACAACGTGGGGCTGGACGCCGCC
>CALWOF010000056.1 GCA_944382995.1 uncultured Oscillospiraceae bacterium | reverse complement strand
GGGGGAGTGGCGTTTACCACAACCGAGGAGATGTCCTGGTCGGAGTCAGCGGGTCTTTACACCGGCTATTTGTTTCAGGTACAGGGGGAGGACATTGCCGGGGTCTCTCTGGCAGTGGACCGGGGCGGATTGTATCGCCATGAGCCTCTCCCAGATTTAACAGACGAGGAGATCGCGGAGATCCGTGAAAAGCTGCGGACCGGAGAGAAGACCATGTTTGATTACAATGTGGGCGGACACTATTCTATAGCAGAAAATCGGACAGAGTGGGAAGTGGACCAGTGGACACGGCTGGGGGCACAGGCCACAGAGGACTATAATCCGGCGGTCAGCTATGGATTCTGGGTGCCGCCGGAGCGGGTGACCGAGGCGGAGAAACAGTTGCAGGACAATCAGGAACAGATGAGGTACATGCTTGACCTGTTTGACGGCGCCCGGCTGACCGTGACTGTGACCTTCGCCGACGGCACGGAGCAGACCAGGACCTACACCCTGTCGACCGGAAAGCTGCGGGTGGAGTATGAGGAGGACGGCACGCCGACCCTCCTGCCCCAGCTGGCGGGGGACGAGGATCCCTGGATCTACGGCGTCTACGCGGTGGATGAGATGGCCAGCCGCTTCCTCCAGTGGCCGATGGAGGGGGCCACGACCATCAGCCTCTCCAACCCCTACGGGACCCCTCGGTGGAAGCCGGGCGGCGAGACCTACGACGCCCACACCGGCATCGACATCGCCGCACCGGAGGGCCAGGCCGTCCTGGCGGCGGCGGGCGGTACTGTCTCCGAAGTGGGCTTCGACCCGGAACGAGGCAACTATCTGGTCCTGGACCACGGGGACGGCCTCACCACCCTCTACGGCCAGTGCCGGGACTTCACCGTGGAAGAGGGAGACACTGTCCGGGCCGGGGAGCAGATCGGCGCTGTGGGCTCCACTGGCATGTCCACAGGCCCCCATCTCCACTTTGAGGTCCGCCAGGACGGCGAGCCCCAGAATCCGGTGGCGTACTTTGACAGCGACGTCCGGGACACCCTGACCATGGGGTGAGAGACAGCGGGGGCCGCCCGAATGGGCGGCCCCCGCTCAGTTCACATCGCGCACATCGTCCGGGGCGAGCTCCGGGTCCGCCGGCTCCCAGGGGTCCCGCTCCCGTTCCAGCCGGAGGGCGGTGCGCAGCTGGGCCTGCCGCAGGATGCGGTCGGCATTCCGCAGGGCCTCCTCCAGGATCTCATAGGCGGCCTTGTAGTCCGGTTCCTGGGTCATCGTCATCACCTCAGACAGTATTATAGGTCTAAATAACCCTATTTTCAATAGGTCAGCAGGGCATAATTTCATCAGGTGATGAACGATGACGCCGATGAAAGCCCTGCGGAAAGCCCGCGGGTACTCGCAGATCAAAATGCAGATGCTGACGGGGATCGATCAGAGCGACTACTCCAAGATCGAGACGGGAAAGCGCAACATGACCTTTGAGCAGTGCCGCCGGATCGCCCTGGCGCTGGAGACCAGCATGGACTATCTGGCAGGGCTGACCGACGAGCAAAGACCCTATCCGCCGAAAAAGTGAGGACCGCTCAAAAGAGCGGTCCTCTGTCTGTTCAGTCCGCCGGTCCGTCCCCCTGGCGGACCATCTCCATGAAGGCCGAGGCCGCGGCGGTGGGGGTCACCTCCCGGAGGGTGCACATGTCCACGCTGCGGGCGGGGATGGTGAAGTCCGTCTTCAAAAGGCGGATATCCCCGGTGTCCAGGGCGTCCCGCACGAACTCCAGCGTCACGCCGGCCACCCCCAGGCCGATCTTCGCCAGGGACACCAGCAGCTGGCGGGAGGAGAGCTCGATCTCCGGCGTCAGCGTGATGCCGCTGCGGAGGAAATACTGCTCCAGGAACACCCGGCTGCTGGCCTTGCGCTCCAGCAGGATCAGGGGAAACTCGGCGATCTCCTGCCGGGTGTAGACGTGGTCAAAGTCGCAGTCATAGTCCACGCCGGCCACAAAGGCGGAGTGGGTGGCGAAGCAGGGCCAGCTCTCCAGCGCACTGTCCGCCGGAGAGGAGGCGAAGGCGATGTCCACGGCGCCGGACTTGAGCATGCTCACCACCTTGGCGCTGCGGCCGCTGACGATCTTCAGCCGGATGCCCGGGTGCAGGCGGTGGAAGGCCTCCAGATACCTTGTCAGGAAGAAGCCGGTCACCGTGTCGCTGGCGCCGATGGTCAGCGTGCCCAGCAGCAGCTGCTGGGCCTGGGAGAGCTTGTCCTCTCCCGTGGCCAGGAGCCCCAGGGCACTGCGGACATACTGATAGAGCATGCGCCCCTCCCCGGTGAGCGTGACGCCCCGGGGACTGCGGGCGAACAGCCGGGCCTGCAGGGCCGTCTCCAGCTGCTTGACGGACTGGCTCACCGCCGACTGGGAGATATAGAGGTTTTTGGCCGCCAGGGAGATGTTGCCCGTCTCCGCGACCTCCTTGAACACCCGGTATAATTCCAGCTTCACTGCCATGCGGTATGCCTCCAACGATCAGAATATCTTATGATACCGCTCCTATTATAAGCAGACTGCGGAAAAAACGCAATGGGCGGGGAAAATTTTTCCCGCCCGCTTTCCAAAGACGAGAGTTTTTGCTATACTAGACATTCAGAACGCGGCGGAAGGAAGGGAGGCGCGCCATGGTATATCACATTCTGGCGGTGGGGGACGTGGTGATGGAGCCGGGGCTCCGCTGTCTGGAGCGGCACCTGCGGCCGGTGCAGAAGCTCAAGGGCATCGACTTCACCGTGGTGAACGGCGAGAACGCCGCCGGCGTGGGACTGACACGGGAGCAGGCGGAGCGCATCTATGACGCCGGCGCCGATGTGGTGACGCTGGGCAACCACGCCTTCGGCAAGAGCCAGATCGCGGACTTCCTGGAGGACGCCCCCTGGCTGCTGCGGCCCGCCAACTACAGCGGCCGGGCGCCGGGCCGGGGCTGCGGCATCTACGATCTGGGGGCCATCCGGATCCGGGTCATCAACCTCATCGGCCGGTGCGGTCTGGCCTGGGGGGCGGACAACCCCTTCACGGCGGCGGACCGGCTGCTGGCAGAGGGGGATGCGGAC
This sequence comes from uncultured Oscillospiraceae bacterium, assembly GCA_944382995.1. Taxonomy (GTDB): domain Bacteria; phylum Bacillota; class Clostridia; order Oscillospirales; family Oscillospiraceae; genus Oscillibacter. Next base: position 7,005 of record CALWOF010000056.1, on the reverse strand, counting down.
TTCACCCTGGTGGACTTCCACGCGGAGGCCACTAGTGAGAAGCTGGCCCTGGGCTGCTATCTGGACGGGCGGGTGTCCGCCCTGTGGGGCACCCATACCCACGTGCCCACCGCCGACGAGCGGGTGCGGACCGGGGGCACCGGGTACATCACGGACCTGGGCATGACCGGGCCTGTGGAGTCGGTGCTGGGCATCGCGCCGGAGCAGTCCGTGGAGGGCTTCCTCGGCGGTCTGCCGGGCCGCTACCGGGCGGCGGAGGGGCCCTGCGCCCTCCAGGGAGCCGTCTTTGCCCTGGACGGCGCCACGGGCCTGTGCACCGCCGTGGAACGCATCGACATCCGCTGAGCCCATACGGGAGAAAAACAAACGACAGAGAGGAACGAACCATTATGTCCATTGAAAAAGTGAGAGCCTATTTCCGCCCCCTGGGGATCGAGGACCGCATCCGGGAGTTCGACGTCTCCTCCGCCACTGTGGAGCTGGCGGCGGTGGCCGTGGGCGTGGAGGGCGCCCGCATCGCAAAGAGCCTGAGCTTCAAGGTGGAGGACAAGCCCATCATCATCGTGGTGGCGGGGGATGCCAAGGTGGACAACAGCCGCTACAAGGCCCAGTTCCACACCAAGGCCAAGATGCTCACCCATGAGGAGGCCCACGAGCTGATCGGCCACGACGTGGGAGGCGTCTGCCCCTTCGCCCTGCCGGAGGATGTGAAGGTATATCTGGACGTGTCGATGAAACGGTTCCAGACGGTGTTCCCGGCGGCGGGCAGCAGCAACAGCGCCGTGGAGATGACCTGTGACGAGCTGGAGCAGTATGCCTCCAACTTCACGGCGTGGGTGGATGTGTGCAAGGGCTGGCGGCCGGAGGAGCAGGCGTAACGGCCTGCGGGGAGGCGGTTTCATGCTGAAGTTCATCCACGCTGCGGACTTCCATCTGGACAGCCCCTTTGCCGCCCTTCCGGCGGACCGGGCCGCCGCCCGCCGCCGGGAGAGCCGGCAGCTGGCGGACCGCCTGGCGGACTATGTGAACAGCCATGGCATCCGCCTGGTGCTCCTGGCGGGGGATCTGTTCGACAGCGCCAGCCCCTTCCGGGAGACCCCGGAGCGGCTGGCCGCAGCCCTGGGGCGGATGGAGGCGGCGGTGTTCGTGTCCCCCGGCAACCACGACTGGTGCGGCCCCGGCAGCCCCTGGGACGGGGTGGCCTGGCCGGACAACGTCCATGTGTTCCGGGAGAGCCGGCTCACCGCCGCGGAGGTGCCGGCGCTGGACCTCGTGGTCCACGGAGCGGCCTTCACCGCGCCGGAACAGCCGGAGAGCCTTCTGGCGGGCTTCACCGCCCCGGCGGACGGAAAGCTCCACTTCGGCCTGCTCCACGGGGAGCTGGACGGCGCCGGGGAGCGGTATGACCCGATCCGGCGGGAGGAGGCCGCGGCCAGCGGGCTTGCGTATCTGGCCCTGGGCCATGTCCACAGGCGGACGGAGCCTCTGACGCTGGGCCGGACGGTCTGCGCCTGGCCGGGGTGTCCGGAGGGCCGGGGGTTCGACGAGCTGGGGGAGAAGGGCTTTTACGAGGGGACCGCCGCGGATGACGGGACCATCTCGCTGACCTTTGTGCCCTTCGCCCGGCACCGGTATGAGATCCTGGAGGTGGACGTCACAGGAAAGGATCCTCTGACTGCTGTGGGGGCGGCGCTGCCGCCGGACACGGCGGAGGACCTGTACCGCATCCTCCTCACCGGCGAGACCGGGGAGGACGGCGCGGGAGCCGCCGCCATCCAGGACGCCCTGGCGGACCGGTTCGACACCCTGGAGGTCCGGGATGCGACCACCGTGGCGGCGGATGTGTGGAAGCGGGCGGGGGAGGACTCGCTCCGGGGCCTGTTCCTCCGGGAGCTGCGCCGCCGCCGGGAGGCGGCACAGAGCCAGGAGGCCCGGGCGGAGATCGACCGTGCCGCCCGGTTCGGCCTGGCGGCGCTGGACCACCGGGATCTGGGGTGATCCCGCCGCGGCATCGCGCGAACGCGCGGGAGCCGCGCTGCATACAGCAGCGCGGCTCCCGTTTTTTTATCCGTGAGTGTCTCAGACGTCGGCGTAGAAGTCCCGCAGGTAGGCCTCCACATCCTCGCGGGTGCCCTGGAAGGGCCCCGGCGTCTCCATCTTCAGAGAGACCAGGGCGGTGGCGAACCGCAGAGCGGTGGGGATGTCGTTCGTCAGCCGCTCGTTGATGTACCCGGCGAAGGTGGTGTCGCCCCGGCCGGTGCGGCCGGACAGGTTCCGGGCCCGGATGGGGCAGGTGTAGATCTCATGGCCGTCGTAGACCAGCACCTCCGTGTTGTGGGTGATGAGGACCTCCTTGGCGCCCCAGCTGTAGAGGACCTTGGCGGCCTCCGCCCGGTCCGTGAGGCCGGTGAGGATCTCCGCCTCCGCCGCGTCGGTCTTCAGGAAGCGGACATAGGGCAGCATCTCTTTTTTCTCCGCCCAGTCGTGGTACACCATGCCGCCGTTCTCCACCCAGCGGAGCATGGTCTGCACGTCGATGGCCACCATGGCGTGCTTGGCGGCGTAGGGGATCATCTCATTGGGGATGTCGCCCCCCACAAGGCCCGCCAGATGCCAGATGGCCGCGTCGATCTGGGGCACCTCCTCGGGCTGGTAGGGCTCGATGATGCTGTCCACCGTGGAGGTCCGCCGCTCCCGGTCCGCCGTGTGGTAGACGTTCTTGGTGACGAAGGAGGCCTTGCTGTGGAGGGGGTAGACGGTCACATTGGGGGCCGGGGCGAAGGCCGCGGCCAGGTCCACCTGGCTGGTATCCGCCTTGGGCAGCACCGCGGTCCTGTGGCCGATGTTGGCAGCGGCGAAGCCGGAGTAGTACACGGCGCCGCCCACCGCCTGGACGGTGGTGCCGTCGTAGTCCACATTGGTGTCCTGGGCCACCTCGCCGATGATGAGGGAATCAAACTGGCTCATTTCGCTTCCTCCTTGCGCATTTTCTCATCCTCGTCCACGAAGGACTGGAATTCCGGGCTCCACAGCCGGAACCGGCGCTGCTCGATCAGGTCCTTGTACGCAAAGGAATCCGCCGGCTTCTCCGGCAGGATGACGCCCGCCCGGGCCTCGTCGCCGGCCTGGTGGGTGTCGGACCCCGCCAGACGGAAGAAGCCGGGATGGCGGCGGGCCAGATCCAGGGCCAGGTCGTTGTGGTTGTCGTGGCGGGGATTGCCGTTGATGATCTCCGTGCCGTGGACCGCGTCCTCGAACACCACGGTGTTGCCGTCCCGGTAGGGGTGGGCGTGGATGATGAGCACCTGGTCGTGGAACTTCTGCCAGAACTCCCGGGCGCTCATGCAGCACACGTAGGGGTTGGACCGGAGCCAGTCCTCGTCGATGCCGTAGACCAGGTAGTCGTTGTCGTTCTCCGGGAACCGCAGCTCCGCCCCCAGGATCACCTGGAAGCCCACCTCGTCGCCCCGCTTCCTGGAGGCGTGATAGCCGGAGAGATAGTGGTCCATCACCTTGTTCCAGTCGTGGTCCTTGTCGATCCGGGAGAGGTACTCCGGGTGCAGGTGGTCTGTCACCACCAGGCCGGAAAACCCGTTGCGGACGTAGCGGTCCACCACCTCCGCCGCCGGCAGGTGGCCGCACTTGCTGGTCTCCGCCGTGTGGGTGTGGGGGTCAAACAGAAACTCTTCCATGTTATCCCTTTCTTTACAGCCCCGCCCGGCCGCAAACGTTTCCACAAAATCCGGGGAGCCCGGCGGCTGCGGGCGGTGTATTTTGTGACACTGCCACTATATATAATTTTCGTAAAGAAGTCAAGAAGAGACGGCATTTTTTCCTGTTTTGGTGAAATGAGCGAAAAAAGCGGCCCCGCTTTGGTATCTTCCACTCTTGACAAATCGGCTGCCGCAAAAATAAAATAGACACAGACAGGTGCGAAAACGTTTGCGAATCTTGCGGGCCGGATCGTTCCCGAACAGGCACCGGCCCTTGCACAGTTTGAGAAGGAGGAAGGAAGATGGAGCTGCAAAAACGCTACAAGGCGGTGCTCTTCGACCTGGGCGGCACCCTGCGGATCGCCCTGGAGGATGAGCCCTACATGCGTCACGCCCGCCGGAAAATGGCGGAGCTGGCCGGCACGCCGATGCCGGTGGAGGAGTTCTACCAGCTGGTGGAGGATCGGTATGAGCCCTACCGCAAGTGGGCCCTGGGGGAGAACCGGGAGTCCGGCGACCAGGAGCTGTGGTGCAAGTGGCTGCTGCCGGACTACGACCCGGAGCGCATCGCCCAGGTGTGCCATGAGCTGTCCTTTGAGTACCGGCAGTCCAAGGGCCGCCGGGTGGTGGTGGACGGCGGCGCAGAGGTGCTGGAGACCCTGCACCGGCGCGGCTACAAGCTGGGCATCGTCTCCAACCTGATCGGCGAGCACGAGGTGCCCGACTGGCTGGAGGAGGATCGGCTGGACGGCTATTTCGACAGCGTGGTGCTCTCCTCCGTGTGCCACCTCCGCAAGCCCGGCGCTGAGATCTACCACATCGCCGCCAGGGAGCTGGGCGTGGACCTGGCGGACTGCGCCTCCGTAGCGGACAACATCAAGCGGGACATCCCCGGTGCCAAGGCCGCCGGTGTGGGCTGCAACATCATCTTCCGTTCCCCGGAGAAGAAGCATCCGGTGGAGTTCACGGAGGAGAACCGCCCCGACGCGGTGATCGACACCTTCCCGGAGCTGCTGGAGCTGCTGCCGCCTCTGGTGTAAGGAGAAACCGAGTAAATTTGCGTCATACTAGTAAACGTTTGCGGCTAAAAGCCGCGGAGCGCACAGTTGCCGCGTGGCAAAATCACCAATTTACGTCTGCATAAATTAAGCATTTCGTGAAATGTGCATTTGATTTATTGACAAAATTGTGAACGAATGTTAAATTGTGAATTGCAGAGAAACGAAAACGCTTGCGAAGAAAAGAAGATCTCATTTTGTTTCGAGGAGAGAGGGTGCAAGAGGAAGATGAAACCCAAAGAGCAGACCTATTCCAAAAGCCGCCGTCTGAAGAACCAGATCAAGGCGGTGGTGACGAACCCCTACAACGTCATCGTGCTGATCGCCATCATCCTGCTGGTCTATCTGATCATCCTGCCGCTGCTGGACATGATCGCCACGACCTTCGAGCTGGCCCAGCGGGATATCCGCGCGGTGGGCGGCGGCGAGCCCGGCGAGTTCACGCTTTACTACTGGCAGAGACTGCTGGCCAGTGAGCTGTCCTGGACCATGCTGGTCAAGCCGCTGATCAACTCCCTGACCGTCGGCGTGTGCGTGTCCGTGTGTGCCATCGTGCTGGGCGCCGTCCTGGCGTGGCTGATGGTCCGGTCTGACCTGCCCTGCAAGAAGTTCTTCTCTCTGGCGGTGATCATCCCCTACATGATCCCCTCCTGGTGCAAATCCCAGGCCTGGCTGTCCATGTTCAAGACCAGCCGCGTGGGCGGCGCACCCGGGTTCATGGCCTCTCTGGGGCTGGAGGTCCCTGAGTGGCTGGCCTACGGCCCCATCGCCATCATCATCGTGCTGACCCTGCACTACTACGCATATACATACCTGCTGGTGTCCTCGGCCCTGAACTCCATCAACTCCGAGCTGGAGGAGATGGGCGAGATCCAGGGCGCGGGCAAGGCCATGATCCTGCGGCGGATCACCCTGCCGCTGGTGCTGCCGGCCATTTTGTCCGCCGTCATCCTGACCTTCTCCAAGGCCATCGGCACCTTCGGCACCATCAACTACCTGGGCTCCCCGGTGCAGTACTACACCCTGTCCAGCCAGCTGTACCGCAACATCAACTCCCAGAACACCCAGACGGGCTTCGCCATGGCGATCCTGATGATCATCATCGCCTCCATCGCCGTGTTCGTCAACCAGAAGCTCATCGGCTCCCGGAAGTCCTACGCCACCATCGGCGGCAAGGGCGGCCGCTCCACCCTGATCGGCCTGGGCACCGTGGGCAGACCCGTCATCACCATCGCGCTGTTCGCCTTCTTCGCGGTCGGCATCATCATGCCCATCGTGATCCTGATCATGGAGAGCTTCATGCTCCGTGAGGGCGTTTACTCCCTGTCCAACTTCACCCTCCACTACTGGATCGGTGATCCGGACCCGAAGATCATGGAGGGACTGCCGGGCATCCTCAAAAACGACGAGTTCCTCAACTCCCTGTTCAACTCCCTGCGGCTGACGCTGGTGAACGGCGTGTTCGGCACCATCTTCGGCCAGCTGCTGGGCTACATCACCGCCAAGGGCCGGGGCAAGTTCCACGGCAAGCTGGTGGAGCAGCTGGTGTTCATCCCCTACCTGATCCCCTCCGTGGCGTTCGGCGGCATTTACCTGTCCATGTTCTCCCGTCCCCAGCAGATCTTCGGCGTGACGCTGATCCCGTCCCTGTACGGCACGTTCGCGCTGCTGACGCTGGTGTCCGTGGTGAAGCACCTGCCCTTCGCCTCCCGCGCCGGTACCTCCAACATGCTGCAGATCAGCGGCGAGCTGGAGGAGGCGGCCACCATCGAGGGCGCCGGCTTCTTCCGTCGGTTCATCAAGATCGTGTTCCCCCTGTCCAAGGGCGGCTTCATCTCCGGCTTCATGCTGATCTTCGTTTCCATCATGAAGGAACTGGACCTGATCATTCTGATCATGACCCCCACCACCTCCACACTGCCGTACCTGGCCTTCCGGTACCAGAACGGCAACTCGGCACAGGCCTCCGACTGTGTGGCCATCGTGATGTTCTCTATCGTGTTCCTGGTGTACGCGATAGCGAACCTCTCCGGCAAGGCGGACCTGGCCAAGAGCATGGCCGGCTGACGGAAAGAGAACTGAGAGGAGACGACGAACATGAGCAAGATCGAATTAAAGAATATCGATAAATTCTACGGCAAGAACCACGTTCTGAAGGACCTGAACCTGACCATCGAGGACGGCGACTTCATGACGCTGCTGGGCCCCTCCGGCTGCGGCAAGACCACCACGCT
>CALWOF010000055.1 GCA_944382995.1 uncultured Oscillospiraceae bacterium | reverse complement strand
CAGGACACCAACCTCTTCACCGGCACCGTCCGGGAGAATATCCGCTACGGCAATCTGGACGCCACCGACGAGGAGGTGGAGGCGGCCGCCGCCCTGGCCAACGCCGACGACTTCATCCGCCGTCTGCCCCAGGGGTACGACACCATGCTCACCGGCAACGGCGCCAGCCTGTCCCAGGGCCAGCGGCAGCTGCTGGCCATCGCCCGGGCGGCCGTGGCCGATCCGCCGGTGATGATCCTGGACGAGGCCACCTCCTCCATCGACACCCGGACGGAGGCCATCGTCCAGCAGGGCATGGACTCTCTGATGTACGGCCGGACGGTGTTCGTCATCGCCCACCGGCTCTCCACCGTCCGCAACTCCAACGCCATCATGGTGCTGGACCACGGCCGGATCGTGGAGCGGGGCGACCACGACGACCTGATCCGCCAGCACGGGCTGTACTATCAGCTCTACACCGGCGCCTTCGAGCTGGAATAACTCTCAACGCAAAAACCACCGGAGCGGTCGCTCCGGTGGTTTTTCGTCTGTTCAGCGGCCCATGCGCTCAGGGGCGGTCCGCTTTTTTTCAGGCCCTTCCTCCCCCAGCTCCCGGCCGATCAGGTCCAGGGCGATGCGAAAGGCCCGGATGCGCCGCGCCGTCAGGGTGTGGGAGGCCGAGCCCGGCCGCAGCTTCTCCAGCGCCTTCTCGCACTTGTGCAGGGTGGAGTCGATGGACCGCCGGGCCTCCGCCAGCTCCTCGTTCGTATATCTCATCGCTTGCTCTCCGCGAAATCCCAGGCCTCCTGCAGCCACCTCAGCAGCTCTGCGTCGAGCTGGTCCGCCTCCGACACCGGGATGTGGCAGGTCCACCGGCCGGGGTACGGCTCCGCGGCAGCCGCCACCCGCGGGGAGTCCGGCCGGTACGGCAAGCCCACTGTCACCAGAAGGCAGTCCTTGGGCCAGTCCTTTCTCCGCCGGATGGGCAGAGACGCCGCGGCAAACAGGTGCCGGCCGTAAAAGCTGATCTGTGTCTTCTGGACCTTGACGCGCCCCTCCGGGAACGCCCTGTCCAGCTTTTGGAACAGCGCCTCATACAGCGCCAGCTCCGCCGGATGGCCGTCAAAGAAAAACAGCACGTCCGCTCCATAGTGCTCCGGCAGATCCACGGCACGCCCTCCTCTCTCACAGGTCCTCCGCCGCCGTCACGTCCGCAGCGGTGATGCGCATCAGGTCCTCTCTGGACACCTCGTCCATGGCCGCCAGACGGCCCGCCTGCCGCACCAGGATCTGCTCGAACAGGTTCCGCACGCCCCGGGCGTTCCCGAAGGAGCCGGCGTCTTTCATCCGCTCCTCCAGCAGGGCCCGCAGAGGCGCCTCCGCCGCTTCCTCCAGCGTGTAGCAACCCTTTTCGCACTGCATCCGGAAGATGGCCAGCAGCTCGTCGGCCGTGTAGTCGTCAAAGTGGAGGAAGCGGTTGAACCGGGACTCCAGCCCCGGGTTTGAGCGGATGAAGTCCTCCATCAGCCCGTCGTAGCCCGCCGCGATCACCACCAGATCCTCCCGGTGGTCCTCCATGGCTTTGAGCAGGGTGTCGATGGCCTCCTGGCCGAAGTCGTTGGCCCCGCTGCCATTTAAGGCATAGGCCTCGTCGATGAACAGCACGCCTCCCAGGGCGGCGTCGATGACCTTCCGGGTCTTGAGGGCCGTCTGGCCCACATAGCCGGCCACCAGACCGCTGCGGTCCACCTCCACCAGCTGCCCCCTGGAGAGCAGGCCCAGGCTGTGGTAGATCCGGGCCATCAGCCGGGCGATGGTGGTCTTGCCGGTGCCGGGGTTGCCGGTGAACACCATATGGAGGCTCATATCCGCTGTGGGCAGGCCGTGCTGGCGGCGCAGCTGCTCCACCGACGCAAGGTTGATGAGGTCCCGCACCTCCCGCTTCACGGCGGCGAGGCCGATGTAGCTCTCCAGCTCCCGCTTCAGGTCTTCGATGTCCTCCCTGGGCGGCGCCTCTGTCCCGCCGGCCCCGTCCGCCGCCGTCTGTCCGTCGGAGGCAGTCGGCGCCTTGGAGGGCATCTTCCCGTCTGCCGCCGGCATGTCCTTCCGGGTGGGCGCCGGGGCGCCCCAGAAGTCCGTCCCCATGCGGCTGAGGCTGTTCTCCGTCATGGTGCGGATCACCTCCAGCTGCCGGAGGATGATCTCGTCCTTTCCGCTCTGGTCCCGCTTGTCCATGCTCACGCCTCCCATATCCTCGTGTGTGCCAGCGCCCGGAACAAGAACGCGGCGATCAGTCCCGTCAGCGCCCCGGTGAAGAGGGACACCCCCAGCAGCACCGGCAGGTAATACAGGGGTGCCTCATTCCCCAGCGTCAGCACCGCTGCGGCCACCTGACCGCAGTTGTGGGCCGCCGCCCCGCCCACGGACACACCGTAGACCGAGAGGTGCCGCAGCCGGGAGAGGCCGATCATCACCAGCATGGCGGTGACGCCTCCCATCAGGGAGAAGATCAGGGCGTTCATATTCCCCGCGAACACCGCCCCCAGCAGGCACCGGGCCACCAGGATCAGCAGCGCCTGCCCGGGTCCCAGCGCGTACAGGGCGAAGAGCGTCACGATGTTGGCGAGGCCCAGCTTGATCCCCGGGATGGGGATGGCCAGGGACAGGGGGAAGAAGTTCTCCAGATAGCTGAGGGCCAGGGCCATAGCCGTCAGCACCGCGCACAGCGTCAGCTGTCTCGTCGAAAGTTTCATGTCGCCTCCTCACCCGATCACCACGTCCGGGCCATCGGTGTCTCCGGTGCCCTCCAGTTCCACGATCAGCCGCGCCGGCAGGCAGACGATGCTCTGCCCGCTCCGGGTGATGGCCCCGGTGTGGACGCAGTCCTGGGTGGGGCAGTCGGAGGCCGTCACCTGGGCGGAGCTCTCTGTGAAGGTCACCCGGAGGGTATAGCCCCGGCTCTCGTAGACCCGCTCCTCCGACCCGGTCAGCGCGGCCAGGTCCACCCGGTCCGTCTCACCTCCGTCCACGGACACTACGGCTGTCAGGTCCCCGCCGCCAGGGCCGCCGGTGTACAGCAGCGCGCCGCTGACCAGCGCCAGGACCACCACCACAGCGGCGGCCAGGGCGTCCCAGCCGTTGGGATGGAGCTCAGGAGACCACTTCATACGCATACCCCGCTGTCTCATCCGGCGTGAAGCTGTCCTCCAGCCCCGCCGTCACCAGCAGCCGCCCGTCCTCTGTCACCAGGATCGCCTCAAAATCGAAGGTGCCGCTGCGCCAGAAGTCCAGAGCCCGCTCCTCTCCCATGACGAACAGGGCCGTGGACAGGGCATCGCACATGGTGCCGCTGCCCTCCGTCCCCTCAGACACCACGGTGACAGAGGTGAGGCCGCTCTCCGCCGGGTATCCGGTGGCCGGGTCGATGATGTGGTGATAGAGCTTCCCGTCCTCCTCAAAATACCGCTGGTATCCGCCGGAGGTGACGGCGAAGCCGTCGCTCATCCGCAGGATGCCGACATAGGCATCCGCCTCCTCCGGGCGGGCGGGGTCCTGGATGCCGATCTGCCAGGGCTTCCCCTCCGGGTTCCCGCCGCAGACCCAGACATTGCCCCCCAGGGAGACCGTGCTGTGGGCCACGCCGTTCTCCCGGCAGATGGCCGCCACCACATCGCTGGCATATCCCTTGGCGATGGCGCCCAGATCGATCTGCGTCCCCGGGTCCAGGGAGACCGCTGTCCCATCCCCCAGGTGGACGTGCTCCGCCCCCACATGGGCCATCAACTCCTCCAGCTCCTCCCGGGCGGGCACGCGATAGGCGTCCTCAGTGAAGCCCCAGGCAGAGGACACGGGCGCCAGGGTGATGTCAAAGGCCCCGCCGGTGGCGTCGCTGAAGTCCAGCGCCCGGGCGATCAGATCCCGGAGCTCCTCCCCCACCTCTGCCGCGCCCTCCGGCGCGCTGTTCAGCCGGGAGACGGCGCTGCTCTCCCGGGTGCGGGACAGCTCCCGGTCCAGCCGGTAGAGCTCGTCCTCAGCGGCCTTCAGCGCCGCCTCTGTCTCTCCGCCGGAGGCGGTCAGGATCATCACCGTGTCCATAGCAAAGACCTGGGCGGACTGCATCTCCGCCTCTCCGCCGCAGGCCGTCAGGCCTCCCGCCAGCAGCAGCGCCGCCAGCAGCGCGCCAAAACGTCTCATAGGCAAATTCCTCTTGTCAGCTGTATTTTTCGTAAAAAGTCCCATAATAGATAGAGTATATCACGCCGCCTGTCATATCTCAACCGAAAATCCCCCATCGATGGGGAAAAAGAAAAAGTCTGACCGAATGCCCTTGCCAAAATGGGAAATATCTGCTATACTATCAAAGTATGCCGGCGGCAGAGTGCATCTTCCGCTGCTATTTTCGTAACGAACCACCCTGGAGGTTGTCCTGATATGTCCAAGAATCCTGTCAGCAAGTCCAAGCCCGCCAAGGGGAATGAACCCCTGCGGAGCGCCCTGCGGTTTTTCGTGGCCGGCTGTGTGGCAGAGCTGTATCTGCTGCTGATCCGCCGCTTCTATGTCAACGGCACCGTGGACCAGCTCCTGGCCTGTGATGAGGCCCTGCCCTATCTGATGGGCGCCGGCGCGGCCGTGGCCGTGGTCGGTCTGGTCCTCGGCATCCTGTGGCGGCAGATCGCCAAGCGCCGCCGGATCGGCTGGTCCGTGTGCGCCGCCGGTGTGTTCCTCGGCGGCTCCGCCTGGATGATCCGCACATTCTATGACTCCGCACTGACCTTTCTGTGCGTGGTGGTGCCGGTGGCCATGCTGCTGGGTATCCTCTGGAACCTGTACGACCGCGAGTGCGCCTGGTCCCTGACGATCCTGGGCGTTTCCCTGATCGCCCTGTGGGTGTGCCGGCGTCTGCTGGACAGCATGTATCTCGGCACCTATGTGAAGATCGCCGCCGTGGTCTATATCGTGGTCCTGGCGGCAGCCGCATTCCTGGCCAACAAGGCGGACAAAAACGGCGGCAGACTGGGAGGTCTCCAGGTCCTCACCACCGGTGCGGACCCCCTGCCCGTGTATCTGGCCTGCGGCCTCTCCATCGCGGCGCTGGCGGTCGCGCTGTTTTCCAGTGTTGTCGCCTATTACGCCATGTGGGCGCTGGCCATCGTGGTCTTTGCCCTTGCGGTGTACTACACGGTCAAGCAGCTGTAAGGAACTGTCCGGATCCGACGCCCGTTCCCGCATATGCGGGAACGGGCGTTTTTGTGCGCAGGGGTGCAGCCGCTCCCCGGGATCGAGCAGGCGGCGCCGGACATCCGGGCGGAAAAAAGTCCCGATCACAGGATTGTGGATCTGCCAAAAGTCTGGTATTCTGGTCTTATAGTGTTGGACACTGTGCATGCCGCGGAGGGCTCCGCCCCCCGGCGGCAGCCCGGCGGACATGGAGATCTGCCCGCCGCGGCGGACGCGCTGTCCGCCGGTGCCGCGCCTGATGACTGAAAAGGAGTGTATGACTATGGAACTGCAATTTCTGGGCCACGCCTGCTTCCTGCTGGATGACGGCAGGTACAAGGTCCTGACGGACCCCTTCCTCTCCGGCACCGGCCAGACGGAGCTGGCCAATACCATCCGGCCGGACTTCATCTTTGTCACCCACGGCCACGGCGACCATGTGGGCGACGCTGTGGAGATCGCCAAGCGCACCGGCGCTGCGGTCTGCTGCACCGTGGATCTTGCGGAGGCGGTCTTTGCGCCCGCCGGCGTCCGGACTCTGGCCGGGAATCTGGGCGGCACCATGACCATGCCCTTCGGCTCCGCCAAGATCTTTCAGGCCATCCACGGCAGCGGCGTGGCCGGCTGTCTCTCCTCCGGCTTCATCTTTGAAATGGGCGGCAGGAGGATCTACCACGCCGGTGACACCGCCCTGATGGCGGATATGGCCCTGCTGGCGGACGAGGCCCTGGATGCGGCCCTGCTTCCCATCGGAGACTTCTTCACCATGGGCCCGGCGGACGCCCTCCGGGCTGTGAAGATGATCCGCCCCAAGCTGACCATCCCCATGCACTTCAGCACCTTCCCGCCCATCGCCCAGAATCCGGAGGCCTTCGCCGCCTCCTGCGAGGCGGCTGGATTCCGGGCCCGGGTCCTGCAGCCCGGCGCGTCCATGACCCTCTGAGCAGCAAGGCCTCCGGCCCAGCCGGAGGCCTTGGCTCTGTCGTCCGAAAAAACGGCCCTCGCAGCCATTCCGCGGGACGGGCGGATGGACGGAGCGGCGTTCCGTTTGCAGATCCGCATCGGATCTGCTATAATGACAGCGCAGACAGAGGAGAGGAGGGGTCGCTGTGTCGTCGTACCGGGCGGCGCTCTGCGATGACGAGGCCGCGGACCGGGTCCAGATCGCAGAGCTGTGCCGGGACATTTTCACCGCTTGGGGGATGGATGCGGAGGTGATCCCCTTCTCCACGGCGGACGAGCTGCGCCGGGCGCCGGATGCGGCGCTCTTCGACCTGTACCTGCTGGACATCCGGATGGAGGGGACCTCCGGGCTGGAGCTGGCCCGGCAGTTCTACAGCCAGGGCATCCGGGACCGGATCATCTTCATCACCGGAGATCCGGAGTTCGCCCTGGAGGGGTACGACGTAGAGCCCCTCCACTACCTCCTCAAGCCGGTAGGCCGGGATCGGCTGGAGGCGGCTCTGCGGCGGGCCGTCGAGAGGTGGGAGCAGCAGACCGCCCTGTTTCGGTGGGGCGGAAAGACGGCGGCCCTTCCCCTTCGGGAGATCCGCTGTCTGGAGAGCCGGGACCACGGCGTGGTGGTCTGCCTGGGGGAGAGTGAGCGGACCTTTCCCCTCTCCCTCGCGGAGGCGGAGCGGCTGGTGCCCGCCCGGATGTTCCGGCGCTGCCACAAGAGCTATCTGGTCAATATGGACTGGGTGGATCACCTGACCCGCTCCGGCGTGTTCCTGCGGGACGGACGCTGTCTGCCGGTGAGCCGGTCCTGCTACGCGGGGTTCCAGACCGCCCTGGTCCGGTATCTGAATCATCCTGGGATATGACGAGAGGGAGCCGAAGGGCTCCCTCTCGTCTTTTATTCCGCTATTCCGCCGGTCTCTGCAGGGCGGTCTGAACGGTGAACCGCTCCTCCGTCCAGCTGATCTCCAGAACGCTTCCGTACTTCTCCGCCACCGCCCGCATCTGAGCCAGGCCGAAGCCGTGGGAGTCCTTCTCCCCCTTGGTAGTGAGCAGGTCCCCCTTTCGGTCTGTCTCCACATGGCCGTCAAAGGAGTTCTCGCACAGGATGGGGAGGAATCTGCCCGTCAGCCGCATCTGGAAGCTGACGAACTTCTCCCGGCCCGCCGGGGTGCGGGCCGCTCCCTCCAGCGCGTTGTCCAGCATATTCATCAGCAGGGTGCACAGGTCCTCGTCCGAGACGGGCAGGGTCCTTGGCAGCATCATGGCCGACGCGCGGAAGGTGATGCCCGCCTCCCTGGCCCGTCCCGCGGCATCCTGGAGAATGGCGTTGACCGCGATGTGCTCCGTAAAGCGGACCGGATCGCTCCTGCTGTCCTGCCGCCGGGCGGACACCCACTGCTCCAGCTTCTCCCAGTCCCTGGCCTGGACCATGGTGTCCAGTGCGATCATCTGGTGGGCGAACTCGTGGCGGAGCTTCGCGGTCTCCTGCAGCTTCTGCTCGATGGAGCGGTAGTTCTCCAGGACCAGCTTGTTTTTCAGGGCCAGCGCCCGGGCCTCCCCCTGGGCCCTGGCCAGATACCGGGCCAGCTCCCAGGCGGAGAGGGCGGCGCACACCAGCACCAGCCACCAGGTCAGCCAGTACAGCACACCGCTCCAGATGCCCGCCCCCAGCTCGGAGACCAGCCCGGCCAGGTAGCGGGCCAGATACCCGCCCCGCAGGTGGGAGATCAGCCCCATCACCGCCAGCGCCCCGGCGCTCCAGGCGGCGGTCAGGCCCAGGGTCCGCCAGAAGGCCCGGTCCCGGCAGAGGACCAGATACAGCACCAGGGCCAGGGCGGCGAACCGCTCCAGCCAGGGGGTGACGCACAGTTCCCAGACGGCCTGTGGCAGAAAATAGGAGCCATACCCCGTCGCCTGCCGCTGGACCGTCAGCGCAGCCGCCGCCAGGATGGGAAGGAGCAGGAGCCAGTTCCGCTTTCCCCGGGCCAGCCCCAGCAGGAACAGTCCCCACAGCAGCGCCAGGGCCAGGGCGGAGGCTCCGGCGGGCAGGCCGTAGTAGTTGGCGTAGGCGACGGTGCCGGCCTGGTCGGCGGGGTCGGCGGACAGGCGGAGGATGGGCGGCACAATGGCCCCCTCCGCCAGAGGCCGCAGGTCCACCGTCAGCGTCTCCCCGCCCCCGGCGGGCAGGGGGATGTGTGCCTGGCTCTGGTTGACGGTCTCCGGCGACTGCTCCGCGGCGGAGTACCACAGCTCCGTCCCGTCCAGGAAAGCGGCGGCCTCCAGACCGGCAGTCTCGAAGATCAGATAGGTGCCGGACGCCCGGGCCGCCGGCAGGGTCAGGGTGAAGCGGTAGGTCTCTCCCTCCTCCAGCCCGGGGAGAGTCCCCAGCGGATCAAAGGGCGTCTCCTGCCCGGCGGCGGACACCACCGCCCCGGTCTCCCAGGCGGGATAGACGAAGGCGCTCTCCGCCTGGGTGAAGCGCTGGAGGAACCACAGCGTCCCGGCGCACACCGCCAGGAACGCCAGCGCATACCCCGCCCGCATCAGCCGTTTTTTCATAGGACCGCCCTCCTCTCTTTTTCTGCAACACTGTATCAGAAAAGCCGCCCTGTGACAAGGCGGAAGGCCCTCCCGTTTCCCAACTGGTCGGTTTTTGCCCCTAACTTGCACGTCAGAGGCGCTCAGGCGGGACCCGGGCCGCAAGGCAAAGAAAACGCCCTCCCGCGAAAAGCGGGAGGGCACGCCTCCGTCATCTCACCCCCGGCTGGTATGCTGCCGCCGCGCCGCGAAGGGCCCGGGCGGTCCAGGCAGCAGCGCTGGGCTGCACCGGCGGGACACCCGCTCAGTCAAAAGCCCTTCGGAGCCCCAGCCCGTCCACGAAGTCAAAATGCTTCTCAAACCATTTGCTGCACTGCCCGATGGTCCAGCCGTTGACCAGAGCGCACAGGACCGTCCCCAGCTTCACGCCTTCAAAGCGCCCGAAGCCCACAAAGAGAAAGGACATCACAACGGCGATGACACAGCTGCAGCAGTCGTACACGGTCTTGGTCCTGCTGATGTCCCAGCCAAACCGCGCGGACAGCTCCTTGACGAACAGCTCGTATGCCTCGGGGGAGAGGTAGGTGTGGAACAGAAGGGACACCCCCGCCGCGCAGATCACCAGCCCGAGACAGTAATACGCCACTCGCTGGGGGAGCCCATCTCCGGGGACCAGGCCGACGGCCTTCATCATCCCGTCCAGCACGTTCCCGTAGAGAAACGCGGTGATAAACGAGAACAGATGCTTCCGTTTGAATCCGCCCAGCACAGCGGCGAGAATGAGGATGAGAAACGCCTGAAAACAGTACTCCGCCATGCCGAAGGAGAACCAGCCCAAATCGCCTGACACCCTCCGGTAGATCAGATAGGCCGGCGCGACGGTCATGGACATACCGAAATCCGCCCGCTCCATCAGCGCTGTGCCCAGGGCCAGGGTGAGCAGGCCGGCCCCATAGGCCGCCTCCGTATAAAACGTCCGCTTCATGAAGCCTCCTTCCGAACCATGACGTTTGATACAGAAACGGCAAAAGATGGATTTGCGGTACACTGGAAGTATAACACAGCACAGGGAGAGAATCCACCTCCATTTCTGCCCGCCGGGGAGTTCCCGCCCGGATGCCGGGCCGGGCGATGGCGCTTTTGGATGCGGCACACATGGAGCCCGAGAAAGAAATCTATTTTTCTCTTGACTCTGCCGCCGCGTCAACTGATACACTGTGTCCTGAGGAGGGATCTTTATGGAATATTCCATTCAGGAGCTGTCGCGCCTGTCCGGGGTGACCACCCGCGCCCTGCGCTGGTACGACCACATCGGCCTGCTGAAGCCCAGCCGGGTGGCGGAGAGCGGCTACCGCTACTACGGCCCGGCGGAGGTGGACCGGCTCCAGGACATCCTGTTCTACCGGGCCCTCGGGGTGGAGCTGGCCCGGATCCGGGCGTGTCTGGACGATCCCGCCTTTGACCGTTTGGCCGCCCTGCGCAGCCACCTGGCCGCTCTGGAGGCGGAGCGGACGCGGCTGGACGCCCTGATCCGATCGGTCAGGGACACCATCCGATGCGAGGAAAGGAAGGAGATCATGAGCGACGAGCAGAAGTTCGAGGC
>CALWOF010000054.1 GCA_944382995.1 uncultured Oscillospiraceae bacterium | reverse complement strand
GGGATGTTGAAGGAGAACCTCTCCGTCAGCTCCGCCGCCGCCCGGGCGGTCATGGTGTTGCGCCAGGTGCGGAAGGGCACCAGCAGCGCTCCGTTCCCGTCCAGAGGGAGATAGCCGTGCATCATGGCGGAGAAGCCCATGGCGGCCACCTTCGTCAGCTTTTCGCCGCACTTGGCCTCCACGTCGGCGCAGAGCTTCCGGTAGGCGTCCTGCAGGCCCGCCCACACGTCGTCCATGTGGTAGGTCCAGACGCCGTCCTCATATCGGTTCTCCCAGCCGTGGTCGCCGGAGGCGATGGGGGTGTGGTCCGGTCCGATGAGGACCGCCTTGATCCGGGTGGAGCCCAGCTCGATGCCCAGGACCGCCCGGCCGGAGGCGATGATTTCTTTCAGTTCCATGAGAGAGCGCCTTCCTTACTTGTTCTTTTCCTTGAGCCGGGCGAAAATGCTCTGCAGCACGATGAAGAAGCACAGCAGCACGGCCGTCAGGATGTTGGGCCAGGAGGAGGCCAGCTTGCCGTTGGTCAGCACGATGGTGGAGATGGTGCCGTTGATGAGCACGCCGAACAGGGTGCCGATCACGTTGCCCACGCCGCCGGTCAGCAGCGTGCCGCCGATGACGGCGGAGGAGATGGCGTCCATCTCCATGCCGGTGGCCTGGGTGGTACTGGCCATCATGGTGTTCATGCAGTAGCAGATGCCGCCGATGGAGCACAGGAGGGAGCAGAGCACATAGGCCTTCAGCTTGGTGCGCTTCACATCCAGGCCCATCATGGCCGCGGACTGCTCGTTGCCGCCCACAGCGTACAGAGAGCGGCCGAACTTGGTGTACCGGAGCATCAGGAAGACGAGCACCAGCACCACCAGCGCGATAACCACGCCGATGCCGATATAGGGCAGGATCACCTTGCCGGCCCGGTTGACGGTGCCGCCGAAGGGGAGGGAGATGCGGAAGCTGGCCATATCATAGAAGGTCTGGTTCACGTCCGCGGTGATGGCCAGCTGCTCCGTGGAGATGACGGAGACCATGCCCCGGGCGAAGAACAGTCCTGCCATGGTGACGATGAAGGGCTGGATCTGCAGATAGCCCACGCAGATGCCCTGCACCAGGCCGAACACCAGGCCGACGGCCAGGACGATCAGGATCATCACCGGCGCGCTCAGGCCCCAGACGCTCATGCCGTAGGCGAGGAGCATACAGTCCAGAGCCACCAGGGAGCCCACCGAGATATCGATGCCGCCGGTGAGCATCACGCATGTGATGCCGCAGGCCACGCAGATCAGGCCGGCGTTGGTGCGGAAGAGGTTCAGGAACGTCTGCAGGTTGGTGAAGCCGCGGTCGCCGTAGACCAGGCAGCCGGCGGCGTACAGCAGGATAAACAGCACGATGGTGATATACAGCAACAGGGTGTTGCTGTTCATGCTCTTGTGGGGTTTCAGAGCGTTTGCAGGCTTTTTCATCCGTTCGCCACCTCCTTGCCGGCCAGTGCCTTGGAGGCGCTGAGCCGTTTGAACCAGGCCTTCAGCGGGGGCGCCTGGATCGCCACGATCAGGATCACGATGACCGCCTTGAACACCGGGCTCACCGCGGAGGGGACGCCCAGGTTGTACATGGTGGTGGTGATGGCCTGGATGGTATAGGCGCCGATGATGGAGCCGGCCAGGTTGAACCGGCCGCCGGCCAGGCTGTTGCCGCCCAGGGCCACCGCCAGGATGGCGTCCATCTCCATATCCAGGCCGATGTTGTTGGAGTCGGCGCTGGTGATGCGGGAGGAGGCCACGATGCCGGCGATACCGGCGCACAGGCCGCAGAGCACATAGCACAGGAAGATGATCCGCTGGGAGTTCAGGCCGGCGATGCGGCTGGCCTTCTTGTTGATGCCCACGGACTGGATGTACATCCCCAGGGCCGTCTTTTTCAGCAGGACGGTCACCACCAGGATGCACGCCGCCGCAATGATGATGGGTGTGGGGATGGGGCCCACATAGCCGCCGAACAGGCCGAACTCCGGCACGCGGATGTACACGATCAGGTTGTTGCACAGCAGCAGTCCGATGGCGCGGCCGGCGGACCACAGGATCAGCGTGGCCACCATGGGCTGGATGTTCAGATACGCCACCAGCGTGCCGTTGAAGGCGCCGCAGAGAACGCCCATCAGCAGAGCGCCCAGCAGGCCCACCACCATGGGCATGGCGAACTCGTCGGGGCTGGAGACAGAGGAGACGCCGAAGCCCGCGATGAGCATGACGCAGAAGGAGGCGCTCAGGGACATGACGGAGCCCACGGAGATATCCGTTCCGGCGGAGGCGGAGACCACCAGCGTCATGCCGATGGAGAGGATGGCCACCTCGCTGCCGCGGTTGAGAATGCTGATGATACGGCCGCTCAGCAGGCCGTTTTCGATGCCGATCTTGAAGAAGTCATAGAAGTCGCGGCCCTGGACCACGTCGTAGACGATGTTGACCGCCAGCACCAGCAGCACGCAGACGATCGGCAGGAACAGCTGCTGCTGGGTCAGCTTTTTCTTATTGAGCATTCTCTGCACCTCCTGCAATGGCGGCCATGACCCGCTCCTGGGTCAGCTCGCCGTCCAGCTCGCCCACCTTGGCGCCGTCCCGCAGGACCGCCATCCGGTTGCAGGTGCGGAGCATCTCCTCGATCTCGGAGGAGATGAACATGATGCTCTTGCCCTCGCTGGCCAGCTGGATAATGAGTTTTTGGATCTCGGTCTTGGTACCCACGTCGATGCCGCGGGTGGGCTCATCCAGGATCAGGAAGTTGGGATCCGTGGCCAGCCACCGGGCCAGGATGGCCTTCTGCTGGTTGCCGCCGGAGAGCTGCTTGATGGGCGTCTCCCGGCTGGCGGTCTTGATCTGGAGCAGGTCGATGTACCGATCGGCGATCTCCTCCTGCTTGGCCCGGGGCAGCTGCTTGAACACGCCCCGCTTGGCCTGCAGCGCCAGGATGATGTTCTCCCGCACGGACAGGTCGCCGATGATGCCCTCGGCCTTCCGGTCGTCGGGCAACAGACCCATGCCCATGTGCATGGCGTCGATGGGCTGGTTGATCTTGGCCTCCTTGCCCTCCACCTTCAGGGTGCCGGTCTGGGCCTTGTCGGCGCCGTAGATGGACCGGGCCAGCTCGCTGCGGCCGGAGCCCAGCAGGCCGGTCAGGCCGATGACCTCGCCCTTGTGGATGTCCAGGTCGAAGGGCTTGATGGTGCCCTTGTGGCTCAGGCCCCGGGCGGAGATCTCCAGGGGGGCGTCCTTGTCGACGCCGAAGCCCTCGGGCTTGATGGAGGCCAGGTCGTCGAAGTCCTTGCCCATCATGGCGGCCACCAGCTTCACCCGGGGCAGCTCGGCCACCGGGTACTCGCCCACCAGGGTGCCGTTGCGCAGCACGGTGATCCGGTCGCACACGGCGTACACCTGCTCCAGGAAGTGGGTGACGAACACGATGCCCACCCCCTGCTCCTTCAGCTGGAGCATCATCTTAAAGAGCTTCTCCACCTCGCTGTCGTCCAGGGAGGAGGTGGGCTCGTCCAGAATCAGGGCCTTACAGTCCATGTCCACCGCCCGGGCGATGGCGATCATCTGCTGCAGGGCCAGGGAGTAGTTCTCCAGGTTCTGGGTCACGTCCACCTTGATGTCCAGCCGCTTGCACAGCTCGTCCGCCTTCTTGTTCATGGTCCGGCGGTCGATGGTGTGGAAGGGGGTCATGGGCTCCCGGCCGATGTACAGGTTCTCCGCCACGCTCAGGTTGGGGCACAGGTTGACCTCCTGATACACGGTGGAGATGCCCACCTTCTGGGCATCCAGGGTGGAGTGGTTTTTCACCGGCCCCTCGATCCCGTTCACCCGGATCTCGCCGGCCTCAAAGTCGTTGATGCCGGTGAGGCACTTGATCAGGGTGGATTTTCCGGCGCCGTTCTCCCCCATGAGGGCGTGAATCTCCCCCTTGCGCAGGGTGAAGTCCACATTGTCCAGCGCCTTGACGCCGGGGAAGGTCATGCAGATTCCCCGCATCGTCAATACAATGTTGTCTTCCATCTCGCGTCACCTCTGTTAAAAATCGGAAAATTCAGAATGAAATAGGGAGGACCCCACGTTGAATTGTATGGGGTCCTCCCTCTGGGGTCCTATAAAGGCCTCCTCATATCACCTGGGAGGAATTAGTAGGGACGGGCGTCCAGAACCTCCTGGGTCACATGGATGACAGGCATGGCCTCGCCGTTGACGGTGATCTCGGACACGATGTCCTCGGCGGCGAACCAGGACTCCTCCATGTAGATCTCCTTCTCAGGAGTCTCGCCGGCCTCCAGCTGCTTGATGACCTCGTCCACGAAGGGGGCGGCCATGGGGTTGCACTCGAAGGTGGCGTTCATGTTGCCCTCCAGAACGTGCTGCACAGCGGGCTTGTTGGAGTCGAAGGAGACGATGATCACGTCGCCGTCCACGCCGTAGGTCACGCCGGCGGCGTCCATGGCGGTCATAGCGCCGTAGGCCTCGTTATCGTTCTGGCAGATGACCACGTTGAACTGGCCATCATAGCTCTGGCAGTAGGACTCCATGACTTCCTGGCCGCCGGCCTCGGTGAAGTCGCCGTTCTGGCTGTCCAGGATGGTCCAGCCCTCACGGTCAGCGACCTCCTTGAAGCCCTCGGTACGGCCGATGGTGGCGGAGGCGCCGGTGGAGCCCTCGATGACCAGGGCGTTGATCTCGGTGATGCCCTTGGCCTCGGCATAGGCCTTCAGCCACTCGCCGCAGGCCTTGCCCTCGGTGGTGAAGTCGGAGCCGACCCAGGAGACATACTTGTCGGAGTCGTCCACGGTGCGGTCAATGATGAACACGGGGATGCCGGCATCCTCGCACTCGGTCAGGACGGCGTCCCAGCCGGTGGCGGTGATGGGGTCGATGATGATGTAATCCATGCCCTGCTGGATGAAGGTCCGGACGGCCTGGATCTGCACAGCCTGGTCGTTGTCAGCGTCGCTGAAGCTCAGGTTGTAGCCGTTCTCCTCGGAGAACACCTCATAGGCGGAGTTGGTGGAGGCGGCGCGCCAGTCGGACTCGTGGCCCACCTGGGCGAAGCCGATGTTGATCAGATCGCCGGAGGTCTCGCCGCCGGCCGCTTCCTCGTTGGTGGTGCCCTCGTCGCCGGCGGGCTCCTCAGCGGCGTCCTCACCGCCGCCGCAGGCGGCCAGGGACAGGGCCATCGTCAGAGTCAGGAGCAAAGCGAGCAGTTTCTTCTTCATTCCAATTCTCTCCATTTCATAATATAGAGTTTTTTCAAGCTGCCCGGATCGTCGGCCGGGCTTCTTTATCTTGAAGTATAGGCCTCTGCAGCGGGATTGTCAACAAATATGTTCGTATAACTTTCTTTTCATCTGATTAAACAATACAAATCGTGTCAAAACTCGCGGGTCCAATGCGTACAATTTTATTTAATCTGCCATAGCATTAACTTTTTAAGTATATTTCGCATGCGTAATCGATAAAATATCATCTTTTTATTTACATCATTCTCTCACAAACCGCTTGTTTTGTTTCGTAAAAATGACGAACAAAATGTTTTACTTCATTTTTTTGTAATGATTTTCGTGATTATGCCGCATAATCACTTCAAATTTTCAGCTATTTTGCGAGAATCGACCATCTTCAAAAGGTCCTCCCAGTTCCTTCCACCCTTTTTGAGGGCGGCAGTTCTAAAAAATGTACTGTACAAATCGTCGTTTTCTCTTGCATCACAACTGCCAAATATGTTATACTCTGCATATCGAAAGTCATGCAGAAGGGAGAGCGGTTCCTTTGGCGCCGAAATATCAGCAGATCGCCGGCATCCTGCGCAGCGATATCCTGGACGGGGTATATGCCAAACAGATGCGCCTGCCCACCGAGCAGCTCCTCTGCCAGCAGTTCCAGGTCAGCCGGCAGACGGTCCGCCAGGCGCTGTCCGTTCTCGCCTCCGAGGGATACATCGAGCGGCGGCAGGGCAGCGGGTCCCACATCCTGGACCGCAGCCAGGGCACGGCCGTCCCCCGGAAGAGCATCGCAGTGGTCACCACTTATATCAGCAACTACATCTTCCCCTCCATCCTCCGGGAGATCGAGAGCGTCCTGGCCCGCAACAGCAGCGCCCCCACCCTCTATGCCACCCAGAACCAGATCTCCAACGAGCGGCGGATCCTCCAGTCCCTGCTGGACGGCCGCCTGCCTGACGGCATTCTGGTGGAGGGCACCAAGACCGGCCTGCCCAATCCCAATCTGGACCTCTACCGGAAGCTGATGGACCGCGGTGTTCCCATGGTGTTCCTCCACGGCATCTACCCGGAGCTGACCGGTCCCCTGTCCGTGCTGGACGACAACTACGGCGGCGGGCGGCAGCTGGTGGAGTATCTCTACGGGAAGGGCCATCGCGCCATCTCCGGCATCTTCAAAAACGACGACATCCAGGGCCTCCAGCGGTACGCCGGCTACGCGGACGCTCTGCGGGACCTGGGGCTCTCTCTGGAGGACCAGCGGGTCTTCTGGTACAACACGGAGAACAAGGACCTCCTGCTCTCCAGCGACGCCCTGTGGGACCAGACCGCCGGCCTCTTCCGGGACTGCACCGCCCTCATCTGCTACAACGACGAGATCGCCTCCCGTCTGGTGAGCCTGCTGGTGAAGCGGGGCGTGCGTGTCCCGCAGGACATCGCCGTGGTCAGCTTTGACAACAGCCCGTACAGCGAGCTGTCGGTGATCCCCATCACCTCCCTCTCCCACGGGGAGTACAATGTGGGCCGGATGGCGGCGGAGCTGCTGATGAACCTCTTCAAGGGCAAGCACTGCCAGTCCCTCCTGGCCCCCTGGACCCTGGTGGAGCGGCAGAGCAGCTGAGCCGCCTCCCCCCCACACACATTTTGAAAAGAACAGATGCCCGCGGGTCCGGGAGCAGCTCTGCTCCCGGGCCCGCGGGCTTTCCGTGTCCCCGTGTCAGGCCGGCACGGCGGCTCACACTCTGAGGCAGGAGAGGACCTCCCGGTTTTCCGCGTAGATCCTCTCGGCCTCCTCCTTCCGCTGAATGACGGCATTGATGCACAGGCAGTCGATGATCGTGCTCTGCACGATGCGGGAGGACATCAGGATCGTGGAGGGACAGTAGTGCACGATCCGCACGTCGCAGAATCTCTCGATGGGCGTCTGCTCGAAGCCGGTCAGGCATACCGTCATGGCTCCCCGCGCCTTTGCCAGCTCAAAGGCGCGCACCAGCGGCAGGTTCCGCCCGCTCTTCGTGATCGCCACAAAAAGCGTCCGCGCATCGGCGCCGCGGGCGGTCATCTGCATGAGCTCCCCGTCTGTGGAGGCCTCCGCCGCAATGCCGATCCGCAGCAGGTGCGCGGCAAAGCTCTCCGCCACGCTGGCGGAGGCGCCCACCCCGCAGATCACGATGCGCCCCGCGCGGTTGAGCATATCGGCCGCCTTCTGGATGGCGGAGAAGTCCAGCTGCTCCGCCGCGATCTGGAGCGTCTCGATGCTCAGGGAGAAGATCTCCCGGGAGACCGCCTCCGGAGAGCCGTCCTTCAGATTTTCAAAGATGATCTTGGAGCTCTGCCGCCCGTATTTGGCCAGCATGAGCTTCAGCTCACTGAACCCGGAATACCCAAGCGCCTTGCAGAATCTGACGATGCTGGACTCCGCGATCTCCAGCTCCCGGCCCAGCTGGTGGATGTTGGAGGCCAGGACCTGGTCCGGATGCTCCAGGACGCTGTCCGCGATCCTGCGAAACACCTTGGAAAAACCGGAGTAGTTTGCGGCGATGATCTGGAATGGATTCTTTTCCATGGGCTCCTCCTGCCTGCTTCTCAGCTGTCTGCGCAGCGTCTCTCTGCCTGTAATTGGAAAAAGTGCTCAAAATGAAATTTTGTTCTTTGTATCCTTTATCAATAGAATAAAGTTCCTTTATGTGCTATATAACAATATAAGGTGATCGTACACACACCGCAAACGGAACGGAGGGGTATTATGACAAAGAAGAGATGGCTTTCCCTGCTGACTGCGGGCATCCTGCTGCTTGCCACCGCCTGCGGAACAGCCCCGCAGACAGAGGGGTCCGGCTCCGGATCCCCGGATGAGGGTGAGACGGATGCACTGACCGAGTGGGAGGCCGCCGCGGATATCTTCAACACCCAGCAGACAGACGAGGAGCTGTATGAGCTGGCCAAGGAGGAGGGCAGCGTCACCATCTACTCCATCTCCTCCCGCTGCGGCAAGGTGGCCGAGGCGTTCAATGCCAAGTATCCCGGCGTCGTCTGCACGGCCTTTGACGTGGACGGCAGCGAGCTCATGGAGAAGGTGAGCCGTGAATACGAGGCCGGCCAGTACGTGGCCGATGTGGTCCACTACAAGGACCAGGACGGTTCGATCTACGCCGAGTATGTGACGCCGGGGATCTTCTACAACTACCGTCCCGATGACATCTTAGCACACATCGACGAGAAGTACAAGGAGACCAGCACGCCGTTCTATATCGAGATGACCCAGCTGTTCTACAACGGCGAGGCCTATCCGGACGAGCCTCCCATCACCAACATCTGGGAGGTGACGCAGCCCCAGTGGAAGGGGAAGGTCATGATGCAGAACATCCTGGAGGATCTGGCCTGGGCCTCCTGGGCCACAGGCTTCTGCGTCGGCGATGCACCCGCCATGCTGGAGGAGGCCTATGAGGAGCTGACCGGCGAACCGCTGGTGCTCTCGGAGGGCTGTGAAAACGCCGGCTATGAGTTTTTGAAGCGGCTGTATGAAAATGATCCGATCTTTGTCGGCTCCTCCGACGAGATCGCCGAGGGCGTGGGCTATCCCGGCCAGGAGGATCCCCCGGTGGGATTCGCCTCCTCCACGAAGCTGCGCAAGAACCAAGACAACGGCTGGTGCCTGGTCCCCATCAACCTGGAACCCACCGTCGGCATCCCGCAGATCAACAGCCTGTATATCGTCAACAACTGCCAGCATCCCAACGCCGCCAAGCTCCTGGTCCGCTTCATCATGGGCGGCATGGACGGTGACACCAGCGGCAACGATCCCTTCAACACCCTGGGCGGCTGGCCGGTCCGGGATGACATCACCCCTGCGGAGGGCTCCATCCCGCTGGAGGAGTGGAACCTGCTCCAGGTCGATACTTCGGATATCTATTACAACATCAACAACGTCCGTGATTTCTGGACGCTCCTCGGATGACCTCCCGCTGCCGCGGTCCGGTCCGGCCGCGCAGCACAGGCGAGAGCCCTGCTTTTCAAAAAGCAGGGCTCTCGCTTTTGTCCCGGACCGGTCTCCGCCGCCTCGCACACCGCACCCGCTCCCGCGGCCGCCGGCGGTGTCGGGGGTCTTCTCGCAAATCGGCCCGCAGGCTCCGGACCTCGATGAGGCGCACGATGTTCCGCAAAAAGGGATATATCCATGCGTGGCCCCATATCCGCGGGGATTTAACAGCTGTGGGGCACAGAGCCGGGGTCACTTTGAGATCGCCCCATGTACCGGCAGGCACACCACCAGCTCAAAGCTTCCGCCCCTCACGCCCGCGTCCAGGGTGCCGCCGTACCGCTCCGCGATCTCCCGCATCCCCGGGATGCCGAAGCCGTGGGCGGACTTGTCCGCCTTGGTGGTGGCGAGGTCCGGGGCGATCCCGGCGCCCGCGGGATTCTCCACCCGCAGCATGAAAAGGCCCTTGTCCGCCCGGCACCGGAGGGTGACTCTTTTTTCCTCCGCACCCTCCACGCCCTCCATGGCGTTGTCCAGGGCGTTGCCCAGCAGGGCCGCCAGATCTGTGTCCGCCACCGGCAGCTCCCCGGGGAGGGACACGGCGAAGTCCACCGCGATGCCTGCGCGCTCCATGGCCTCCGCCTTGGCGGCAAGGACCACGTTGGCGGTCTCGTTGTCGCAGAGGCGTTTTCCTCCCCGGAGGGCCGGGGAGGCGGCCATCTGGTCCAGATAGCCCGCGGCCCCCTGGGCGTCCCCCTTCTCCAACAGTCCCCGGACCACCGTCAGGTGGTTCCTGAGGTCGTGGCGGAGCTGCCGCACCTGCCGCTCCTGCTGCCGGAGGCCCTGGTAGTAGACCTCCCGCAATCCCGCCAGGCGGTCGGCCTGCTCCAGCCGCTCGTGGTCCGCCAGGATCAGAATGGCCAGCAGCAGCACCAGGGAGGTTAGCAGCGCGAAGGGCAGCACCACCATGCCCTGGTTCATGGCCACGGCATGGACCTCGGCGGACTCGTACCGCCGGAAGGTCAGCAGCACCACGGCGATGAGGGCGCACAGGGGCATGGCCGCCAGACCCAGCACCAGCTTCCACAGCCGCCGGGAGAGCGTCACCGGCTCCCGGGGCAGGCGGCGGCGCAGCAGCAGCCACAG
>CALWOF010000053.1 GCA_944382995.1 uncultured Oscillospiraceae bacterium | reverse complement strand
ACGATGGCGCCCCGGCCCATGTTCACGTCCGCGAAGCCCTGATACTGGGCCAGCAGGGCGGAGGACAGGGCCACCAGTCCGTTGGAGAGCATGAGTCCCAGGACCTTGGTGAAATCGGTGTTGATGCCCTGGGCACGGGACATGTTGGGGTTGGAGCCGGTGGAGCGCAGAGAGGCGCCCAGCTCCGTGCCGAAGAACCAGTACAGCAGGGCGATGATGGCGATGATGAAAAGGGCCACCACTAGGATGGGGTTGTCCAGGCTCAGAGAGCGGACGCTCTGCTGATCCACCAGCAGGTCATACTGCCGGGAGCTGACAGGGCGATTGGCCTGACCCATGATCCGCAGGTTCACGGAGTACAGGGCCAGCTGGGTCAGGATGCCGGCGAGAATGGCGGGGATGCCGCACATGGTGTGGAACAGGCCCGTCACCAGTCCCGCCAGAACGCCCGCCAGAAAGGAGCCCAGCAGCGCCAGCGGCAGGGGGACGCCGGCCATGGTCAGCATGATGAAGGCGGCGCCGCCGGTGGCCATGGTGCCGTCCACCGTCAGGTCCGCCACATCCAGGATGCGGAACGTGATGTACACCCCAATGGCCATGATGCCCCAGATCAGGCCCTGGGCGGCCACGCCCGGCAGGGCGTTGACCAGATGCATGATATTCAAGTGTGATCCCTCCAAAATCCCTCCGGCCTTTCCCGGAGGCAGTTCATTGCTCTATTCTAACAAAGTGCAGCGGAAAAGGGAAGCCCCTTTTCCGCTGAAAGTCCGACGATAAAGACTTGCGCGACGGGAAGGAAGATAGTTACGAAAGACTGTGCCCGCAGGCGCGATTCGGAGCGCAACCGCCGCAAGGCGGCACTTAGCGCGGAGATAACCCAGGAGGGGTGTCTTTCGTTTTTAATCTCAAGTCATGCCGAACACTTGTGTCCGGCATGACTTGCAGCGGCTTGTCTGGGGGCGGATCGCCCCCAGACAAGCCGAGCGGAAAAGGGAAGCCCCTTTTCCGCTGGCTTTTGATGCTGTTTTGGGGAAGTGTCCCGATCAGGCGGCGGGCTCGATGGCCTCGTACCCCTCAGGCGGGGTCAGGCCGAAGGCATCGCACATGTCGGGGTTGTACTTGGGGGTGAACTGGGGCGCATAGGCGATCTCCATCTCCGCGGGATCGGCGCCGTTCACCAGGATCTCATAGGCCATCTCGCCGGTCTTGTAGCCGATGTCGTAGTAGCTGATGGTCAGGGTGGCCACGCCGCAGCCGCGGCAGATGCCCTCCTCGCCGGCGATGATGGGGGTCTGGCTGTCCAGGGAGATGTTGCCGATCAGCTCGGCGTTGTTGGCGGCGGTGTTGTCGGTGGGGACGTACACCACATCGCTCTCCGCGCAGGCAGTGGTGGCCACGGCGGACAGGTCATTGGAGTCGGAGAAGGAGTACTGGGTGCAGGTGATGCCGGCCTCCTCCAGGTACTTCTGGACGGTGTCCACCTGATACTGGCTGTTGGGCTCGGCAGAGCAGTACAGCAGACCCACGGTCTGGGCGTCGGGGAACCACTCCTGCAGCATGGCCGCCTGCTGGTCCAGGGGCGCCAGGTCAGAGGTGCCGGAGACGTTGTAGCCGGTGGTGCCGGTGAAGCCGTCGATGCCCAGGGCCACGCCGTACTCGGTGATGGAGGTGCCCAGGATGGGAATGGTGCTGGTGGCGGAGGCGGCGGCCTGCAGGGCGGTGGTGCCGTTGGCCATGATCAGGTCCACGCCCTGGGAGACGAAGTTGTTGGCGATGGTGGCGCAGTTGGCGCTGTCACCGGAGGCGTTCTGGGGGTCGATGGTGACGCTCTCGCCCAGCAGCTCCGTCAGCGCGTCCTGGAAGCCTTGGGTGGCCTCGTCCAGAGCCACGTGCTGCATCTGCTGGAGGATGCCCACGGTATAGGTCTGGCCGTCGCCGGCGGGCTCCTCGGTGCCGGCGTCGTCCGCGGGCTCCTCGGCAGTGTCCTCATTGCCGCCGCAGGCGGCCAGGCTCAGGATCATCAAAGCGGAGAGGATAAGAGCAAGAAACTTCTTTTTCATCGCAGAGATCTCCTTTTCAAATCGGTCGGGAGAGGTGCACCCTCCGGAGCGCCCCTCCGTTTATACTTTTACACCATACAGCTTTAAACTGATAAAGTCAATGGTCATCTTGCACAAAAACGAAAAAGGCGCCGCTGTCCGGCGCCTTTTTCCGCGGCATGCCTCAGCCCCACAGGGCGGAGAGCATGGGGATCACCTGTTTTTTCCGGGACATGATCTTGGGCAGGAACATCACGTCCTCCGCCTCACCGGCGTCCGCCGCGCCGAAGGCCTGGCGGATGCTGTCCCTGTCGCCCACGAACAGCAGCTGGGTGCCCTCCAGCAGCACGTCGGTGATCATCAGGATCACCATGTCGAACTTCTTCTCCCTCCGGATGTCCCTCATCAGGCGGAGGAACTCCTCCTTCCGCTGGAGCAGACGGTCAGAGTCCATGCACGTCACCTGACTCACCGCCAGATCGTGGCCGGCGATGTGGAACTCCTTGTAGTCCGTCCGGAAGATCTCCTCCGCGGACTTGTCGCCTCCGGCGGAGGCGGAGAAGATCACCTGCCCCAGCTCCTGGAGAGAGATATTGGCGATGCGGGCCATGCGGTTGGCCACATCGATGTCCCGCTGGGTGCAGGTGGGGGACTTGAACATGACCGTGTCGGACACGATGGCGGCGGCCATGAGGCCGGCCATCTTGGCGGTGGGCATGAGGCCCTTGTCCTGGTACATGCCCGCCACGATGGTGGTGGTGCTGCCCACGGGCTCGTTGCGGACGATGATGGGGTTCTTGGTCTGGATGTCCGCCAGCCGGTGGTGGTCGATGATCTCCAGGATCTCCGCCTGGTCCAGCCCGGGGACGGACTGGGCCTTCTCGTTGTGGTCCATCAGGATCACCTGCTTGCGGCGGGGCCGCAGCAGGTGGTAGCGGGACAGCGTGCCCACCACCCGCTCCTCCTCATCCAGGATGGGGTAGGCGCGGAATCGGCTCTCCAGCACGGTGTTGCGCACGTCGTCGATGTAGTCGTCCAGGTGGAAGCACACCAGATCCTTGTTCTTGCAGATGCTGCTGATGGGCATGGCGTGGTAGATGAGCCGCACCGCCCGGTAGGCGTCATAGGCCGTGGAGATGATGCAGGTGTCCGTCTGCATGGCCAGGATCTCCGGGTCCACCTCCGCCTGGCAGACGATGATGCAGGCAACGCCGATCTCCAGGGCCCGGCGGATCATATCCGGCTGGTCGCCGCAGACCACGATGCTCTCCGGCGAGGAGAAGACCAGATTCTCCCGGCTGGCGGGCAGGGCGATGGTCACATCGCCGGAGATCATGTCCCGCATCTCGCCGCCCTGGTTGAGGATCTTCCCCTCCAGCACGGAGAGGAGGTTGTAGACCGGGATCGTGCCCACATTGGGGTTGCGGACGGAGGCCATGTCGTAGTTGGCCACGTCGCCGGCGGAGAGCATGCCGTACAGGGTCCCGTCCTCGTTGGACACGGGGAGGGCGGAGATCTTCTCCTTCTGCATGGTCCGCCAGGCACGGCTGATGGTGGCGGCGGCGGACAGGGTGGGGGGCGTGTCGAAGTCCAGGTCCCGGACCTGGGTGCGTACGTTGGTCAGCAGCTTGGGGGGCTGGAAGCCGAAGCGGTCCAGCACGGTCTGGGTCTCGTCGCTGATCTGGCCCAGGCGGGCGGCCTCATACTGCCGCTGGCCCAGGGCGTTCTTCAGCGCCGCGTAGGCCATGGCGGAGACGATGGAGTCCGTGTCCGGGTTCCGATGCCCGGTGATGTAGATGGTGTCCATAGCAACTCCCTTTCAGCCGGGAGACGCCCGGCTGCTGTGGTATTTTGTCCGATGGATTTATTATGCGACCCCGGCGGCACTTTGTCAACTGCTCCGGCGAAAGAGAGGCGAACTCTCCGCCCGGCGGCGGCAGAGCGGCGCCCCGGCCCGCTGAAAAGCGGGCCGGGGCGGGAAGGTCACAGGGTGTCCAGATAGGCCTCGATGGCCTCGCCCATGAAGCGGGCGGTGCCGGGACCGTAGCTGTCCAGCACCTCGGAGAAGCGGTCGTCCCAGCTGTACAGGTCCGCCAGACGGCGGAGCTTCTCGTCGTCGCAGCTGCGGCTGAATTTCGCCAGATGGTCCCGCCAGCGGAGCACCAGCTCCCGGGCCACCGGGCTGGCGGGGTCGCCCTTGGCCGCCTCCGCGGCAAAGGCCACCAGAATGGGGTCCGCGGACTCCTGCTCCGCGGATGCGCCGATATAGCTTGCCATAGCAGTATCCTCCTCTTGCTTGTGAAACAGCGGTTTACAGGATCACCAGATCCTTGGGGGCCAGGGTGATGTTCCGGCAGCCGTCCTCTGTCAGATACAGCACGTCCTCGATCCGCACCCCCAGCTTCCCCGGCAGGTAGATGCCCGGCTCGGCGGAGATCACCGCCCCGGCGGGCAGGGGAAGGGCGTTGGAGGGGGTGGCGTTGGGTCCCTCGTGGATCTCCACGCCCACGCCGTGGCCGAAGCTGTGGCCGAAGTACGGCCCATAGCCGGCACCGTCGATGACGTCCCGGGCGGCCTTGTCCACGTCATGGCCGGAGACACCGCCCCGGGCGGCATCGATGCCGGCCCGCTGCGCCTCCAGCACCGTGTCATAGACCCGGCGCATCTCGTCCGTCACGGACCCCACCGCCACGGTGCGGGTCATGTCGGAACAGTAGCCGTGATAGACGCAGCCGAAATCCATGGTGACGAACTCCCCGGACTGGATGGCCTTCTCCGAGGGGACCCCGTGGGGGAGGCTCCCGTTGGGGCCGGACACCACGATGGGGTCAAAGGACATGTCCTCCGCCCCGTGGTGGAGCATGAGATACTGGAGCCGGGCGGCGATCTCCTTCTCCGTGACGCCGGGGCGGATCTCGTTCAGGATCTCCGCCAGGGCCCGTTCGGCGATCCGCTGGGCGGAGACCATGATCTCCAGCTCCTCCGGGTCCTTGACGGCCCGCAGCTCCGAGAGCAGGTCCGCCGCCGGCACCAGCTCGCAGGGCAGGGCGCGGGCCAGGGCGCCGTGCTCCCGGACGGTCATGTACGCGTCCTCGAACCCCAGGCGGCGGATGCGGTGACGCTGAACGGCCTCCTTCAGCAGCGCGGCATAGCCCCGGCCGGCGCCAACCTCCTGGATGACGGCCCCCCGGACGTGCCGCTCCGCGGCCTCCGTGTACCGGGAGTCGGTCATGTAATAGCAGCACCCGTCCCGGGTCACCAGGGCCATGCCGTCTGTCCCGGCGGTGCGGAAGCCGGAGGCGTAGAAGCGGTTGGCCTCGTTGGTCAGCAGCATGGCGTCCAGATCGCGGGACTCCAGCCGGGCCGCGATCTTTTCAAAGTGGTCCATATGATCCCTCCCTGGCCGTGCGCTGGCGCGGCCTTTTCCATATGGATAGATTGTACCCCTTTGCCGCTGAAATTTCCAGTGTCTTTTCCGCCGGACCTTACCGCTCCGCTCCGGGCATGTCCCCGTAGGTCTGCCAGAGCTGCACCCACTCGGCGGGGGACTCCACCCAGTCCTCCGCGTAGCCGCAGTCACAGCAGACGTAGCGGATCACCGGGATTTTGCCCAGCAGCGTGAAGCGGGTGGTGTAGATGTTATTGCCGCTGGCGTACCGGCCCGGGTGGTCCGGGATCCGGACCACCCGGCTTCCGCCGCACTTGGGGCAGATGCGGGTGTTTTTCATTTCGGCTCCTTTCGGTCCAGAAGCGCGGCCCCCAACAGGGCCAGCAGAGCGGCGATGTCCGCCGGCGTCATCGGCGGGCGGGGCGTCTCCGGGGCGTCCTTCACGGCGCTCACCGCCTTCTCCGGCCGTAGAACCGGACGGACAGGGGCACGGACACGGCGGTCATCACCACGGCCACCGCCGGGGGCGCCCACATCTGGAAGCCGAAGTCCGGCCCGCCGCTCTGGTCGATGACGGAGATGGCCCCGGCGCCGGCGCACACCAGGAAGATGATGAGGAACATCGCAAGGCGCGCCTTCTCCACGCCGAAGCGGAACATCATGGGCAGCGTGATGTCTAGGATGCACACGGCCACACAGACGGAGAGGAGGATGACGGGGACGGACGGCCCCTCCGCCCCGGGCCACACGGCAGCCAGGACCGTTTGCAGCACGAAGGAGGCTGCGGCCGCGGCGGCGGTGGAGAGCCAGCCGAAGACGTACTTGCTCAGCACCAGGTCCCGGTCAGAGTAGGGCATCATGGCGGCCATCTGGTCCCAATGGCTCCGCTCGTCGTAGGCCAGGGCGGTGTAGGGCAGCATGGAGGCGTACACCACCGCGAAAGTGGAGTAAAACGCGCCGGGGATGCAGGAGAACACCAGGACCAGCAGCAGAAAGATCCGCATCTGCCGGAAGATCACGTAGTAGTCTTTCAAAATGAGGGCGCTCATTGCTCCTTCGCTCCTTTCACCAGAAACAGGACGACATCCTCCACCGTGGGCTTTTCCAGGTCCCAGCCGGCGGGCATCAGCTCCCGCCGCACCAGACACCGGACGCCGCCGTAGCCGTTGGGCTCCCGGGCCGCCACGGCCCCGTCCTGAAGGCTGTCCGCCTGGTCCGCGGTACCGGTGAAGACGGCGTACTCCTCCAGCAGGCGGTCCTTCTCCTCGCACAGCAGCAGCCGCCCCTTGTGGAGGAAGGCGATGTAGTCGCACAGCTTCTCCAGGTCGCTGAGGATGTGGGAGGAGATCAGGATGGAGTGGTCCTCCTCCCGGGTGAACTCGTTGAAGATCTCCAGCACCTCGTCCCGGACGAAGGGGTCCAGACCGGCGGTGGCCTCATCCAGCACCAGCAGGCGCGGACTGTGGCTCAGGGCCACGGCGATGGCCAGCTTCATCTTCATGCCCCGGGAGAAGTCCTTGAACTGCTTCTTCTCCGGCAGGGCGAAGCGGGTCAGACAGCTCTGATACTGGCTGCTGTCCCACCGGCGGTAGGTCCTGGCCATGACAGACCCGACCTGCAGGGCATTCAGGCTCTCGGGGAAATAGGCCTCGTCCAGCACCACGCCGATGTCCTCCTTCACGGAGAGAAACTCCGGCGAGGCGGCGTCCGTCCCCAGCACGGTACAACTGCCGCTGTCGGGCCGCAGGGCGCCCATCAGCAGGCGGATGGTGGTGGATTTGCCAGCGCCGTTTTCCCCCACCAGACCGCAGATGGTGCCGCTGGGCACGGTGAGGGACAGGTCCTGCAGGGCAAAGCCGGGAAAGCGCTTGGTCACATGGGATAGTTCGATGGCGTTCATACGCGCGTGTCCTCCTTCAGCAGGGTGCGGAGCATCTCAACGAGCTCCGCAGGTGAGACGCCGCACTGGGCGGCCAGGGCCGCGGCGGCATCCAGATGGTCCTCCAGCTCCTTGAGCTTCTGCTCCCGGATCAGGTCCAGGTCCTTCTCCGCCACGAAGCACCCCTTGCCGGCCACGGTGTAGAGGAAGCCGTCGGCCTCCAGCTCGTCGTAGGCCCGCTTGGTGGTGATGACGGAGATCCGCAGGTCCTTGGCCAGGGCCCGGATGGAGGGTAGCGCCTCCCCGGGGGAGAGCTTGCCCGCGATGATCTGGGACTTGATCTGGGAGGAGATCTGTTCATAAATGGGTTGGTTGGGAGTGTTGCGGATGATGAGTTCCATGGAAGTCACCCCTGTATATACTGTACATGTACAGTATATACAGTATGCACGGCTCTGTCAAGAGGAGATTTTCAGCTGTCGGAAAATTTCGGGCTGGGAAAACGGGCGGGGCTGTGGTATACTACACAGTTGGAATATGAGAGAAAGGGGGGGCGCCGGGGTGGAAATTGTCAGCGGCAGCGGCAACTGGCGGCTGACCGTCCGCCGGGAGGCGGCGGGGGTCACCATTCTGCGGGCCGCCACCTGCGATGCCCGGGCCGTCCTGCCGGAGCGCCTGTCCGGCCTGCCGGTGACGGCTCTGGCCTCCCATGCCCTGGCCCCCGGCTGGCAGGCGGAGGGAGAGGAGCTGCTGGTCACCTGCGGCGCTTCCCCGGACGCGGATTGGGACAACCGGGCGCTGCGGGAGCTGACGCTGCCCCCGTCCCTGACGGCGGTGGGGGACTACGCGCTGATGAACTGTCGCAGTCTGGAGACCCTCCGCCTCCGCGACAGGGTGGAGCGGTGGGGCGCCGCCGTGCTGATGAACTGCCGCAGCCTGAACACCCTCCGCCTCACGAGGGCGGGAGCGCAGGGGGACGCCCTGGCGTACTTCGCCGACGAGCTGCCCTGGGAGCTGGACGCGGCCATAGAGGATGCGGCAGGCGGCACGGTGCTCCGGCTCATTTTCCCGGAGTACCGGGAGAACTATGAGGAGAACTGCCCCGCTCACCACTTCGACTACACCATCTCCGGCGCCGGATATCCCTACCACCACTCCTTCCGGAACAAGCGGCTGGACCTGCGGACCTATGACGAGCTGTGGCCCGGCTTCCTGGGCATGGAGCACGAGACGGAGAGCGCCGTTCGTCTGGCCTTCTGGCGCCTGCGGTATCCGGCGGAGCTGTCGCCCCGGGCGGAGGAGCGGTACCTGACCTATCTCCGGGCCCATGCGGGCGAGGCGGCAGCCTGGCTGGCGGGGGAGCGGGACGTGTCCCACCTGGCCTTCCTTCTGCAAGCGGCGCCGCCGGAGGGAGCGGAGCTCTCCGCGGCCTGTGACCTGGCCCGGCGGGCCGGGAACACCGGGGCTCTGGCCCTGCTGCTGGAAGGGCGGCGGGGCGCTGCCCCCCGGGGACTGGACAAGTGCTTTGACCTGTGACGGGAGAGGAGGTGCGCCATGGCGGAGGGCGCCAAAGACCTGACGGCCATCGGGCTGGAGATCCTGCAGACGGCCCGGAACGAGCTGTATCTGAACCTGCCCTATCTGGATGCGGCCCTCAGCAGCCTGGACCTTCAGCCCGGCGGCGGGGTGACGCTGTCTCTGGCCACAGACGGGGAGACGCTGTACTACGACGGCAGCTTTCTGGCGGAGCGGTATCTCCGCTCCCGGACGGCGGTGGACCGGGCGTATCTGCACGTCATCCTCCACTGCATGCTGCGGCATCCGTGGAAGAGGCGGGGCAGGGCGCCGGAGCTGTGGGACCTTGCCTGCGACGCGGCGGTGGAGAGCATCCTGGACGCCCTGGACTACCCCTGTCTGGACGGCGGCACGGTGCCCGCCAAGGAGAAGTTCTACGGCGAGTGCCGGGGGGAGATGCCGGTGCTGACGGCAGAGGGCATCTACCGCCGCCTCCTGCGGCTGGATCTGGCCCCCTATGAGATCGCCCGGCTCCAGCGGGTGTTCCTGGCGGACGACCACGGCCTCTGGGACCCGGAGGGGCAGGACGAGGAGCAGCAGAGGCAGCGGGAGCAGAAGTGGCAGGGGGTCTCCGAGCGGACCCGGACCGGGCTGGAGACGGTGCTGGCGGGCCAGGCCGCCGGCGGCCAGGCGGTGCTGGAGCAGATCCGGGTGGCAGACCGGGACGACGTGGACTACCGGGCCTTCCTCCGGCGGTTCGCCGTGCCCCGGGAGGTCATGGAGGTGGACGGCGACGCCTTTGACTATGTCTATTACACCTACGGCCTCCAGCTCTACGGCAACATGCCCCTGGTGGAGCCGCCGGAGACGAAGGAGGAGAAGCGGATCGAGGACTTCGTCATCGCCGTGGACACCTCCATGTCCACCTCCGGGGCCCTGGTGCGGGAGTTTCTCTCCTGCACCTACGCCATCCTCCGCAGCACGGAGACCTTCACCCGAAAGGTGAACATCCGCATCCTCCAGTGCGACGACCAGATCCGGTCCGACACCCCCATCCGGGATCTGGAGGAGCTGCGGGGCTATATGGAGAGCTTCTCCCTGGTGGGCGGCAGCGCCACGGACTTCCGGCCGGTGTTCGACTACGTGGAGAAGCTCCGGGCGGAGGGGGCCTTCACGTCCCTGCGGGGGCTGGTGTACTTCACCGACGGCATGGGCATCTACCCCCGGAAGCGCCCGCCCTGGGAGACGGCCTTCGTACTGCTGGAGGAGCCGCCCCTCTCCATCAAAATGCCCCCCTGGGCCATCCGGCTGGTGGTGCCCACCCCGGCCTTGGACCGGGCCGCCCGGGAGGCGGCGGAGCTGGACGACGGCATCGATCTGGATGAACTTCCCCAACTGTAAGGAGTGCGGATATGAACATCAAACAGGCAAAGCAGGAGATCACCAATACCCTGAAGGCGTATCTGGCCCGGGACGAGCTGGGGAACTATCTGATCCCCCCGGTGCGCCAGCGGCCGGTGCTGCTGATGGGCCCGCCCGGCGTGGGCAAGACCCAGATCATGGAGCAGATCGCCGC
>CALWOF010000052.1 GCA_944382995.1 uncultured Oscillospiraceae bacterium | reverse complement strand
TCGATGCGCCGGTCGGCGATCTGGGAGATGTGGATCAGGCCGTCCACGCCGGGCACGACCTCGGCGAAGGCGCCGAAGCTCATCAGCTTGACGATGCGCACGGAGGCCACATCGCCCACGGCGT
The DNA here is from genome assembly GCA_944382995.1 of uncultured Oscillospiraceae bacterium. Taxonomy (GTDB): domain Bacteria; phylum Bacillota; class Clostridia; order Oscillospirales; family Oscillospiraceae; genus Oscillibacter. The sequence continues at coordinate 10,785 of CALWOF010000052.1, read as the reverse complement.
ACTTGTCCATGAACACCTGCCAGGGGTCGATGCTGTGGTCCTTGACGCCCAGGGAGATCTTGTGCTTCTCCGGGTCGAAGGAGATGACGTACACATCCAGGGTGTCGCCCACCTTGCAGACCTCGGAGGGGGTCTTGATCCGGCTCCAGCTGAGCTCGGAGATATGTACCATGCCGTCCACGCCGCCGATGTCCACGAACACGCCGTAGCTGGTCATGGACTTGACGGTGCCGGTGTAGTGCTTGCCCACCTCGATGTTGGCCCACAGCTCAGCCTGGGCGGCCTTCCGGGCCTCATCGGCCACGGAGCGGATGGAGCCCACCACCCGGCGGCGGGCGCGGTTGACCTCGGTGATGCGCAGCTGGACCTTCTGGCCCTTCATGGCAGACAGATCAGCGCCGCGGGGCTGGCCGCTCTGAGAGGCGGGGACAAACACCCGCACGCCCTTGACGGACACCACGATGCCGCCCTTGTTCTCCTCGGTGACAGTGCCCTCCAGGACGGTCTTGTCCTCCACGGCCTGCTCGATGTTCTCCCAGACCTTGGCGGCGTCCAGACGCTTCTTGGACAGCTCCGCATAGCCCTCCACATCGTTGACACGGACCACCCAGGTCTCGATCTCGTCGCCCACGTGGACGATGTCCTCGGGCTTGACGCTGGGATCGTCGCTCAGCTCGCTGAGCTTGATGTAAGCCGCCTGCTTGGCGCCCACGTCCACCTGGACCTCGGTGGGGGTGATGGCAGTGACGATGCCGGTGACCCGGTCACCGTTATTTAAAGTTTTGAAAGACTGATTCAGTAATTCCTCGAAGGACTCCTCTTTGCCCTCGGCCGCCTTGATTTCTTCGCTCATCGTTGCATATACCTCCTTAATGATGCCCGCAGGCGTGGAGGCGCCAGCCGTAAGGCCCGCAACAGAACAACCATTGAAAAAATCCGGCGAGAGCTCGTCCGCGCGTTCGATCTGAAGCACGCGTGGGCATCTCTTCATGCAAATTTCCGTCAAATGTTTGGTGTTGGCGCTTTTACGGTCTCCCACCACGACCATCACGTCCGCTTCGGCGGCGATTTCCTCCGCCTCCGCTTGACGTTCATGCGTAGCTCTGCATATTGTATCAAATATTTTTACGTTTGTACACTCTTTTTTTAGGATTTTCCAAGAAGTTTCAAAAAGTTCACGAATACAGGTGGTCTGGGCCGCCACTGTCAGGGGGATCTGACGGTGTTTTTCATCCTCCGCCAGCCATCGCTCCACAGCCTCCGGCCCTTCGAACACAAGGGGATGCCGGCACCAGCTGGCGGCGCCCATCACCTCCGGGTGGGTGGGCTCCCCGATGATCACCGCCCTGCGCCCCTCCGCCTCCGCCTGGGCCACCAGCCGCTGGATGCGGATCACATTGGGACAGGTGGCGTTCACGCAGCGGATGCCCCGGGCCTCCAGCTCGTCCAGCACGGGCTTGAGCTCCCCGTGGGAGCGGATCACCACCGTGTCCCCCGCTGTCAGGGTCGACGGGTCGGCGGTCTTCCGCACGCCCCGGCGAGCCAGCTCCTCCACCACATGGGTGTTGTGGATCAGGTCCCCCAGCATCCAGCAGCCGCCGGTGGCCTCCCCCGTTTTCTCCGCCAGCTCCACCGCGCGCTTGACGCCGTAGCAGAAGCCGGCGCTCTTTGCCAGCAGGACCTTCACGGCGTCTCCCTCCCCAGTGCGTAGGCCCGGCGGAGCACCTCGTCGGCGATGGCCTGGACCTCCTCCGCCGTACCGTGGCGGCCGGTGTAGGTGGGGCGGTACGCCTCGCCAAAGATGATCCGGGTCCGCCGGAAGGGGCGCTTGCCCCCCTCCACGAACACGGGGACAAAGACGGCCCCGGCGCGGATCCCGATGACGGCCACGCCGCCCTTGGCAGGCAGGTCACCCTCGTGTTCCACCCGGGTGCCCTCCGGGAACATCAGCAGATTGTCCCCGCTCTTGATGGCCTTCAGGGCATTTTTCACCGCCTCGATGTCCCCCTCTCCCCGGTCCACAGGGAAGGCGCCCAGCTTCCGCAGCACCCAGTCAAAGACCCTGTTGCAGAACAGCTCTTTCTTGGCCATGATGTGAAGCCGGTAGTTCACCGGGACCTTCAGTGCCACCAGCACCGGGTCCCAGTTGCTGTTGTGGTTGGGGCACAGGAGCGCGCCGTGCTCCGGCAGGTTCTCCCGTCCGATGACGGTGACTGGATGGAGGATCCCCGCCACCGCCGACACCAGATAGTAGATCACCACGAAGAACCGGTTGAGCGGCCGTTTTTTCTCCGCCTCCCGGCTCCCTTGCTGTTCCTGTCTCATCTCTTCGCTCATACGCCCGCCCTCTCCCGGATGATCTGCAGCAGCGCCGCCTCGCTCTGGGCGAAGTCCAGCGCCGTGGTGTCCAGCAGCACCGCGTCCTCCGCCTTCCGCAGGGGCGCGGCGGCGCGGTGGGTGTCATTCCAGTCCCGCTCCTGGATGGAGGAGAGGACCTCCTCATAGGCCTGGGGAGTGCCCCGCTGCTCCAGCTCCAGCATCCGGCGGCGGGCACGCTCCTCCGCGGAGGCGGTGAGGAACACCTTCACCTCCGCGTCCGGCAGCACAACGGTGCCGATGTCCCGGCCGTCCATGATGACGCTGCGCTCCCGGGCCAGCCGGCGCTGCATCTCCAGCAGGTATGCCCGCACCGCCGGATGGGCGGACACGGCGGAGGCGTACTGCGAGATCTCCGGCTCCCGGATCTCCGCCGTCACGTCCTCTCCGTTGAGGGCCATGTGCTGGAGGCCGTCATCTCCGTAGGTCAGCTCCACCCGGAGCTCCGGCAGCAGGGCCGCCACGGTCTCCGCGTTCTTCGGGTCGATCCCCCGCCGCCGGGCAGCGCAGCCGATGGTCCGGTAGATGGCCCCGGTGTCCACATACAGATAGCCCAGCTCCGCCGCCGCGCTGCGGGCCAGGGTGCTCTTCCCCGCGCCGGAGGGCCCGTCAATGGCCACCCGGATGATCCTCTGGTCGTTCATATCGTCTCGTTCCCCTCTCCGGCCAGGGCCAGCGCAGCGGCGGTCCCCGCCGCCCGGCCGGTGGCCCAGGCGATCTGCAGATTGAATCCGCCGGTATACCCGTCCACGTCCACGAGTTCACCCGCGAAGTAAAGTCCCTTTACAAGCTTTGAAGCCATTGTCTTTGGATCGATCTCCCCCACCTTTATCCCGCCGGAGGTGACGATGGCGTCCGTCACCGGACAGGGCCCCGCGATGTCCACGGAGAAGTGCTTGAGGACCTGGGCCAGCTTCCGCCGCTGCTCCCGCGTCACGTCGTGGACCTTCTCATGGGGCGGGATCTCCGACCGCTCCACCACGGTCGGGATCAGCTTCTGGGGCAGCAGGCCGTCCAGGGCGTTGCAGAAATCGTGGTTGGCGTATTTCTCGAAGTCCCGCAGGAGCCGCCGGTCCAGGGCCTGATCGTCCAGGGCGGGCTTCAGATCGAGCTCCAGCCGGTAGGTCTTTTTGTCAAAATGCCGCATATGGGCGGAGGCCGACAGGATCACCGGCCCGCTGACGCCGAAATGGGTGAAGAGCATCTCGCCGAAGTCCGTGTAGATCTTCTTCCCGTCCTCGAACACCGTCAGGGCGATGTTCCGCAGGCTCAGGCCCTGGAGCGTCCGGCCCAGGCCATAGTCCCGCAGGGGCACCAGGGAGCCCCGGAGCTCCGTCACCGTGTGACCCAGCTCCCGGGCCATCCGGTGGCCCTCGCCAGTGGAGCCGGTGGCGGGATAGCTGACGCCGCCGGTAGCCAGGATCACGGCCCCGGCGGGGTACGTCCCCCGCTCCCCCCGAACGGCGATGACAGCGCCGTCCGCCGTCTCCACCGACAGGGCGCGGTCCCGGACGAGACGGACATGAAGGGCCTTCAGACGCCGCTCCAGGGCGGCGCTGACATCAAAGGCCCGGTCGCTGACCGGGAACACCCGGTTCCCCCGCTCGGTCTTCAGGGGGACGCCGATGGACTCGAAAAACGCCATGGCGTCCCGCCCGTCAAAGCGTGAGAGGGCGCTGTAGAGAAATTTCCCGTTCCGGGGGATATTGGCGAGGATCGTCTGTGCGTCGGCGTTGTTGGTGACGTTGCACCGGCCCTTGCCGGTGATGTTCAGCTTCTTCCCCAGGCGGTCGTTTGGCTCCAGCAGCGTCACAGCCGCGCCCTTCTCCGCCGCCGAGACGGCGGCCATCATGCCGGCGGCTCCCCCGCCGACCACTGCCAGCTGCCGCCTCATCTCACTCATCATCCGTCTTCCCGAACACGCCGTACTCGTTCCAGATCCCCTCCAGCTCCGCGAAGGTGCGGGACACGTCGGCGCGCATCCGGCGGCCCACGGCGATCAGCAGCGCGTTGATGAGGGACAGCGGCGCCACCATGGAGTCCACAAAGGAGATCATCTCACAGGGGGCCAGCAGGGCCGCCTCCGCCATCTGGTAGACCGGGGAGATCTCATTGTCGGTGATGGCCACGATAGTGGCCCCTCGGTCCCGGGCAAATTTCACCGTGTTCATGGTGACCTTGGAGTACCGGGGAAAGCTGATGGCGATCATCACGTCCCCGGGGCCGATCCGCAGCAGCTGCTCAAAGATCTCTCCCGCGGCATTGGACTGCACCAGCGTCACGTTCTCAGAGAGCAGATGCAGGTAAAAGTTCAGATAACCCGCCACGAAGGACGAGGTCCGCACCCCCAGGATGTACAGATGCCGGGCCCCAAGGATCAGGTCCACCGCCTTGCTGAACTCCGTCCGGTCGGCCTCTTCCGCCATCATCCGCAGCTTCTCCATATCGGACTGGATCACCGCCGAGAGCACGTCCTGGCTGCCGAACTGGTCATCCGCCGCCTGGATGCGCTGGGTGGAGGTCAGGCGGCTGCGGATGATCTCCTGCAGCGCCCGCTGCATGCCGGGGTATCCGTCGTACCCCAGCTCCGACGCGAACCGCACCACTGTGGACTCGCTGACGCCGGAGAGCTTCCCCAGCTTGCTGGCGGTCATGAAGGCGGCCTTGTCGGAATTCTTCAGGATATACTCTCCGATCCGCTTCTGTCCCTTGGAAAAGGTGGGCATCCCGCGCTCGATCCTATGTAAAACGCTTTTGGCCACTGCTGTTCCCCTCCGTGGTCCGCCGGTCCGGCGGACCTGTTGTCATCCGGCAGGGCATGTCCCCGCCGGTTTTTGTCCTGGCCTATTGTAGCACAGCTCTGAAAAAAAGCAACCGGTGATCCAACGACTGCGGTGCCAGACGCCGCGGGCCCATCAGGGCTCCGGCTGCGGGCCCAGGGCCCGCACCTCTTCTGCCGTCAGGTATCTCCACTTGCCGACCGGCAGATCTCCAAGCTCCAGAGCACCCTCCCGGACGCGCCGCAGCCGCTTGACTGTCAGGCCGCAGGCGGCGCACATCCGCCGCACCTGTCGGTTCTTCCCCTCGTGGATGGTGACGGCGAACACCGCCGTCCGGGCCGTCTGCCGCAGGACCTCCACCCGGGCGGGCCGAATGGGCTCCCCGTCCAGGTCCCGGAGGGCGGAGAGCCGCTCCGCAGCGCCCCTCACCGGGCCGTACACGGAGACGTGGTACGTCTTGTCCACCTCATGGCTGGGGTGGACAAGCTCGTTCATCCACGCCCCGTCGTCGGTCAGGAGCAGCAACCCCTCCGAATCCAGGTCCAGCCGTCCCACCGGGTACACCCGCCGGCCGCAGTCCGCTGTCAGGTCCGCGACCGTCTTGCGGCCCCGCTCGTCGGAGAGGGTGGTCACATACCCCCGCGGCTTGTTCAGCAGCAGATACACGTGCTGCTCCGGCCGGGCCAGAGGCCGCCCGTCCACCAGGATCTCGTCCCGGTCAGGGTCCGCCCTCTGCCCGATGACCGCAGCGGCGCCGTTCACCATCACCCGCCCGGCGGCGATATAGTCCTCCGCCGCCCGGCGGGAGCACACCCCCGCGGCGGACAGCAGCTTCTGCAGTCGCTCTTCCATCTCGTCCTCTCTATCCCGGCAGCCCGTGTTTCAGGACCGCCAGGGCGCTCTCCATCTCCGGCAGCACATCGGCGCCGCACAGCAGCGCCACACGGCCGACCTCTCTCCCATCCACTGAGAACACCAGTTCCCCCACCTGTTCGCCGGCCCGGAGGGGCGCCGTCAGGGGCCCGTCCAGCGTCACGGCCATCTCCAATGTCTCTCCCTCCGCCAGGGGCCAGGCGAAGCTGTCCGCCGCCACCAGGGAGACCGCGGCTGTCAGGCCGCCGGACACTGGCTCCCGCCGGACGGTCTGGCCCAGCCAGGCCCCCACCTCCGCGGGATAGGCGGAGAAGCCATAGTCATACAGCGCCTGATGGTCCGCCCAGTCGTTTCCGTCCTGAAGGGTCACCGCCGCCAGCCGCTGTCCGTTCCGCTCCGCGCAGGTCACCAGCGTCCGTCCCGCTGCCATGGTGTACCCGGTCTTCAGACCGATGCACCCCTCCAGCGAGCCCAGGAGCTTGTTGTGGTTGGTCATGGTCCGGCCCGCGATGGTAACCGTGCGGGTGGATGCCATCCGCACCAGGATCTCATTCCCCACCGCCGCGCAGGCCAGGCGGGCCATGTCCCGGGCGGTGGAGTAATGGTCCTCCGCATCCAGTCCGTTAGGGGTCACGAAGGAGGAGTTCTCCATCCCCAGCTCCGCCGCCTTTTCGTTCATCAGCTCCGCGAACTTCTCCTGAGAGCCGGCGATGTGCTCCGCGATGGCCACCGCCGCGTCGTTCCCGGAGCAGAGCAGCAGTCCGTAGAGCAGAGTCTCCAGCGTCAGCTCCTCCCCCTCCTTCAGGTACATGGAGGAGCCCTCCGTGTACGCCGCCTCCCGGGAGACGGTGACCACGTCGTTCAGATCTCCCCGCTCCAGAGCCACCAGGGCCGTCAGCATCTTGGTGGTGCTGGCGATGCGCATCCGCGCGTCGGCGTTGTACTCGTAGAGCACCCGGCCGCTGTCCACGTCCACCAGAATGGCGGATGCGGCAGAGGTGCTGACAGCAGCTGCTTGACAAGGGATCATACTATACAGGGCTGTCAGGGCCACCGCCAGAGTCAGAGCGCGTCGGAGCAGAGTTCGCAAGAGCCATCACCTCATTTGTTTGGTGATGGTAGTATGCCCCGGTCAGTCTGCCGGTGTCTCGTCTTTTCGGTCGAAATATTTTTCCACCTTGTCGATGAGATCCGGCACCAGCTCCACCACCCGGTCCAGGGTGGTCACAGCGGGCATGGCCACCGGCAACACCCGGGTGGTCCCCTCCTTGATGACCAGGAAGGCCACCGGCTCGATCTTCACCCCCGCGGCGCTGCCGCCGCCGAAGTCCTTGGGCTGGACCTTTCCGTAGTCTCCGCCGCCGCAGCCGATGCCCAGGCTCACCCGGGAGATGGGGATCAGCGTCACCCCGTCCGCCGTGGCGATGGGCTCGCCCACGATGGTGTTGGTGTCCACCATCTCGTGGACCTTGTCCATCGTGGAGCGCAGCAGGTCGTTCAGAGGTCTCTTCTTCTCCATCGTGTCCTTTGTCTCGTCCATGGGATACCTTCCTTTCTCGTCACGCGGCCGGATGTTCCGCCGCCCTTGGGGCGGTCTGCCGCGGTCCATGCCGTTTGCAATACGATCTCAGCCATTTCAGCGCCGGGAGACCCAGGGTGAGCCCCACGGCGATCAGGGTCCCCAGCCGGATGGAGAGCCCCAGCTCCCCCTCCGCCCGCGTCTGCGGAGCGTCAAAGTCGATCCCGGTGTGGATCTGCGGGTCCGGCACGTCCACCAGCCGCTCCAAGGCAGGCATGCCGGTCCACACCAGGGCGTTGAGCAGGCCATAGAGCTCGGCGGCGTCCGCCGGCTCCTCCGCCCCGCCCACGGTGACGGACAGTCTCAGCGGCGCCAGGCGGACGCTCCGCCGGGTCCGCTCCAGAGCCCGTCTGGCCGGAGGCCCCAGGGTCCGCCAGGCGTCCTTCAGGTCCGCTGCCGTGGGCCTCGGAAATCTTTTCGCGGCCGCCGACAGGTCCCGTCCGGACTTCTCAGTCTTTCCCGTTTTCTCAGTTTTTTTCGCCGCCGCTCTTTCCGGCCGGGGCGCCAGCCGGACGCGGAGCGGGCCGGCCTTCACCTCCGCCGACGCGCCGCCGGGGCCGAAGGTCATACGCACGCCCAGCCGCAGGCGCCAGACCAGGAGGACCAGCGCCGTCAGTACGATCAGTGCGATCCACAGTCCAAGCAACGTCCATCCCCCTCCCGGCGTCATCCCAGAGCGCCCTCAGGCCTCCGGGGCCTCTTCCTTCTCCGGATCGTCCGCCGTCTCCGGCGTATCTGCCCCGGTGATCTCCGCCGACTCGGCGGGGTCTTCGATCTGGCCGTCCTCGCCGATGCGCATCTGGCCCTCTCCGCCAAGATCCGGCATCTCCGGCAGGTCATCCAGGCTGGTCAAATGGAACGCCCGGAGGAACTGCTTCGTGGTCCGGTACAGATGGGGCCGGCCCGGCACCTGGAGCCGGCCGCACTCCTCGATGAGCTTCCGGTCCAGCAGCAGACTGATCGTATAGGAGCTGTCCACCCCACGGATCTGGTCCACATAGGCCCGGGTGGTGGGCTGGTAGTAGGCGATGATGGTCAGCACCTCCAGCGCCGGCTGACTGAGCTTGGCGGGCTTTCGGATCTCGAAGGCCCGGCGGATCACGTCCGCGCAGTCCGGCGCGGAGCACATCTGCCAGCTGTCCTCAATCCGCAGCAGTCGGATGCCCCGGCGCTCATAGGCGTAGCCGTCCATCAGCTTCTGAAGCACCCGCTCCACCGTGGGGCGGTCCAGCTCCAGAGCGGTGCAGATCCGGTCGGTCTGCACCGGTTCGCCGGAGGCGAAGAGGATGCTCTCCACCGCCGATTCGATCTCTTTCATCTCCATAGAGAAACGTCCTCTCTCACAGTTTCATATCGTCGGGCATCTCCCGCTCCTGCCGGACGGTGCAGTCCTGCTGGGACCCCGCCAGATGCAGGATGTGGGCCCGGCACAGCTCCAGCACCGCCAGGAAGGTGGCTACCACCTCACTGCGGGTGCGGCTGCCCCGGAACAGCAGCAAAAACCGGGTGACGCCGTGGTCCCGGAGCTTGCGCAGGATCTCCCGGGCCTTGTTCTCCACGGGATAGGGCTCATGCCGCACGATGTCCTGGAAGGCGGACCGGGGCGGCGGCAGAGAGCGCTCCGCCCGGCTCTGGATCTCCGCCATGGCCAGGATCAGATCCGCCGGCTCCTGGTCGTACTCGTAGATCTTCCCGCGCTCTACCGGCTCCGGCGGGCGGGTGAGGATGTTCCGGCCGAATTCCCCCAGGGGCTCCAGCCGGGCGGCCATGGTCCGGACCCTGGCATAGCTCTCGTTCCGCCTCCGCTCCTCCAGAGAGGCGATCAGGGCGTCCATCTCGCTCTGGGCCTCCTCATCCTCGATGGAGAGGAGCATCCGGGTCTTGATGTACACCAGCTGGGAAGCCATGGTGACGAACTCGCTGGCCACCTCCAGGTCCAGCTCCTGCCGGCGAGAGAGCCATGCCAGATACTGGTCGCAGATCAGTGCAATGGAGATGTCCTGGATCTCCATTTTATTGCGGCCCAAGAGGTAGAGGATCAGATCCAGCGGACCCTCGAAGTCCTGCATCTCCTCCGCCCTGCCGCGGACCACCTTTTCCAGTTTGAAGACGGGGTTTTCCATAGCGACCTGCCTTAGAACACAAGAGAGTACATCGCCCACCACACGGTGTTCACCGCCCAGGCGATGGAGATGCTGCCTACGTTCAGGAAGGACAGCACCAGCAGCACCAGAATGCCGTAGCGCTCGTAGTGCATGAGGGTATAATACTGCCGGTCCGGCAGGAACGCCGCCAGGACCTTGGACCCGTCCAGCGGCGGAATGGGGATCAGGTTGAAGACGCCCAGACCCACGGACAGCTGAGAGGTCTGGAGGAAAAAGCCCAGAAGGGCCAGGGACCAGTCCGCCACCGGCAGGAACGGCATCAGGACCCGCAGGAGGACCAGCGCCAGCAGAGCCAGTGCGAAATTGGACATAGGGCCCGCCAGTGCCGTCAGCGCCATGCCCCGTTTGGGATTTTTGAAGTACCGGGGGTCCACCGGCACGGGCTTTGCCCAGCCGAAGCCCACCGCGAACATCATGAGAAGGCCGATCCAGTCGATGTGGCGCAGGGGATTCAGACTCAGCCGGTGCTGCCGTCTGGCCGTCGGGTCCCCCAGGGCCCAGGCCGCCAGACCGTGGCAGCTCTCATGGACCGCCAGGCACACCAGTACTGCCGCCGCCCGGACCAGCGCCGCCAGCAGGGACCCGAAGTCCAGAGCGGAGAAGAGTCCCTGTAGGTAGTGCAGCATGGTCCTTCCTCCCCGCGATTGCTCAAAGATAAATGTATTATACCAGTTCTCCCCTCTCAATACAAGGAAAATCCCCGGATTTCTCCTATTGCAAAAGCGGCGGTGATCTTGAGAAAAACGAAGATTTCCGCCGTCCCGGCGGAAGCTGCAGCTGCCGCATTGGATCTTCCGCAGGACCTCCCGCGGTTTGTCACGGCCGGACACTTCTCTCCGCCATCTCTCAAAGACGACATCAACGCAAAAAAAGAGCCCGGGGAAACGAATTTCCTCGGACTCTTCTGAATGTCAAAATTCAGGGACGATGTGCTTGTTTTCGTTGGAAGAAGCTCAGCCGTTGCCCTTCACCATGGAGGCGATCTCCGCGGCGAAGTTCTCCTGCTTCTTCT
>CALWOF010000051.1 GCA_944382995.1 uncultured Oscillospiraceae bacterium | reverse complement strand
CCGTCGCTGCCCATCACCAGGGTCATCTGGGCGGCGGTGCCCACGCCCTCGATCTGGGAGACCACCTTGTACTGGTTCCCCTCGCTGTCGGCGATGGCGTCCCGGTGGACGTCCAGGATGAACCGGAGGGAGGGGTACTGGGTCAGATAGGTCTGGATGGCCGCCAAGGCGTTGTCGTAGGCGTCGTTGTAGGAGGGGTAGTCGTAGAGGGTCCGGTCGTGGAGGACGGAGAGCCCTGCCTCGCTGAACACCTCGGCCATCTCGTCCCCCACCTTCACCACGTTGTAGCGGGAGTCGGTGGTGCGGTAGTTGCCGGACCAGACAATGTCCGTGCCCTCCGGCGGGGTGTAGGCCTCGCTGCCGTGGGTGTGGAGGATCAGGATCTGGGGCTCGTCGTCGGTGAGGGCGGCGTCAAAGGGCTCCGTCAGCGCCCCCGCCGAGAGGACGTGGTCCGTGGAGTTGGAGATGTACACCCGGCCGCAGACGGTGTAGCCGCTGGGGTCCGTGGGCACCAGGGTCCGGGCGGGGACGCCGTTGTCCGCCGCCCCCTCCGGCTCCAGGGGCGTCTCCTCCACCGGCTCCGTCACCGGCTCCTCCGGGCCGTCGGGGACCTCCTCCCGGTCCGTGCTCCACAGCTCCGCCACCGCCGCCCGGGCGGAGAGCAGCAGGGGGGACTCCCCCAGGGTCATCACCGCCGCCGGGGACAGCCCGTCATCGGGCCACAGGTCCCCCAGCTCCCACTTCAGCGCCGCCAGGGGGGTGGCCGCCCGCAGGGCGTCCCAGGCGGCGGAGGCCGTGTCGCTGCCGGCGGTGACCGTCACCGCCCAGAACGTGCCGGCGGCCAGGCCCGCCGCGGCCAGCCGGCGGGAGACCCGCCGCAGCCGGCCGGTCCATGCTCGTCTCATGTGTCTCACCTCTGGGACGAGCTTATGCGCCCCCGCCGCCGGATATGACGGGACAGTTTTCCACAATGGGGAGAAAAAAGGGGAGAGGGCAAGCCCCTCTCCCTAGCTTATTCCTGCTCCGCGGCGGCCTTCCGGTCCATCAGGTCCTTGTCCACGCAGAAGAAGGTGAACTCCCCCGTGGCCAGGAGCTTTCCGCCCTCGCCGGTGATGTCCACCGCCGTCAGCACCGTGGACTTGCCCCGGTGGCGGACATAAGCGGCGGCCCGCACCGTCCCCCGGGCCTGGTTGCGGAGGAAGTGGAGGGCGCTGGTCTGGGTGACGTAGTACCGGCCGTCGCTGTGGGCGGCGGTGCCGGCGGCGTTGTCCGCCAGGGTGTAGATGGCGCCGCCGTGGACCATGCCGTAGGGGTTGCAGCTCTCCGGCCGGATGTCCAGCCGGAACACCGCCCGGTCTTTTTCCACAGATTCCAGCTCGATATAGTTGTGGTGCATGAAGCCGTTCTTCCGGATGCGCGCCCGGGTCCGCTCCTCCAGGGTCTGCTGAGTCTCTTCCATGTTCTGATTCCTTTCTGTTTTTTCAGATCCTTTCTATTCTATCGGACCGGCCCCCGGCCTGTCAAGCGGGAGCCGGCCCCTTGCGCTTTGGGGCGCTGTCCCGTATAATGGGCTTGTCTAAATTTCTGCGCCGCTGGGAGGCGCTTGGGAGGTTTGCGCGATGGGACTGTTTGGAAAGAAAAAGACGCCGGCGGAGATCCTGGAAGAGGGCCGGTCCCAGTATGTGAAGGGCGATCTGAAAAAGGCGTTTCTCACCCTCCACGGGCTGGCGGCAAAGGGCGACCCCCAGGCCTGCTGGTATGTGGGGCGGATCTACCTGGAGCGGAAGGAGCGGTCGCTGGCCCAGTCCTTTCTGACCACGGCGGCCAAGGGCGGCGTACAGGAGGCGGCGGCGCTGCTGGCAAAGGAGTTCGGCGTCCGGGATTATCTGCCTAGGGAAACCGCGCCCGAGGAGGACATAACGGCGGACACGGCGTTTGCCAGAGGCTTTGACGCGTACAACGGGAAGCATTACGCGGAGGCATTGAGGTGGTGGGAAAGGGCCGCCCAGCTCGGCGAGACAGCCGCGCAGTACAACCTTGGCTATATGTACCACGCCGGAGAGGGAACGGATAAAAACGAGAGCAAGGCGTTTTACTGGTACCGCAGGTCGGCGGAGGGCGGCCATCCCAGCGGGCAGTATAACACCGGCGTGTATTACCTCTACGGCGTGGAGATCCCTGCGGACAAAGAAGAGGCACTGAAATGGTTCCGTCTTGCCGCCGAGCAGGGGGACGAGAACGCGAAGAAGCAGCTGGCCGCCCTGACGCCCAAGTCCGAGCCGAAACCCGAACCCAAGCCTGAGCCGGCTCAAAAGAGCGGGGAGGAACTTTCGCCAGAGGAAAAATACCAAAAGGGCATGGAGTTGTTCCGGGCCGGGAAGTATGACGAGGCGCTTCCCCTGCTGCGCAGTGTTTGCAGACTGCTTGGCACAGGTAAAAACAAGTACCCTGACGGCCAGGCGGCGATCGGTCGGATGTATGAACAGGGCTGGGGCGCAGAAGCGGATGACGGTCAGGCCCTTTGGCGTTACAGGATCGCCGCCGGAAGCGGCGACCGTGACGGCATGGCGGGCTTTGTACGGCTGACCGCCAGGGCGGAGGCCCCGTCTTTGAAAGACTGTGAAGCGGCGCTGGACTATGTCAAGCAGCTGGGCACCGCCGAGGCAAAGGCCGCTGTTCCCGCGCTGGAAAAGAAGCTGGCCGAAGCCCAGCTGCGGGAAAAATATGCGGAATGGGAACTCAATGAGGCCAATGTCCAGGCCATCTTCCATCGGTGCGTGGCGACGGAGGATACACCGAAAGGAAAAGAAACAGCAGGTATTTTGTTTTCCAGAACAACGGGATTTTCCGGTGGAGATGTAAAAATCATTTCCTTTGACAGAGAGAAACTTCTTGAAAACAAGAAGAACATTGAATACCTGTTCGGTCAATTAAAAGCCGTACACGATAGCAATGGTAACGATGTGAGGCTGCCGCTTGCAGATCTGATCAAACGGTATGATGGAACGCGCTGGACAAGCGACACAGACCCACTGTTTAAGCTGGGATATTTGGGTGTTGTCCCTGAAATAAGCCTTGTGAACCCTGTTCTTGCGAAAGACAGGTCTACGGTTGTTTCTGGAATGGTCAAACCCACCCTCTCCCCGAAGGACCCGGCCTTCCCGGCGTGGTGGGAGGCCCACAAGGGGGAGTGGGAGGACTGAGGCACGCCCCCAGACCGGCTCCCGCCGGTGGCTCTCCCTTGGAGAGGTGTAGGGGCGGCAACCTGCCGCCCGTGGGATTCGGCTATGATGATAGCCGGTCCATTCCACCCCCCATTTTCTTTTCCGTCTTGTGGAAAAGAAAATGGGCCGTGGACGGTCCAAAAGAAAAGGCCGCTTTTTGCGCGGCTCACGCCGCGACGGGGGTCTCCCGAATCGGTTCCGGTAAAGACTGGCGGTCTTCTGCCGGCTCGCGCCGGACCCTTCCAATATCCAGACCACTCTCCCGCGCTTGCCAGCTTGGCGGTCATCGGGGTGGAAAATCGCATGGCCCCTGCGCCTGCCCCCGCTGCCGCTCCATGGTCCCGCGAGGGAAGGTCAGCGGCAGCGACTGCGCAGCCGTTTGCGGCTCTGCCGCCTTACGCTGGACAGCCGTTCGCGGCTTCGCCGCGCTACGGATGTCGCGTCCCCCTTGCGGGGAGATGCGGCGTACCCCTTGCGGGTAAAAGCGGAGCGGAAGGTATCCGGGACTTCCCCGGGCTTGGATAACCCCAAGGGCAGCGCGTTTCCGTCCCTGATTACCGCGCGGGAGTGCCAACCTTCCCCCGCCGGCGGCAGGAGGTCCGCATGTATGCGGACCGACCCGCCGAAACATTTTTTCTCTTCCACCGGGCGCGGCGCATTCTCTTTTTGATGTCTCAAAAAGAGAATGGGGGGGGGCGCACCCCTGTGGGAACAGCCCCTGGCGGGAGCCAGATCCCCCCCCCGCCCGACGGGGCGGCCATCAGGCCGCATTTCCCCGCCGAAACCGGCGGGCCGTCATCATGGCCGAATCCCCCGGGCGGCAGATTGCCGCCCAATGAAAAAGAGGCGCCTTCCGGCGCCTCTTTTCTTATTCCAGCGTCTCCAGCTCCGCCATCCAGAGGGCGGCGCTTGCGTCGCTGGGCATCCGCCAGTCGCCGCGGGGGGACAGGGCGGCGGAGCCCACCTTGGGGCCGTCCGGCACGCAGCTGCGCTTGAACTGCTGGGAGAAGAACCGGCGGTAGAACACCTTCAGCCACTTCAAAATCACGTCCCGGCTGTAGGTCTTCCCCAGGGCGTACACCGCCAGACGGTAGATCTTCCGGGGGGAGAAGCCCCACCGGAGCATGTAGTACAGGAAGAAGTCGTGGAGCTCGTAGGGACCCACCAGGTCCTCCGTCCGCTGGCTGATCTCCCCCTGGACGGCGGGCAGCAGCTCCGGGGAGACGGGGGTGTCCAGAATGTCCTCCAGCACGCCGGTGAGGGCGGCGTCCTTCTCCGCGTTGTCCCGGGCCAGATACGCCACCAGATGCCGCACCAGGGTCTTGGGGATGGAGCAGTTGACGGCGTAGTTGCTCATGTGGTCGCCGTTGTAGGTGCACCAGCCCAGGGCCAGCTCAGAGAGGTCCCCGGTGCCGATGACGATGCCGCCGGTCTGGTTGGCGATGTCCATGAGGACCTGGGTCCGCTCCCGGGCCTGGCCGTTCTCAAAGGTGACGTCGTGATTTTCCATGCTCTGGCCGATGTCGGCGAAGTGCCGCCGCACCGCCTGGGAGATGTCGATGACCCTCAGCGTGGCCCCCATCCGCTCCGCCAGCAGCTCCGCGTTGGACTTGGTCCGGGCGGTGGTGCCGAAGCAGGGCATAGTGACGGCGATGATGTCCGTGGCGGGCCGGTCCAGCATCCCCATGGCAAGCGCCGTGATCAGCAGCGCCAGGGTGGAGTCCAGGCCGCCGGAGAGGCCCACCACGGCGGTTTTCGCGCCGGTGTGCTCCAGCCGTTTCTTGAGCCCCAGGGAGGCGATGCGCAGGATCTCCTCGCACCGCTCCGCCCGTCCGGCGGCGTCCTCCGGCACGAAGGGGGAGGGGGAGACGTACCGGGTCAGCCGGGTCTCCGACACCGGCAGGGAGAAGGAGGCCCGCCAGATCTCCGGCGGCTCCTTGCCCATGGTGAACGTATTGGTGCGGCGGCGGTCATGGACCAGCCGGTCCACGTCGATCTCACTGACGGTGAGGCCCGTGGCAAAGCGCCGCTCCGCCAGCAGGGTCCCGTTTTCCGCGATCAGGTTGTGGCCGGCGAACACCACGTCGGTGGTGGACTCCCCCTCACCGGCGTCGGCATACACATAGCCGCACATGAGCCGGGCGGACTGGCCCGTCACCAGGGAGCGGCGGTAGTCCGCCTTACCCACCAGTTCATTGGAGGCGGAGAGGTTCAGGATCACCGTGGCGCCCTTCCGGGCCAGCTCCACCGAGGGGGGCGCCGGGGCCCACAGGTCCTCGCAGATCTCTACCCCGATCACCAGATTGGGCATGGTGTCGCAGGCAAAGGTCTGGTTCGTGCAGAGATCCACATGATGTCCGCACAGCTCGATCCCATGCTCCACGCCATTGCCGGAGGCAAACCACCTCTGCTCGTAAAACTCCCCATAATTGGGCAGATAGATCTTGGGAATGAGGCCCAGGATCTCTCCTTTTTGTATAACAGCGGCACAGTTATACAGTTTGTTGTCCCATTTGTCCCACACCGGCAGACCCAGGGCCGTCACGATGTCCAGATTTCGGGTGGCCTCCAGGATCGTCTGCAATCCCTCTTCGGCGCCTTGGAGCAGAGTGTCCTGCAGGAACAGGTCGCCGCAGGTGTAGCCGGTGAGGCACAGCTCCGGCAGACAGAGCACCTTCACGCCCTGCTTGTCCGCCTCCCGCATGAGGGTGAAGATCTGCTCCGCGTTGTAGCGGCAGTCCGCCACCCGGATCTTGGGGGTGCCGGCGGCCACGGAGATGAAACCGTCTCTCATTTGAAAACCTCCTTGGAAGGATGATCCGTAACAGTATCATTTTACACCCCGGCGGCGAGATTTACAAGAAAGGGCGCCGTTTTTTTGCGGCAGCTCCGCTTCGTCCGCCCAAGGAAACACAAAGGGCCGCCTGACGGCGGCCCCTTGTGCTGTGTGTGTTTTTAGGAGGGAGAAAACGCATCGGGTTTGGGAGGACCCTTTGCTTGATTCTAAAGATACCCGATATTTTTTTCTAAATTGTGATGTTCTTATGAACAGATTGTAAATGTTTTCCCGTGTTTTCTGATTTTACGGAAAATTTCAGGGAAACATGACCTGTTTTGGCGAGGGCCGCGCGGGGGCCCCGTTTTTATTTGTACTTCTGGCTCTCCATCACCGCCAGCTGATCACAGCGGTTGTTGAACTCGTTTTCCGCGTGGCCCTTGACCCAGTGGCAGCGGAGGGTGTGGATGTCGCACAGCGCCAGCAGCCGCTCCCACAGGTCCGGGTTCAGGGCGGGCTTCCTGTCGGATTTCACCCAGCCCTTTGCCTGCCAGCTCCGGGCCCAGCCCTTCTCCAGGGCGTCGATGACGTACTTGGAGTCGGACCACAATTCCACGATGCAGGGCTCCTTCAGCAGGGACAGCGCCTGGATGACGGCGGTGAGCTCCATGCGGTTGTTGGTGGTGTCGGCCTCCCCGCCGGAGAGCTCCCGGCGGTGAGGGCCGTACATCAGAATGGCCCCCCAGCCGCCGGGGCCGGGGTTTCCGGAGCACGCGCCGTCCGTGTAGATGGTGACTGTTTTCATAAAACCTCCGTGGGGCCATTCTGCACACGCGCCAGCGCGCGCCGAGTGGCGCGGAGCCGGGCGGAATTCACTTCCGCCCGGCGATACATTCTGATCTTGAGGGGTCCCCGGAAAAGCCCCGGCTTTTCCGGGAAGATGGCCCCCCAGCCGCCGGGGCCGGGGTTCCCGGAGCACGCGCCGTCCGTGTAGATGGTGACTGTTTTCATCAGGCCTCCGGCGCCGTCTCCGCGGGGGCGTCTCCCGCATCACCGTCGGCGGTCTGGTCCTCATGCTCCGCCAGGGCCATGGAGATCACGTGATCCCCCTCCTCCTTGAAGCGCATGACGATGACGCCCTGGGTGGCCCGGCCGGCCACCCGGATGTTCTCCACCGGCGTGCGGATCAGGATGCCCGCCTGGGTCACCAGCAGCAGGTCCTCGGACCCGTCCACAACCTTGATGCCCACGATGGGCCCGGTCTTCTCGGTGACGGCGTAGTTCTTGATTCCAAGGCCGCCCCGGTTGGTGATGCGGTACTCCTCCACCGGGGTGCGCTTGCCGTAGCCGTTCTCCGTGATGGTGAGGACGGTCTTGCCCGCCCGGGCCCGGGCGGCGCCCACCACATAGTCGCCCTCCCGGAGGCGGATGCCCCGGACGCCCACGGCCTCCCGGCCCATGGGGCGCACGTCGTTCTCGTCAAAGCAGACCGCCATGCCGTCATGGGTGGCGATGAGGATCTTCCGGGTGCCGTCGGTCTCCCGGACGGAGATGAGCTCGTCGCCCTCCTCCATCCGCAGGGCCCGGATGCCGTTGTTGCGCAGGTTCTTCAGGGCGTTGGCGGGCAGGCGCTTCACCGTGCCCTTCCGGGTGACCATGAACAGGAAGCGGCCGTCGTCCTCGATGGAGCGGGTGTGGATCATGGCCTGGATGCGCTCGCCCTGCTCCACCTGGAGGATGTTGACGATGTTGGTGCCCTTGGCGGCCTTGCCGGACTCCGGGATCTGATAGCCCTTCTTCCGGTAGACCTTGCCGGTGTCGGTGAAGAAGAGGATATAGTCGTGGGTGGAGGCGGTGAACACCTCGGCCACGGAGTCCTCCTCCCGGGTGGTGATGCCCTTGCGGCCCTGACCGCCCTTGGACTGGGCGGCGTACTCGCTCACCGGGGTCCGCTTGATATAGCCCGCCTGGGTGAGGGTGAAGACGCACTGCTCCTCCTCGATCAGGTCCTCGATGTCGATCTCGTCCTCCACGTCCTGGATCTCGGTGACCCGGTCGTCGCCGAACTTCTCGGCGATCTCGCCCAGCTCCTTCTTCAGGATGTCCCGGACCAGGCCCTCATCGGAGAGGATCCGGTTGTAGTACGCGATCTTCTCCTCCAGCTCCTTGTACTCGGCCTCCAGCTTCTCCCGGTTCAGGCCCTGGAGGGAGATGAGCCGCATGTCGCAGATGGCCTGGGCCTGGATGTCGTCCAGGCCGAACCGGGCCATCAGGTTCTCCTTGGCGTTGTCGTAGCTGGAGCGGATGATTTTGATGACCTCGTCGATGTTGTCCTGGGCCACCAGCAGGCCCTCCAGCAGGTGGGCCCGCTCCTGGGCCTTCTTCAGGTCGTAGCGGGTCCGGCGGACGATGATCTGCTCCTGATAGGCGATGTACTCGTCCAGGATGTGCCGCAGGGAGAGGATGCGGGGCTGGAGCTTGCCGTTGACCTCCACCAGGGCCAGCATGTTGATGGCGAAGGTGGTCTGGAGCTGGGTCTGGGCGAACAGGCGGTTGAGGACCACCTGGGGGTTGGCGTCCCGCTTGAGCTCGATGACGATGCGCATGCCGCTGCGGTCCGTCTCGTCCCGGATGTCGGAGATGCCCTCCAGGCGCTTGTCCTCCACCTGGTCGGCCATGTTCTTGATGAGCATGCGCTTGTTGACCTGGTAGGGGATCTCGGTGATGACGATGCGGGTGCGGCCGCTGCCGAACTCCTCGAACTCGTGGCGGGCCCGCATCACCACCCGGCCCCGGCCGGTGGCGTAGGCCGCCCGGATGCCGGACCGGCCCATGATGATGCCCCTGGTGGGGAAGTCCGGTCCCTTGATGTCCTGCATCAGGTCGGAGAGGGTGCACTCCGGGTCGTCCAGCACCCGGATGCAGGCGCTGATGACCTCCCGCATGTTGTGGGGGGGGATGTTGGTGGCCATGCCCACGGCGATGCCGCTGGAGCCGTTCACCAGCAGGTTGGGGAACCGGGAGGGGAGGACCTTGGGCTCCTGGAGGGACTCGTCAAAGTTGGGGTCCCAGTCCACGGTGTCCTTCTCGATGTCCCGGAGCATCTCCTCGGACAGGCGGGCGAGTCTCGCCTCGGTGTACCGGTAGGCGGCCGGGGGGTCTCCGTCCACAGAGCCGAAGTTGCCGTGGCCCTCCACCAGCATGTAGCGCATGGAGAAGTCCTGGGCCAGGCGGACCAGGGCGTCGTACACGCTGCCGTCGCCGTGGGGATGGTACTTGCCCAGCACGTCGCCCACGCAGGTGGCGGACTTCTTGAAGGGCTTGTCGTGGGTCAGGCCGCTCTCGTACATGGACCACAGGATCCGGCGGTGGACAGGCTTCAGGCCGTCCCGCACGTCCGGCAGGGCCCGGCCCACGATGACGCTCATGGCGTACTCGATATAGGATCTCTCCATCTCGGGGACCAGCGGCGACTCCACGATCTTCTGTTCGGGATACCGGATCTCCTCGGGATCGTATTGGGGCTTTTTACTCATAGGCTTTCGTTCCTCACTCTCTCAAGAGGCATTGATGATCCACAGAGATAGGAGATAGGAGTGATGAGATAGGAGTTTCGGTGTCCGGCTGCGCCGGACGATTCAAAAATCTCCTATCTTCTATCTCCTAACTCCTATCTGCTCAGTAGTCCAGGTTCACCGCGTACTTGGCGTTGCGCTCGATGAATTCTTTTCTCGGCTCCACCTTCTCGCCCATGAGGACGGTGAAGGTCTCGTCTGCGGCCACGGCGTCGTCCAGGGTGATGCGGCGCAGGGTCCGGGTGGCGGGGTCCATGGTGGTCTCCCACAGCTCGTGGAAGTCCATCTCGCCCAGGCCCTTGTAGCGGTTGATGGCCACCTTCACATTGGGGTTGCCGCCCCGCAGCTCGGCGGACACCCGGTCCCGCTCCTCGTCGGAGAAGGCCACCCGGGTGGTCTTGCCCCGGGTCAGCTTGTAGAGGGGCGGCACGGCGGAGTAGACGTACCCGTGCTCGATCAGGGGCCGCATGAACCGGAAGAAGAAGGTCAGCAGCAGGGTGCGGATGTGGGCGCCGTCCACATCGGCATCCGCCATGATGATGACCTTGTGATAGCGGAGCTTGTTCAGGTCGAACTCGTCGCCGATGCCGGCGCCCAGGGCGGTGATGACGGGCTGGAGCTTGTCGTTGCCGTAGACCTTGTCCGCCCGGGCCTTCTCCACGTTGAGCATCTTGCCCCACAGGGGGAGGATGGCCTGGAACCGGGAGTCCCGGCCCTGGGTGGCGGAGCCGCCGGCGGAGTCGCCCTCGACGATATAGAGCTCGGTGAGCTCGGGGTTGTTCTCATTGCAGTCCCGCAGCTTGTCGGGCATGGCCGCGCCGCCCAGGGCGGTCTTGCGGCGGATGGACTCCCGGGCCTTCTTGGCGGCCTCTCTCGCCCGGCCGGCGGTGAGGGCCTTGTCCAGGATCATCCGGCCCACCTGGGGGTTCTCCTCCAGGAAGGTCTCCAGCTTCTCCGAGACGATGCCCATCACCAGGGTCCGGATCTCGCTGTTGCCCAGCTTGGCCTTGGTCTGGCCCTCGAACTGGGCGTCCGTCAGCTTCACGGAGATGACGCAGGTCAGGCCCTCCCGGCAGTCCTCGCCGGAGAGCTTCTCGTCGTCCTTGAGCAGCTTGATCTTGCGGCCGTAGGCATTGAGCACGTTGGTCAGGGCCCGCTTGAAGCCCTCCTCATGCATGCCGCCCTCCGGGGTGTGGACGTTGTTGGCGAAGGAGAGGATGGTCTCGTTATAGCCGTCGTTGTACTGCATGGCCACCTCGGCCACGGAGTCCTCCCGGGCGCCGGACATGTAGATGACGTCACTGTGGAGCACGTCCTTGCTGCGGTTCAGCCAGGTGACGAACTCCCGGATGCCGCCGGCATAGCACATGCTGTCCTCCTGCTCCTGGCCGGGCCGCTTGTCCACGGTGCGGATGCGAAGGCCGGCGTTCAGGAAGGCCTCCTCCCGCATGCGGGTGTGGAGGGTGTCGTAGCTGTAGACCGTGTCCTCGAACATCTCGGGGTCCGGCTTGAAGGTGACGGTGGTGCCGGTCCGGTCCGTGGTGCCCACCACAGTCATCTCCTGGGTGACATGGCCCCGGGAGAACTTCATCTCATAGATCTTCCCGTCCCGGTGGACCTGGACCGTCAGCCACTCGGAGAGGGCATTGACCACCGACGCGCCCACGCCGTGGAGGCCGCCGGAGACCTTGTAGCCTCCGCCGCCGAATTTGCCGCCGGCGTGAAGGACGGTGTACACCACCTCCAGGGCGGGCTT
>CALWOF010000050.1 GCA_944382995.1 uncultured Oscillospiraceae bacterium | reverse complement strand
ATCAGTTCTTGATGTGGATGGCTCTCTTCTGGACGTTCAGCGCGCACTCACGCACGGACTCAGAGACCGTGGGGTGAGAGTGGATGGTGCTGATCAGCTCGTCCACGGTGGCCTCCAGCCGCAGGGCCAGAGCGCCCTCGGCGATCAGGTCCGTGGCACGGGGCCCGATGATGTGCATGCCCAGCACTTCCTCGTACTTGGCGTCGGCGATGATCTTCACCAGACCCTCGCCGCCGTTGATGATGAGGGACTTGCCGTTGGCCACCAGCGGGAACTTGCCCACCTTGTAGTCGATGCCCTTGGCCTTGCACTGCTCCTCGGTCAGACCCACGGAGGCAGCCTCGGGCTCCATGTACACGCAGGTGGGGTTGGTCTTCTCGTCATACACGGCGGGGATGCCCATGATATTCTCGGCAGCCACTTCGCCCATAGCGCTGGCGGTGTGGGCCAGCTGCGCCTTGCCGAAGACGCAGTCGCCGATGGCGTACACGCCGGGCACGTTGGTCTCCATCTTGTCGTTGACGATGATGCGGCCGCGGTCGTTGTTCAGGCCGGCGGCATCCAGGTTCAGGCTGGCGGTGTTGGCGCGGCGGCCGATGGCCACCAGGACCTTCTCCGCCTCAAAGCTGACGGTCTCGCCGGCCTTGTTCTTGCAGACCACCTTGGCGCCGACGGGGCTGGCCTCCACGGCCTGCACCGGGCACTCCAGATTGAACTCCATGCCCATCTTCTTCATGTGGGCAACGCCGATCTTGGTCAGATCGCCGTCCAGCATGGGCAGCATGTGGTCCAGGGCCTCAACGACGGTGATCTTGGTGCCGAAGGCCGCGTAGGCGCAGGCCAGCTCCAGGCCGATGACGCCGCCGCCGATGACCACCATGCTCTTGGGCAGCTTCTCCAGAGAGAGCGCACCGGTGGAATCGATGCAGTTGGGGTTCTCCTTCAGGCCGGGGATGGGGGGCTGAGAGTTGACAGAGCCGGTGGCGATGATGATGGCGTCAGCGGTCATCTCCTCCACGGAGCCGTCGGACTTCTTGACAGACAGCTTCTTGGGAGCGGTGAAGCTGGCCTCGCCGTCCACACGGGCGACCTTGTTCTGCTTCAGCAGACCGGCCACGCCCTGGGTCAGCTGCTTGGAGATGGCGTTCTTGTGGGCGATGACCTGGGGGAAGTCCACTTCCACGCCGGACACCTTCACGCCGATCTCATTGCCCTGGTCCTTGATCTCGGACACCAGCTCCGCAGAGTGCAGCAGGCACTTGGTGGGGATGCAGCCGATATTCAGGCAGGTGCCGCCGATGTGCTCACGCTCCACCAGGGTCACCTTGGCGCCCAGCTGAGCCGCACGGATGGCAGCCACATAGCCGCCGGGGCCACCGCCGACAACGATGACGGTCTTCTGGCCGGCAGCAGCCGCGGGAGCGGCAGGAGCGGCGGCAGGAGCCGCAGCGGCAGCGGGAGCGGCCGCTGCAGGAGCAGCGGCGGGAGCCGCAGAGCCGGCAGCGTCGGGCACCGCCTCACCGGCGGCGCCGATCCAGCCGATGACAGCCTTGCAGGGGGCGGTCTCGCCCTCCGGCAGCAGGATCTTCAGCAGAACGCCGTCTTCCTCGGCCTCCACGTCGTTGGTCAGCTTATCGGTGGCCACGGAGAACAGGATGTCGCCCTTCTTGACGGCGTCGCCCTCCTTGAACTTCCACTCCTCGATGGTGCCCTCGGTCATGGTCAGACCCAGCTTAGGCATCAGAACTTCAGTTGCCATGATGATTCGTCCTTCTTTCAGTGAAGTTATCCAAAAACACTCTGCCTCTCTCCGGAGGCGATTGTCTGGATTGTCAAATTTTGAACAAATATCCCTCAAAGGGAACCCGGCTCCCGCCGGGTTCCCTCGATCGGTTTGCCTGGATCAGACCAGCAGCATGTAGGGGTTCTCCAGCAGCTCGCAGATCCGCTTGAGGAACTTGGAGCCCATCACGCCGTCGATCACACGGTGATCTGCGGTCAGGCACAGGTTCATCATGGGACGGATCACGATCTCGCCGTTGCGGACCACGGGGGTATCCACCATGTCGCACACACCCAAAATCGCCAGCTCAGGCTGGTTGATGATGGGGGAGAAGTTGGTGATGCCGTAGGGCCCGAGGCTGGAGATGGTGAAGGTCGCGCCGGTGATGTCCTCCATCTGCACCTTGCCGGAGCGGGTGGCCTCGATCAGGCCCTCGGTCTCCTTGGCGATCTGGGCCAGGGACTTCTCCTCGCAGTTCTTCACGTTGGGCACGATCAGGCCGTCGCCCTTGGCGACTGCCAGACCCATGTTCACGTGCTTGTGACGGGTCAGCATGTTGTCGGCAAAGCTGGCGTTCACATCCGGGAACTCGGTCAGGGCCTTGGCCACGACCTTCATCAGGATGTGGTTGTAGGTCAGCTTGATGCCCTGCTCCTTCAGGCCGTCCTTCAGCTTGGCGCGCAGCTCCTTCATGGCGGTCACGTCCACGGGACGCGTGTAAGTGACGCGCGGAGAGGTGTGCCAGGAGTTGGTCATGTTGGCGGCGATGCTGCGGCGCAGCGGATTCACCTTGACAGGCTTCTCATCGTTGCTCTCGGCAGCGGCAGCCTCGGCAGGAGCGGCAGCGCCCACGCCGGCAGCGGCCAGCACGTCCGCCTTCATCACGCGGCCGTTGACGTCCAGCTTGCTGACGTCCACGCCCAGCTCGGCGGCCAGCTTGGCGGCCATGGGGCTGGTCTTGGGACCGGCCACGAAGCTCTCCACGTCCTTGGCCACGACCGTGCCGTTGGGGCCGGTGCCGGGGATCAGAGACAGGTCATAGCCCTTCTCCTTGGCCAGCTTCTTGGCATAGGGAGTCGCCAGCACATAGGCGCCGGCGGGACGGTCCGCATGGGCCGTGGGCGCGGCGGGTGCGGCGGCAGGAGCCGCAGCGGCAGCGGGAGCGGCCGCTGCAGGGGCAGCGGCAGGAGCCGCGTCGCCGGCGGCGTCGGGCACCGCCTCACCGGCGGCGCCGATCCAGCCGATCACGGACTTGCAGGGGGCGGTCTCGCCCTCCGGCAGCAGGATCTTCAGCAGAACGCCGTCTTCCTCGGCCTCCACGTCGTTGGTCAGCTTATCGGTGGCCACGGAGAACAGGATGTCGCCCTTCTTGACGGTGTCGCCCTCTTTGAACTTCCACTCTTCAATGGTGCCCTCGGTCATGGTCAGGCCGAGCTTGGGCATCAATACTTCAGTTGCCATTCTCGAAACGCTCCTTCCTGACTGGCATTAAAACATGCCCTTGATGCCCTTTTCCAGGTCCTCCGGGAACACTTTCACCATCTTCTCCAGGGTGGGAGCGAAGGGGATCGGGCAGAAGGGAGCGCCGTACCGCAGGATGGGAGCATCCAGGTACTCCATGGCCTCCTCGGCCACAGTGGCGGCGATCTCAGCGCCGAAGCCGCTCTGCTTCACAGCCTCGTGGACGATGCACAGGCGGTGGGTCTTCTTCACGCTGTTGAGAACGGTCTCCTTATCCCAGGGGGACAGGGTGATCAGGTCGATGACCTCGGCCTCGATGCCGTCCTTGGCCAGCAGGTCCGCGGCGCCGCGGGCGTTCTTCATGCCGATGGAGTAAGAGACGATGGTGACGTCCTTGCCCTCCCGCTCAACGCGGGCCTTGCCGAGGGTGTAGGGCTCCTCCTCGCCCAGCTCGGGAACCTCGCCTTTCTCCTTGTACAGGATCTTGTTCTCGAAGTACAGGACGGGATCGTCGGACTCGATGGCGGCCTTCAGCACCATCTTGGCGTCATAGGGGTTGGAGGGAGCCACGACCTTGATGCCGGGGATGTGGGGGAACCAGCCCTCCACGCACTGAGAGTGCTGGGCAGCGCCGCCGCCGGCGGATCCGTCGGGAGCACGCAGGCACAGAGGCACCTTGGCCTGGCCGCCGAACATGTAGCGGACCTTCGCCATCTGGTTGAAGATCTCGTCCATGGGCACGCCGATGAAGTCGGCGAAGTGCATATCCACCACGGGACGGGTGCCGGCCAGAGCCGCGCCTACGCCGCCGCCGATGATGAAGGTCTCGGAAATAGGAGTATCAATGATGCGGCCGGGGAACTGCTGGGGCAGGCCCTTGAACTGACCGAAGATACCGCCCTGACGGGCCAGGTCCTCGCCCATGGCGAATACGGTCGGGTCCTTCTCCATCTCTTCGGCCATAGCCTCCTGGGTGGCCTGTGCAAAAGTGATCTTACGCATGGTATTTGTCCTCCTTCGCCTTAGTCGTCCACGTAGACGTACTTCATGTACTCGGAAGCGTCGGGATACTCGCTCTGCATGGCGTACTCCTTGGCATCCTTGATCTTCTGCTCGCACTTGGCGTCGATGGCGTCGCACTCCTCGGCGGTCATCAGCTTCAGCTTGGCGGCCTTGGCGCGGAACATCTTCAGAGGATCGGTGTCGTGGTAGATCTTCTGGGTCTCGGCGTGGTCACGATACAGCTCGGGGTCGCCCACGAAGTGACCCTCGATGCGGTAGGTCTTGGCCTCGATGAAGGTGGGGCCTTCGCCGGCGCGGGCGCGGGCGACAGCCTCCTTGGCAGCTTCGTACACGGCAAACACGTCCTGGCCGTCCACGATGACGCCGGGCACGTGATAGCCGGCAGCACGGTCGGAGATGTTCTCCACGTTGCAGGTGGTGCGGTAAGGCGTGGTGGAAGCCCAGCAGTTCATCTCGTTGACGAAGATCACGGGCAGCTTCCAGGCGGAAGCCACGTTCATGGCCTCGTGGAAGGTGCCGCGGTTGGAGGCGCCGTCGCCGAAGAACACCACGGAGACGCGGTCGTTCTTCAGGATCATCTTGTTGGCGAGAGCCGCGCCGGTGGCCAGGTTGTAGCCGCCGCCCACGACGCCGTTGGCGCCCAGCATGCCCACGGAGAAGTCAGCGATGTGCATGGAGCCGCCGCGGCCCTGGCACAGACCGGTCTTCTTGCCGAAGATCTCCGCCATCATGCGGTTCACGTCAGCGCCCTTGGCCACGCAGTGGCCGTGGCCGCGGTGGGTGGACTCGATCATGTCGTCCTTCCGCAGAGCGGAGCAGACGCCGGTGGCGATGGCCTCCTCGCCGATGTACAGGTGCACGAAGCCGGGGATCTCGCCGTTCAGGAAGTCGTGCTTGACGCTCTCCTCGAACTTGCGGATGGTGCACATGGTCTCATAGAAGTGCTCCGCCAGTTCCTTGGTGTACTTTGCTGCCTTTGTTGCTGCCATAGGAAAAACTCCCTTCTGCCGAATCTGTTTCGGCCCTCTTAGAAATTTGCGGGGAACTTGCAACGTGTTTGTGATGAAATCGTCAAAAATTTCACCTATGTTATCCGAAAGAACGTGGCGACAGTTTCCTGCAGCCACGTTCTTTCAGCTAACGCAACTTACGAAACCGATTGACCCTTATTGGACGGAGACGCAGGCTGCTTATTTACTTACTCAGCCTGGGTGACGCTGGTGAAAGCCTCGATCAGCTCGGGAGTCAGCTCCTCAGCGAACTCGTCGTACACGGGAGCGGAAGCCTCGGAGAACTCGGCGGCTCCCTCGGCGGACAGCTCGGTGACCTCCACGCCGGCCTCGGCCCACTTGTCCATGATCTCCTGATCCTGGCCGCGGTTCAGCTCACGCTCGTACACGCAGGCAGCCTGGCCGGCCTCGTCGACGATGGCCTTCAGCTCGTCGGACAGGGAGTTGTACAGATCGGCGTTCATGCAGAAGAACAGGCAGTCATAAGCGCCGGTCCAGTAGGTCAGATAGCTCTGGACCTCCTGGATGGAAGCGGCATCGGCGGTGGGCAGGGGGTTCTCCTGGCCGTCGTAAGTACCGGTCTGCAGAGCGGTGAACACCTCGGACCAGTTGGCGTTGGTGTAGTCAGCACCCCACAGCTCATAGGAGCGGTTCAGCAGCTGAGAGCCGGCGACACGCATCTTCAGGCCGTTCATGTCAGCCAGAGAGGCGATGGCGTGCTTGCTGTTGGTGATGTGACGGAAGCCGTTCTCGGCGATGCCCAGCAGGTGGACACCGTACTCGCTCTCCAGGATCTCGCCCAGGGCCTCGCCGCCGGCGCCGTCCAGAGCCGCGTCAGCCTCGTCGGTGCTGTCGAACAGGAAGGGCAGGGAGACCACGTTGAACCGCTGGTCGAAGGAGGACCAGATCAGGTTGGAGTGCATGGACAGCTCAGTGGTGCCGTCCATCAGGGCCTGGATGCCGTCGGTCTGCACGCCGGCGGTCAGCTGGTCAGCGGGATAGTACTGAACGGTGATGGCACCGCCGGTCTTCTCACCGACGATACGGGCAAACTCCTTGGCGCCGTCCACCCAGGGAGAGGTCTCAGTGGCGGAGCAGGCGAACTTCCAGGTCATTTCCTCGAACTCACCGCTGGTCTCGCCGCCGGTGGTCTCACCGCCGGACTCGCCGCCGGAAGCGGCCTCGTCATCACCGCCGCCGCAGGCTACCAGAGCCAGGGCCATGGTGAGCGCCAGGAGCAATGCAAGAAACTTTTTCATGGTTTTTCCTCCTTAAGATTTTCGGGGTATCTGAAACCGCGTCGCCGCGGTAACAGCCGGATCAAATGTGCCGCTTAACGGAACAGCAGCACGGTGGAGAACCAGGGCACATAGGTGACGATCATCAGCGTAATCACGCAGGCGACGATCTGGGGCCACACGGCCTTGGACATGGACACGATGGTGACCTTGGTCTTGTCACGCAGGTCCTTGAGCTTGTCGCACACACCGATGGCAACGAACAGGTTGACGCCCACGGGAGGAGTCACCTGACCGATGGCCAGGTTCACAGTGGACAGAACGCCGAAGTGGATCGGGTCGATGCCCAGCTGCTGTGCCACGGGGAACATGATGGGGATGAAGATGTACATGGCGGAGTTGGCGTCCACGAAGCAGCCCGCGATCAGGAAGATCACGTTGACGATCAGCAGGAAGACGTACTTGTTGCCTGCGATCTCCAGCAGCAGGGCCTGGGCCGCCTGGGCAATGCCGAACACGGTGCACACATAGGAGAACAGCGTGGCAGCGCCGATGATCAGCATGATGCCGCCGGTGGTCTTGCCGGAGTCCACCAGGATCTCGATCATGTCCTTCATCTTGACCTCACGGTAGATGAACACGCCGACGATCAGGCCGTAGACCACGGACACAGCAGCGGCCTCGGTGGGAGTGAAGATACCGCCGTAGATACCGCCGATGATGATGACGGGCATCAGGAAGCCCCAGAACGCGGAGCAGAAGGACTTCCACCGCTGGCCCCAGGAGGACTTGGCCTTGGA
The DNA here is from genome assembly GCA_944382995.1 of uncultured Oscillospiraceae bacterium. GTDB lineage: Bacteria > Bacillota > Clostridia > Oscillospirales > Oscillospiraceae > Oscillibacter. The sequence continues at coordinate 4,059 of CALWOF010000050.1, read as the reverse complement.
GGCCTGGATGCCCTTCTTGCGGCACTCGATCATGACGATGATCACCAGAGCCAGACCCATCATGATGCCGGGCAGCCAGCCGCCCATGAACATGTCGCCCACGGAGACGCCGGTGATGGAGGCGTACACCACGAACGCGATGGAGGGCGGGATGACGATGGCGATGGAGGAGGCGCTGGCCATCAGGGAAGAGGCGAAGGGGGCGGAGAAGCCGCCGCGGTTGATCATGGCGGGGATCAGGATAATGCCCAGAGCAGCCACGGTGGCGGGGCCGGAGCCGGAGATGGCGCCGAAGAAGCAGGCCACGATGACAGCCACGATGGCGATACCGCCGCGGCGGTGGCCGACGCAGTCATCGGCAAAGGCCACCAGACGGCTGGAGATGCCGGCCTTGGCCATGATGTTGCCGGAGAGCACGAAGAACGGGATGGCCAGCAGCAGGAACTTGGCCATGCCGCCGTACACGTTGGTGGGCACCACCGTCAGGGGGGAGCCGCTGTACAGCAGAGCGAAGATGGCGGACATACCCAGGCTGACGGCGATGGGGATATTCAGCAGCAGCATCACGAAGAAGCTGCCGAACAGGAGCAAGTTAATCATCAGTTGTTTCCTCCCTCTGTCTCAGCAGTCTGCACGCAGGCGGCGTCGCCGTGGAGCACATCGATCAGGTACTCGATGGCGTGGAGCGCCACGAAGATCGCGCCGATGGGCAGCAGGATGGTAAACACCCACTCAGGCCAGCCCAGAGAGAAGGTCTCCTTGCCGGTCCGGATCTGGTCGGCCACCTTGTCGAAGCCGGTGTAGATCAGGATGCCGTAGAAGACCAGATTCACGACCGTGCCGATGGCGGTCATGATCTTCTTGCCCTTGACGCCGACGTTGTCGAAGATCAGGGACAGGGTGATCATGCTGCCCTCTTTGGTGCAGAGGCCGCAGCCGAACATGATCATCAGGATGAACACGTTGATGACCAGCTCCTCGGACCATGCGAAGTTGGAGTGGAAAACATACCGGGAGAGCACGTTGATGAACGTGATCGCTGTGACCACGACGGTGATCACGCAGAGGACGAACTCCTCGACCTTGGTGATCCCGTTCATGATCGTCTTGTAGGCTTTCATTCGATCAATCCCTTCAGTTAGTGTGGCCCCCTGTCTTAACGGAATATTTATACGTCTCCTGCGCATGACACCTTGGAAAAGTTCCATGCCGTATGAATAATCCGCCGCAGAGCAGCCTGTTGCACAGAAACCCCTTATTAAATTTCTGTTAACGCAGTCAAGTATAGCACTCCGCGCTTTCAATATCAATCGGCAAACAAAAATTCGTCATTCTGCATATTTGTCTCTGTTGCCTTTCGTGCTTTTTGTCCAATCTGTAAATTTGTGGCAAATTTTACGCGTTTCCTGAAAATTTTTGTGATTTCTGCTGATTTCTTCTGTGCGCCGTGGTATAATTCCATCGTGCTTTTGCTGTTTTCGCCGTTGCGCACTCTTACGCAAGCCACACATTTGTGGAATTTTATGCTGAAACCGCTCTCCGTCAAGGAGAAGTCCTGTACACATAAGGAGCTCAGCCATGTCCCACTGCCAAGTCACTCTCAGCGCCAACGCCGGCGTCGCCATCCACCTGGGGTCCATGCGCCTCTGGTCGGATGCCGTCCACGACCGCCGGGTCGTGGGCTTCTCCACCGTCACTCCCGAGCGCTGGACCGTTCTCCAGGCCCATCCGGATTTTGCCTCCCCGGATGTGATCTTCTTCACCCACTGCCACCCGGACCACTACTCCCGGGCCATGACGGAGCAGGCCGTCGCCCGGTATCCCAATGTGGCCCTGGTCCTTCCGGAGCAGGAGTTCGACCGGCAGCTGGTGCTCTCGGGCCCCAGCAGTCACCTGACGCTGGAGGGTCTCCACATGGACTTCGTCCACCTGACCCACGAGGGGGAGCAGTACCGGGACGTGCCCCACTACGGCTGCGTCGCGGAGTACGGCGGCTTCCGGGTCCTGATCGCCGGGGACTGCGCCGTGGGAGATCCCCGGCTGGCGGACCTTCTCCGGGGGCGGCACATCGATCTGGCCCTGGTGAATTTCCCCTGGGTGACGCTGCGGAAGGGCCGCCATTTCATTGAAGAGACCATCCGCCCGGACCATCTGATGGTCTACCACCTCCCCTTCCCCCATGACGACCGCTGGGGCTACCGGGATGCGGCCGTCAAAGGCGCCGCCCAGGTCCAGGGCGTACCGGATGTGCGGCTGCTGCTGGAGCCCTTCCAGCGGGAGATCCTGGCGTGATCCACGGCAAAAAAAGCCCCGGGCCGCTGAAAAGCGGTCCGGGGCCTTGAAATATCCGCGCGCAGCTTCAGTCTGCGTAGAACAGCGTGTCCAGCACCTGATCCCGGGTGATGGCGCCGAAGTACTCCGCCAGCGGGAAGCGGTCCAGCACCGCCGCCGCATCCTCCCGCCGGAAGGGGCAGCCTGTCAGGGCGGCGGTGATGTCGTCCAGCGGGCGGACGGAAAGGAAGTCCCCGTAGAACACGATCTGGCGGATCAGGCCCTTGTCCACCTCCGCGCATGGCTCCAGGGTGCCCCCCTCCCACCGGCGCTTGTTCCGCAGGTTGTACCGGGGAGAGCGGCCGAAGTTCCACTCCCAGGTGTCATATTTGGTGCGCTTCAGCTCCTCCACGGCGGCCAGCTCCGCAGCCGTCAGGCAGTCCTCCCGCAGGCCGCTGCCGGCCAGGGCCCGCTTCAGATAATCCCAGAAGGCCGGCAGGTCCATGTCCGCGGGGAGGGCGCTCCGGATATTGCCGATGCGGCTGCGGACGGACTTGGCGCTCTTGGAGATGAATTTGTCAGGGTCCACGTTCAGCGCTCCCGCCACCATATCCGGGTCGGAGTCGAAGAGCAGCGTCCCATGGTGGAGGATGCGCCCCCGCAGCAGCCGCTGGGCCGTGCCGGACACCTTCCGTCCCTCCACCAGGATATCATTCCTGCCGGAGGCCTCCGCTCGGAGCCCCAGGCCCCGGAGGGCCTCCACGACGGGCCGGGTGAACCGCTCCATGGTCAGCCGCTCCGCATCCCCGGCGTCAGTGATGAAGGAATAATTCAGATTCCCCAGGTCGTGGTATACCGCGCCGCCGCCGGTGGTGCGGCGCACCACATGGATGCGGTGGGCCTCCACGAACGCCCGGTTGATCTCGCCCTCGGCGTTCTGATTCTGCCCGATGACGATGGTGTTGTCATTCTGCCACAGCAGCAGGTAGTCTCCCGCCGTCCGATCCCGCAGGACCGTCTCCTCAAAAGCCAGGTTGTAGGCCGGGTCCCGGGACCCGGTCTCCAGATAGTGGATCTGCCGCTCCATAGCCGCCTCCTTCTTTTTATAATTTCTCTTTATACCTTATTATAATGTATCATCGCCGTTCCGGAAACATCAGCGCCCGGGCCGAAGCCCGGGCGGCTGTCTCGCGGCTCTCCTTACCAGATGGCCTTGGTGTCCACATCCTGCCGGATGCGGGCGGTGAAGTCCTCCAGGGACATGGCGCCCACATCCTCGCCGGAGCGGAGGCGGACGGAGACGGTGTTGTTCTCCATGTCCCGGTCACCCACCACCAGCATATAGGGGATCTTCTCCAGGGTGGCCTCCCGGATCTTCTTGCCCACCTTTTCGTTGCGCTCATCCACCTCCACACGGAAGCCGGCCTTGTCCAGCGCCTCGGCGATGCGCTTGGCATACTCCGTGGCCCGGTCCGTGATGGGCAGCAGCTTCACCTGCACGGGGGCCAGCCACACGGGGAAGGCGCCGGCGAAGTGCTCGGTGATGACGCCGATGAACCGCTCGATGGAGCCCAGCACTACCCGGTGGATCATGACGGGGCGGTGCTTCTCGCCGTCCTCGCCCACATACTCCAGCTCGAACCGCTCGGGCAGCTGGGAGTCCAGCTGGATGGTGCCGCACTGCCAGGTGCGGCCCAGGGAGTCGGCCAGGTGGAAGTCCAGCTTGGGGCCGTAGAAGGCGCCGTCCCCCTCGTTGACGGTGAACTCCTTGCCCATGTCGGTGATGGC
>CALWOF010000049.1 GCA_944382995.1 uncultured Oscillospiraceae bacterium | reverse complement strand
TAGATCTCCGTGGGGGAGCCCTGCTGGCAGATGACGCCGTCCTTCATGATGACCACCCGGTCGGAGATGGCCATGGCCTCGGACTGGTCGTGAGTGACGTACAGGGAGGTGATGCCCAGCCGCTTCTGCAGGGCCCGGAGCTCATCCCGCATGCTCTCCCGCAGCTTGGCGTCCAGGTTGGAGAGGGGCTCGTCGAACAGCAGCACGCTGGGCTCGATGACCACGGCGCGGGCCAGGGCCACACGCTGCTGCTGGCCGCCGGAGAGCTGGTTGGGGAACCGCCGCTCCATGCCGGTCAGCTGCATCAGCTCCATCACGGCGTTGGTCCGGCGGACCACCTCGTCCTGAGAGAGCTTGGCCACCTTCAGACCGTAGGCCACGTTCTCCCAGATGTTCAGGTGGGGGAACAGGGCGTAGCTCTGGAACACCATGGAGATGCCACGCTTGTTGGGGGGGACCTTGGCCACGTCCCGGTCGCCGATGAACACACTGCCGCTGGTGGGATACTCAAAGCCGGAGATCATCCGCAGGGTGGTGGTCTTGCCGCAGCCGGAGGGGCCCAGCAGCGTCACCATCTCGCCGTCCTGGATGTTCAGGTTGATGTGGTCCACGGCCACAAAGTCCTTGCCGGTGTCCGGCTGCTGGAAGATCTTCGTGATCTCCTTCAGGACCACGCCGGAGCTCTTTTTGTTGAAAGCCGAATTTTCCATCTGCTTGCTCATGTCGTTTCCTCCGTTTTCTCGTGAATGCCTGCACCCTTGGGCACCCTGGAGCGGGGAGCCAGCAGCAGGTTGATAAGGGCGTTGAAGATGCCGATGAACACCAGCAGGACGACCACCATCATGGTGACGAAGGCCGCGGCCTGGCTGTATTTCGCCTGGTCAAAGAGCGTGTAGATCTTGCTGGTGACCAGATCCCAGCGGGGGGAGACCAGGAAGATGATCGCGCTGACGGCGGTGATGGCCTTCACAAAGGAGTACACCAGACCGGAGAAGAAGGCGTTGCGCAGCATGGGCAGGGAGATCCGGCGGAAGGAGTAGCCGCTGCCGGCGCCCAGGACCGTGGACGCCTCCTCGATGGCGTTGTCGATCTGCAGCAGGGTGGTGGTGCCGGACTCGATGGCCACGGGCATATTCCGGAACACGAACACGATCACCAGGATGGCGGCGGTGCCGGTGAGCACCAGAGGCGGCGTGTTGAAGGCCAGGATGTAGGCGATGCCCAGCACTGTGCCGGGGACCGCGAACATCAGAACGGAGGACACCTCGATGAACCGCTTGCCGTAGTAGTCCCGCTTGGCGGTGATGTAGGCGATGACCATGCCCAGCAGTCCGCCGATCAGCGCGGCCACCAGACCCAGGACGATGGAGTTGCGCAGGCTGTCCCAGCCCTGCTGGAGGGCCCGGCCGTACTGATCCAGGGTCAGGGTGTAGTTATAGCCCCAGGTGGTGACGAAGGAGCCGAACACCACCGTGCCGTAGAACAGGATGATGACGGCGGCCACCGCCATGCAGAAGATGAACAGGGGCCACTTGATGTGGGGCTCGTCGATGAGCTTCCGGGCCTGGGTGGGCTTGCCGGTGACGGTGACGAAGCTCTTCTTGTTGACCCAGTACTTGTTCAGCAGATACGCGATCATGGTGGGCACCAGCATCAGCAGCGCCAGCACGGAGCCCTTCTGCATGTCGTAGCTGCCGGTGATGGTCTGGTACACCTCCACGGACAGCGTGGTGAAGTCGCCGCCGATGGTGGCGGGGTTGGAGAAGTCCTCCAGGGACTGGATGAACACCAGCAGGCAGCCGGAGATGATGCCCGGCAGGGACAGGGGGAAGGTCACCGTCCAGAAGGTATGCCAGCGGCTGGCGCCCATGTTGCAGGCGGCGTCCTCCACAGACGCGTCAATGGAGGAGAGGATGCCCGAGAGGGTCATGTAGGCGATGGGGAAGAAGCTGAGCACCTGCACCACGATCAGGCTGCCCATGCCGTAGACGTTGTTGTCCGTGATGCCGAACAGGGTGTTGGTGATCAGCCCCTGCCGGCCGAACAGAAAGATGATGGACAGGCACAGGATGAAGGGCGGAGACAGGATGGGCAGCGTGGCGATGGTCTTGAGAAAGCCCTTGCAGGGCACGTTGGTGCGGGTGATGGCGTAGGCGAACACATAGCCGATGAAGGTGGCGATCACCGCCACGATCAATCCCAGGACGATGGTGCGCCCGAAGGTCTTCAGATACCGGGAGGTGGAGAAGATCTCCGCCGCGGTGGCCAGGGAGAAGGCGCCGGTCTCATCGGTGAGGCTGAAGATCAGCACCTTGACCAGGGGATAGACCACGAACAAAAGCAGGAGCACGATGACCGCGATGATGGAGATCAGCATGACCGGCTGACGCGTGATCATCTTGGTCTCGTTCCGCCTTTTCAGGCGGGCGGCGCTTTTGCCGCCGGAGCCAGAAGAATTTGCCATTTGGGTTCCTCCTGTTGATTATCTAACGTTGGGCAAGAGGACTTCCTCCCCGGCGGGGAGGAAGTCCTGCAGGCTGGAAAGGAATGGCGCCTTACTCCAGGTTCTCGGAGCTGGCGATGTTGGCCTCGAACTGCGCCACGAACTCGTCCTTGTTGTCGGCGGCCCAGACAGCGTCATAGTCGATGACGGCCACGGAGTCCAGGGTCACCAGGCCCTCGGCCGGGGTGGCCTCGGAGTTGGTGGGCACGCGGAAGGAGTTGTTCTCAGCATAGAGGTTCTGACCCTCGGCGGAGCACATGAAGTCGATGAACTTCTTGGCGTTCTCCTGCTCGTCGGCGGGGCCGCCCTTGATCAGGGCCATGGCGCCCACCTCATAGCCGGTGCCGTCAGTGGGGAAGCTCAGCTCGATGGGATAGCCCTCCACAGTGGGCTGCAGACCGTCGTGGGAGAAGGTCAGGGCGATGGCGGCCTCGCCCAGAGCCACGCCGTTGGGGGCGGCGGAGCCGGACTTGGTGTACTGGGACATGTTCTTGTCCAGTTCCTTCAGGTAATCCCACACGGCGTCCTCGCCCTTGAGCTGGATCAGCGTGGCCAGCACGGTGTAGGCGGTGCCGGAGGTGGCGGGGTGAGCCATGATGACCATGTTCTCATACTTGGGATCCAGCAGCTCGTCCCAGCTGGTGGGATACTCATAGCCCTTGTCGGCGAACCAGTCCCTGTTGCAGGCGAAGGCGATGGCGCCCACATAGATGGGGTTCCACACGCCGTCGGGATCCAGATAGTTCTCCGGGGTGTTGGACAGCTCGGGAGACTGATAGGCCTCCAGCAGGCCCTGGTTGGACGCGGCGATGTAGTTGTCGGTGGAGCCGCCGAACATCAGCGCGGCCTGGGGATTGTCCTTCTCAGCCGCTACACGGGTGAGCATCTCACCGGCGGAGAGGCGCAGGGCGTTGACCTTGATGCCGGTGGCCTCCTCAAAGGCGTTGAAGTAATAGGCCACCTCGGCCTCGGGGAAGGCGGTGTAGACCGTCAGCTCATTGCTGCCGGAGGCCTCTTCGCCGGAGCCCTCACCGCCGCCGGAGGCGGCCTCGTCATCGCCGCCGCCGCAGGCGGTGAGGCCGATGACCATGACCAGGGTGAGGAGCAGAGCAAGCAGACGTTTCTGTTTCATAAGAGTGTCTCCTTTTCACCATATTTTTTCTTCCGGAACATCCGGGATTTGGGCATATTGTAGCATCGCGGCGGTGGGATGTCAATGAACGGTAACGGTTGCACAGCGTCGCGGACCCGTTAAGAAAAGACAAAATAAGATGGATATGTCCACAATACGGGGACTGCCGAGAAAACGCAAGCGTTTGAGTCAGGAGATTTCGTCAAAAAACGGCGGCACGAATTGGTGAAAGCAGAAAATTTGAAAGCGGATTCATCTGCCGCTCTCTCCTGGGACATACCGCAGGGACAGCGGAAAAAGCGCCTAAAAAATCCCTGTCCCTTTAGGCAATCAGCCAAAGATGACCGCCGAGGGCCCGGGGAGACTTGACTTCACGGGCCGCATGTGGTAAACATATTCTTAACATGAACATGATTTACCGGTAGAAATCCGCTGATTTTCCAAATAAAACGGAGAATCAGCGCACTTTTTCATAGACGAAACCGTTTCCGGGAAGAAGCCGGAAGCAGGGGGACAAAGAGAGGAGGGACCGGTCATGTGGGAGTGGGTCGATTACCTGCGGGAGATGAATCTGGCATCCGTGCTGCTGCGGCTGGTGGCTGCCATGCTCTTCGGCGGCTTCATCGGCCTGGAGCGGGAGCGCAAGCGCCGGCCAGCCGGATTCCGGACCTATATGCTGGTGTGCCTGGGATCGGCGCTGACCATGCTGCTGAGCCAGTATGAGTTCTACATGGTGACCAACGTGTGGCAGGAGGCTGCGGCGGAGATCGGACTGCGGACGGATGTGTCCCGCTTCGGCGCCCAGGTGATCAACGGCATCGGCTTTCTGGGCGCCGGTACCATCATCGTCACCGGCAAACAGGAGGTGAAGGGCCTCACCACTGCGGCGGGGCTGTGGGCCTCCGCCTGCATGGGCCTGGCCATCGGCGCCGGGTTCTACGAATGCGTGCTGCTGGGCTTTGCCCTGATCTTCCTGACCAACCGGCTGCTGCCCTTTGTGGAGGACGCCATCATCGAGAACGCGCGGAACATGAACCTGTATGTGGAGTTCCGGACGCTGGATGACCTGGGCGACATCATCGGCCGCATCAAGTCCCAGGGGGGACAGATCTACGAGGTGGACCTGGACCGGGGCCGTGAGGAGCGGAGCAAGAACCCCAGCGCGGTGTTCTCCATCCGCCTGCCGGGCCGGCGGGCCCATGTGCGGCTGCTGGCGGCGATCTCCGATCTGGAGAGCGTCTACACCATTGACGAGATCTGACGGAGGTGATGAAATGCTGCCGATTTTTGACGGACTGCGGGATGTGACCATGGCGTCCACCGCGCTGCGGATGCTGCTGGCGGTGGTGTGCGGCGGCTTTATCGGACTGGAGCGGGAGTACAAGCGCCGGCCGGCGGGCTTCCGCACCCATATCCTGATCTGCCTGGGGGCGGCCATGACCACCCTCACCAGCCAGTTCCTGTATCTGAATCTCCATTATTACACCGATATGGCCCGCCTGGGGGCCCAGGTGGTGGCGGGCATCGGCTTCATCGGCGCCGGCGCCATCATCGTCACCCGCCGGCGGCGGGTGAAGGGCCTGACCACGGCGGCGGGCCTCTGGGCCGCGGCCATCGTGGGATTGTGCCTGGGCGGCGGATTCTACGAGGGGGGGATCTTCGCCACGGCGCTGATCCTGGCGGCGGAGATGTTCCTGTCCAAGCTGGAGTACCGGATGCTGGACAACGCCCCGGAGGTGAACCTCTATATGGAGTATAGCAACAAGGCCTGCCTGGACAATGTGCTGAAGCTGTTCCGGGACCTGGAGCTGAAGGTGCTGAACATGGAGATCACCCGCTCCACGGAGACGGAGACCCACAACGCCTGCGCCCTCTTCACCCTGCGGCTCAACAAGCGGTGCCGGGTGGAGCAGCTGATCCCCAAGATGAACGCCACAGAGGGCGTGGTGTCGGTGGAGGAACTGTGATCACCCCGGCGCCTGCCGGAGAGAAAGAGGAGAGAGACGATGAAGAAAGCCTACGACGTACTGGTGATCGGCCCGGTGTCCCTGGACCACAACATCGACTATCAGGGCAACGAGCGCAAGGAGGTGGGCGGCGCCGTGGTGGCCTCCGGCTTCGCGGCGGCCAGATCCGGCAACCGCACCGCTGTGTTCACCAAGCTCAACCCCGCGGACGCGGACGTGGAGGAGCGGTTCGCCGGCTCCGGCGCGGATGTGTACTGGAAGCCCTCCGCTGCCACCTGCTCCATCCGCAACCAGTATTTCACCGCCGACAAGGAGAAGCGGGCGTGCACCTCCATGGGCGTCTGCGACCCCTTCCGGTTCGATGAGCTGCCGGACATCGAGACGAAGATCTACCACTTCGCCGGCCTGGTGTACGGCGACTTTGACGGTGCCCTCTTTGCCGAGGCGGCAAAGCACGGCAAGGTGGCGGTGGACGTCCAGTGCCTGCTGCGCCACGTGGAGGCGGACCGGACCATGGCCTTCCACGACTGGGCGGAGAAAAAGCAGTACCTGCCGGTGATCGACTACCTCAAGACCGACGCGGCGGAGGCGGAGATCCTCACCGGCCTCACGGACCGGGCGGAGGCGGCGAAGCTGCTGTACAGCTGGGGCGCCAAGGAGGTCCTTATCACCCACAACACCGAGGTGCTGGCCTACGACGGGGAGCGGATCTACACCTGCCCCATCAAGGCCCGGAACCTCTCCGGCCGCACCGGCCGGGGGGACACCACCTTCGCCGGCTACATCACCGAGCGGCAGCGGGCCGGCGTGGAGGAGGCCCTGCGGTACTGCACGGCCCTGGTCTCCCTGAAGATGGAGACGCCAGGCCCCTTCCAGGGCACCCGGCAGGACGTGCTGGACTATCTGCGGGAATTCTACTGAGACGCGCGGCGCCGCTCCGCCAGGGGCGGCGCCGGTCCTTAGCCGGATGTCCGGGAAAAGAGAACAGCTGTCCTCCCGGAACGGGCAATTTTGTGAAAAACCGCCATTGACAAGAGGTACAGGCCATGGTATGGTAACAGCGATAACCAAATAACGGCAAACGAAGTTCTTAGGGGAACGGCGAAAGCCTGCCGAAGGAGTGAAACTCTCAGGCGTCCGGGATCTCGGACAGGGACTAGGAATGGATGTGGCTCTGGAGAGGCCCGGCAACGGGGACCGAAGGTGCAAGGCGGGTGACCGCTGAATCTCTCAGGTAAAAGGACAGAGTGAGGCAGAGGGGAGCGCGGAAGCGCGCCTTTCGGGCTTTCTTTCCGGAGCGGCTGCGTAAGCCGTTCTTATTTTTTGGGAGGAGAGTCAACACATGCTACTGGAGATCGTAAACACCGTCAACTCGTACCTGTCGGACTACATCCTGGTCTTTCTGCTGATCGGCGTGGGCCTGTGGTACACCATCCGCACCCGGTTCGTCCAGATCCGCTACTTCGGGGAGGGCATGCGCCGCCTGTTCGGCAACCTGTCCCTCCGGGGCGGACGGCAGGAGCGGGGCATGAGCTCGTTCCAGGCCGTGGCCACCGCCATCGCCGCCCAGGTGGGCACCGGCAATATCGTGGGCTCCGCCGGCGCCATCCTCACCGGCGGCCCCGGCGCCATCTTCTGGATGTGGATCATCGCCTTCTTCGGCATGGCCACCATCTATGCCGAGGCCACCCTGGCTATCCAGACCCGGAAGCAGGGCGACGACGGCAGCTATCACGGCGGCCCCGTCTACTACATCACCACCGCCTTCCAGGGCGGCTTCGGCAAGTTCCTGGCGGGCTTCTTCGCCGTGGCCATCATCCTGGCCCTGGGCTGCATGGGCTGCATGGTGCAGTCCAACTCCATCGGCTCCACCTTCCAGACCGCCTTCAACATCCCCAGCTGGATCGTGGGCATCGTCCTGGTGGTGATCTGCGCCTTCATCTTCCTGGGCGGCGTCCAGCGGCTGGCCTCCGTCACCGAGAAGCTGGTGCCTGCCATGGCCGCCATCTTCCTGGTGGGCGCCATCGCCGTGCTGGTGGTGCGCATCCAGCATATCCCGGAGACCTTCGGCCTGATCTTCAAGTACGCCTTCCAGCCCCAGGCCATCATCGGCGGCGGCTTCGGCGCGGCCCTCAAGACCGCCATCAGCCAGGGCGCCAAGCGGGGCCTCTTCTCCAATGAGGCGGGCATGGGCTCCACCCCCCACGCCCACGCCCAGGCCAACGTCAAGACGCCCCATGAGCAGGGCGTGGTGGCGATGATCAGCGTGTTCATCGACACCTTTGTGGTGCTGACCCTCAACGCCCTGGTGATCATCTCCACCCTCTACACCGAGGGCGGCCCTCTGGCGAACGGCTATGTGGGAGATGTGACGAGCCAGCTCAACAGCGCCAATCTGGCCCAGACCGCCTTCGGCACCGTCATGGGCTCCGGCATCGGCTCTGCCTTCGTGGCCATCTGCCTGTTCTTCTTCGCCTTCTCCACCATCCTGGGCTGGAACCTGTTCGGCAAGATCAACGTCATCTACCTCTTCGGCAAGAAGGGCACCGTGATCTACACCATCGTGGCCCTGGTGTTCATCTTCCTGGGCACCGTCACCTCCAACGACCTGGTGTGGGCCCTGACGGACATGTTCAACTTCCTCATGGTCATCCCCAACGCCATCGCCCTCTTCGCCCTGTGGAAGATGGTGGTGCGCTGCCTGCCGAAGAAAAAGAGCTGAGTGCTTTTTCCGCCAGGAATCAGAAATCAGGGATCAGGAGAGCTGGAGCGGCATCGCCGCTCCAGCTTTTTATACAGTGCGGGCGGATCGAGGCGAGCAGTGCTGCCCATGCTGCAAACGATCCCTCATTCCTCCCTCCGGACCTCCTCCCACGGCATCAGGAATGTGGGTACCCCCTCCGCCGCCGGCGCGATGGCGTACATGGGGTAGAAGAAGGCCAGACCCTCCGCTGTCAGGTAGAAGTTCTCCGGATTGAACTGCCGGCGAAGCAGGCGATGCACGCCCTCCCGGTACCGGGAGACCCCGGCCGCCTCCCGGTGCCGCACCTCCTCCGCCGCCAGCGCGATGAGCCGCCGCCTCCAGCCGCTCCGCCGGGGGAAGAAGTCCGCCAGCGGGACAGGGTAGCCGGCGGCGAGATCCCAGGTATCCCCCCTGCGGAGAAGGACCGTCCCCCAGCCGGGCCCGGATTCCCGGGACTGGGTCCGCAGGCTCCACAGCCCGCCGGAGTTGTAGGTCACCTGATAGGTCAGCTCCGCCTGAAAGCGGGGCAGAGGCTGGCTGGCCTCCAAAGCGGCGCGGACCTCCGCCGCAGCCTGGGGCAGCAGCGCCTTTTCACAGTAGCGCAGGAAGGAGCGGCACTGGAGCTGGTAGTACCGCCGGATGCGCCGGGAGACCCGGTCCGCCGCCGGCACGGGCTCCGGCAGGGAGACGGCGGCGGACAGGGCCGGGACATCGTCCACGGTCCACTCCCGCTCCGCGGTCATGGCCTCCGTGTGCAGACAGGTGAGAGGTTCGTTCATGTTCCGCCGCTCCTTCCGCATAGACAGTGATCTGAACCAGCCTATGCCGCCGGGGGCGGCAAGGTGAACGGCACGCTTTAAAGCGTGAAAAATTTCCGCCCCAGACCCTTTACTTTCACGCAGTAGAATGCTAAAATACATCGTGGCGGTATGTGCCGCGAATTCGCTGGAGGTTTCCGGAAAGGGTACGGATATGGTAAAGATCGGCAAGAAGGAGAAAAACGACGAGCTGTACAAGGCCATCCTCCTGCTGAAGGACGAGCAGGAGTGCTATGCGTTCTTCCAGGACCTGTGCACGGTCTCCGAGCTGCGGAGCATGGAGCAGCGGTTCGAAGTGGCCTCTCTGCTGGACGACGGCATGATCTACAATGAGATCCTGGAGCGCACCGGCGCATCCAGCGCCACCATCAGCCGGGTGAACCGGTCCCTCAGCTACGGCACCGGCGCCTATGAGAAGATCTTCGCCCGGTACAAGAACAAGGAACAGAAGGCATGAACAGCTATGATGCCCTGGCCGCCAGCTATGACGCGCTGACAGCGGATGCGGAGCACCTCCGCCGGGCGGCGTACCTGGACCGGCTGTTCCGGAGGGAGCGCGCCCCGGTGGAGACGGTGCTGGACCTGGCCTGCGGCACCGGCACCATCGCCTGCCTGCTGGCGGAGCGCGGGTACCGCGTTCTCGCGGTGGACGGATCGGAGGAGATGCTGACCCAGGCGGCGAAAAAGGCCGAGACTCTGGGGGAGCGGGCGCCGCTGTTCCTCCACCAGGCCATGCCCCGGCTGCGGCTGGGGAGAGAAGTGGATGCCGCCATCTCCACCCTGGACTCTCTGAACTACCTGACCCGGACGGCGGACCTGCGGGAGACGCTCCGGCGGGTGTGCCGGTGGCTGAAGCCCGGCGGCGTGTTTTGCTTTGACGTGAACAGCCCCTACAAGCTCCGGCGGATGGACGGCCAGGTGTACCTGGACGAGACGGAGGACAGCTTCTGTGTCTGGCGGACCTTTTTCTCCGAGCGGACGAGGATCTGCACCTATCAGGTGGACCTGTTCCGGGAGAACGGCCAGGGGGCCTGGGACCGGGCTTTCGAGGAGCACCGGGAGCGGGCCTGGGGCCGGGAGGAGCTGGAGGCATACCTGCGCGAGGCGGGCTTTGACTGCGTCACTGTCACCGGCGACCTGACCAGCCGTCCCCCGCGGCCGGAGGAGGACCGGTGGATCTTCCGGTGCCGGAAGCCCCTGGCATGACTGAAATTTAAGAAAGCGAGATTTTGCGATATGAGCGATCAACTGATCCGGGCCATCTCCCGGGACGGCTATGTGAAGGCCGCGGCGGTCTCCACCCGGGAGCTGACGGAGCGGGCCCGGCAGATCCACAAGACCCTGCCGGTGGCCACGGCGGCCCTGGGCCGCGCCCTGGCGGCGGCCTCCATGATGGGCAACGCCCTGAAGGAGGACGGCGAGAGCGTCACCCTCCAGATCAAGGGCGGCGGCCCGCTGGGCACAGTGCTGGCGGTGTCCGACAATGCCGGCAACGTCCGGGGAACGGTGGATGAGCCGGCGGTGGATCTGCCCCTGCGGCCCGACGGCAAGCTGGACGTGGGCACCGCCGTGGGCCATGAGGGCACCCTGACGGTGATCCGGGACCTGAACATGAAGGAGCCCTATGTGGGCAGCGTGGGCCTGCTGGGCGGGGAGATCGCCGAGGACCTGGCGGCCTACTTCGCGGAGTCGGAGCAGATCCCCACGGCCTGCGGCCTGGGCGTGCTGGTGGACCGGGATCAGAGCGTGCTCGCCGCCGGCGGGTATCTCATCCAGCTGCTGCCCGGCGCCGGGGAGGACGTCATCGCCAAGGTGGAGGGGAGCATCCTGGCTGCGGGGCCGGTGACGGCTCTCCTGCGGGAGGACCCGGACCCGGAGACCATGCTGCGGAAGGCCCTGTCGGACTTCGACTTGGAGATCCTGGAGAAGAGCCCCATCGGATACCGCTGCACCTGCAGCCGGGAGCGGATGGAGCGGGCCCTCATCAGCCTGGGGGCGGAGGAGCTGCAGACCATGATCGATGAGCAGGGCCACGCGGATCTCACCTGCCGCTTCTGCGACAATGTGCAGCACTTCTCCCGGGAGGACCTGGAGGCCATGGTGGAGGGCATTCGGAAAAAAAGCAAGAAAAATTAAATTTACAGTTGACAGACGAGGCCTGTTTGAGTATAATAACTTTTGCCGTCTGACGAAAGCGGCGACGAGGGAGCATAGCTCAGCTGGTTAGAGCACCTGCCTTACAAGCAGGGGGTCACTGGTTCGAGTCCAGTTGTTCCCACCA
>CALWOF010000048.1 GCA_944382995.1 uncultured Oscillospiraceae bacterium | reverse complement strand
GAGAAGCCCGCTCCCAGCGTGGCTCCCGCCGGCACCATCGAGTGCAAGTTCTGGGGCCTGGGCGGCGACGGCACCGTCGGCGCCAACAAGAACTCCATCAAGATCATCGGCGACCACACCGACAAGTACGTCCAGGCCTACTTCCAGTATGACTCCAAGAAGACCGGCGGCGTGACCATCAGCCACCTGCGCTTCGGCGACAAGCCCATCAAGTCCTCCTACTACATCAACAAGGCCGACTTCGTGGCCTGCCACGTGCCCGCTTACATCACCAAGCACTTCCCCATCGTCCGTGATGTGAAGCCCGGCGGCACCTTCCTCATCAACTGCCAGTGGAGCAACGAGGAGCTCAGCCACCACCTGGACGCCGCCTCCAAGCGGTACATCGCCAAGAACAACATCCAGGTCTACACCATCGACGCCATCGATCTCGCCAAGGAGATCGGCATGGGCAAGCGCACCAACACCATCCTGCAGTCCGCCTTCTTCTCCCTGGCCAAGGTCATGCCGGAGTCTGAGGCCATCCAGTACATGAAGGATGCCGCCACCCACTCCTACCTGAAGAAGGGCCAGGACATCGTGGACATGAACCACAAGGCCATCGACCTGGGCGCCACCGCCTTCAAGAAGTTCGATGTGCCCGCCGACTGGGCCAACGCCGCCGACGAGGCTGAGACCGCCAAGCGCGAGGGTCCCGCCGCTCTGGTGGAGCAGGTCACCACGATCCTCGATCCCGTGGGCCGCATGGACGGCGATTCCCTGCCTGTGTCCGCCTTCGTCAAGCACGTGGACGGCCAGTTCGAGCTGGGCGCCGCCGCCTATGAGAAGCGCGGCGTTGCCGTCAGCGTGCCCACCTGGGATGCCACCAAGTGCATCCAGTGCAACAACTGCGCCTATGTCTGCCCCCACGCCACCATCCGTCCCTTCGCTCTGACCGAGGAGGAGGCCAAGAACGCCCCCGCCGCCGCCAAGATCGTGGACGTGAAGGCCGGCAAGGGCAAGGGCGTGTACAAGTACACCATGGCCATCAGCCCGCTGGACTGCATGGGCTGCGCCGTGTGCGTGGGCCAGTGCCCGGTGAACGCCCTGACCATGGTGGACCAGGAGCAGGAGGCCGCCCAGCAGGAGGTCTTCGACTACTGCGTCGCCAAGGTGTCCGAGAAGAAGGACATGCAGGACAACACCGTCAAGGGCAGCCAGTTCCGGCAGCCCATGCTGGAGTTCTCCGGCTCCTGCGCCGGCTGCGCCGAGACCAGCTATGCCCGCCTGATCACCCAGCTGTTCGGCGACCGGATGTACATCTCCAACGCCACCGGCTGCTCCTCCATCTGGGGCGGTCCGGCTGCCACCTCTCCCTACTGCACCAACAAGGAGGGCCACGGTCCCGCCTGGGCCAACTCCCTGTTCGAGGATAACGCCGAGCACGGCCTGGGCATGTATCTGGGCCAGCAGGCCATCCGCAGCCGTCTGGCGGACCTGACCCGCGAGCTGATCGCCAAGGAGTGGACCGTCCCCGCCCTGAAGGAGGCCGGCCAGAAGTGGCTGGACACCATGGACGACGGCGCTGCCAACGGCGAGGCCGCCAAGGCCTACATCGCCGCTCTGGAGAATGGCCTGTGCACCGTGGACGAGCTGCTGGCCAGCTCCAACCCCGAGATCCAGGCCTTCGGCAAGGAGCTGCAGGCCAAGGGCGAGAAGCTCTGCCAGTGCGACGCCTGCAAGCTGGTCGCTGAGATCCTGGCCGACAAGGAGTATCTGGCCAAGAAGTCCATGTGGATCTTCGGCGGCGACGGCTGGGCCTACGACATCGGCTTCGGCGGCCTGGACCACGTCCTGGCCTCCGGCAACGACGTGAACGTCTTCGTCTTCGATACCGAGGTCTACTCCAACACCGGCGGCCAGGCCTCCAAGGCCTCCAACATCGGCCAGGTGGCCCAGTTTGCCGCCTCCGGCAAGGAGACCAAGAAGAAGTCCCTGGCGGAGATCGCCATGAGCTACGGCTATGTGTATGTGGCCCAGGTGGCCATGGGCGCCAACCCCGCTCAGACCCTGAAGGCCATCCAGGAGGCCGAGGCCTATCACGGCCCGTCCCTGATCATCGGCTACGCTCCCTGCGAGATGCACTCCATCAAGGGCGGCATGATGAACTGCCAGCACGAGATGAAGAAGGCCGTGGAGTGCGGCTACTGGAACCTGTTCCGCTTCCAGCCCGACGAGAACGGCGGCAAGTTCACCCTGGATTCCAAGGAGCCTGCCGGCGGTTATCAGGAGTTCCTGATGAACGAGGCCCGGTACAGCCGTCTGACCCGCGAGTTCCCCGACCGCGCCGGCGAGCTGTTCGCCCGGAACGAGAAGGCCGCCATGGACCGCTATCAGCACCTGCTCAAGCTCAAGAGCATGTACAGCGAGTGAGCTCCGGCACTTCTCACCACCAGAGCATAAAGAGAGCCACGGGAGTTTTCCCGTGGCTCTCAGGCTTTCGATAGACCCGGAAACTTAAAACACCGGGAAGGAAGGGTGTGCGCGGCTGCCCCCGCAGGAGCGTGCCGGAGTCAACCGCCCGTCAGGGCGGCTCTTGCACCCGCAAGAGGTACGCCGCATCCGTAAGGCCGGCGGAGCCGCCAACGGCTGCGCAGGCACGGAGACGTAACCCAGGAGGGGTGTCCTGCGCCAGTGAGATCATTCGGTTTCAGAACTTTTTTGAAAGTTCTGAAACCGTAAGCAGCGTGTCGAATTTTTTTGACAAGCTGCGAGCCACGGGAATTCTCCCGTGGCTTTTTTTTTGCGCTTTACCGGAGCAGGCCCGCCAGGGCGTCCGCCATGGCCTCGCCCTGGGCCCGGGTGCTCCCGGCGCCCGCGTCCTCCGGCAGCAGGCCCCAGCTCCAGGCCAGCTCCAGGGAGGTCCGGTCCCAGGCGCCCTCCGCCAGGGCGGCGGGCAGAGGCGCGGCGCGGACCGTCTCCGGCTCCAGCTCCAGCGTCCCTACTGCGCGGACCAGAAACACCGCGGCCTCCTGCCAGGTGAGGGGGCGGGCTGCGGCGAAGGTCCCCGCGGCGGTCCCGGCGGCAACGCCGGCGTTCTCAGCCCAGCCCACGGCGGGCAGATACCACTCGATCCCCAGCAGGTCGGGGAAGGAGGCGTCCGCCGGGACCGCCGGAGACCCGGCGGCCTCGTACAGCAGCCCCACGAACCGGCCCCGGGTGAGAGGGGCGTCGGGATAGCTCCGCCGCTCCAGCTTCTCCGGGTGGGAGAGCAGCCACTCCACGGCGCTGTCCCGGCCGGCCAGCTCATCCTCCAGCGTCTGGGGGACCGTGACATCCGGCTCCAGGGGCTCCACGCCCCGGCCGGCGTCCGCGTCCAGCAGCGTGCCCAGGTCGATGTACTTGGTGGACACGCCCACCCGGATCCCGGAGTTGGGCAGGGAGAACGTCCCTACGGAGCCGAAGTGGTCCACGCTGCCGCTGGCGGGCTCCCCCACCAGCACAGCCCCCATCTCCTGGAGCTCCACGGCGTTGATGACGGCGGAGGAGAAGGTGGTTTCCCCGATGAGCCCCACCACCTCCGTGCCGTCGTCCATCTCCTGCCGGAGCACCGCCAGCAGGGGCCAGATCACGCCGTCGGACCCGCCGCCGTTGTTCCGCAGATCCAGCAGGACCCGGCTGTAGTCCCCGGCGTCCAGCGCGGTCTCCGTCTGGGCGGCGAAGGTCTCCATGGGCAGCGCCGGGTCCTCCTGGCAGGTGTTGTACTGAATATAATAGGTGTCCCTGTCCAGAGCGGTGCCCCAGTAGAAGTCCTCCGCGGCCGCTGTGACGGGCTTAGCTGTGATTTGGTCTGACAGACGGGCCAGGGAGACGCCGGCCAGCGCCGCCGCGTCCACCGGCTCCACGGACAGCGTCCGCCCGTTCCCCAGCGTCAGCTCCAGATCGCCGCCCTCCGGCACCAGGCCCACAAATTCATACAGGTCCGCCACATTGCAGTTCTGCCGGTACTGCCGCCGCAGCTTCACCGGATTGTCGGCGCTGAGCAGAGTGGAGAAGGCCTCCAGCACGGCCTCCATGGAGCGGCCATTGACGGCGGTGACCTCCTGTCCCAGCAGAGCGGCCTGGCCTGCCTCTGCCATGGTGAGGTACCAGTGACCGTCGTACCAGGTGAGGGCGGTGGGATAGAATCGCACCTGATCCGCCACGGCGTTCAGGGACGCCTGGGTGTGGGAGTCCCCGGCCAAAGCCGTCAAGCTCAGGAGATCCAGCGCGAATTCCACGTCGCTCTCACCGGCTAGTCGGCCTTCGATCTCCGCCTTTTTGGCCAGGAAGTCCGCCTCCGGCGTGTTGGCGAAGAGGTCCGGGTGATAGCGCTCCAAAGCCTGGCAGAGCAGGTCCAGATCCTCCAGCCGTTCGGCCGCGGTCAGAGCCGGCGTGTCCGCCGCCAGAGCGGCGGAGCTCAGCGCCAGGGCCGCGGCCAGAGCCAGGCCGCCTGCCCGGCGGAGGAATTGCAGGGAAGGAACCATAAGTGCACCTCCGATTGTACTAGATAAATAGTACAGTAATACAGATTAGGGGAAAAGTCAAGAGTTTTTTCTCCCCACAGGTCTCTACGGGACAGCCCGCCGGGATTCCTCAGACCTGCATAAAAGTTCTGTTAAATTTGTCGGAAAAATTCGCAGAATGTTCATGGACTCCGCGGCGGAATGGGGCTATAATAGGGCCCTAATCACAGAAAGAGGGTGGTCGCCATGGTGGAGGCGCATCGGCCGGCGCCGGATGCCGCGCGGCATCCGCAGGAACGCAGGGCGTTCCTGTATGTCCCGCTGCTGGCCCTGCTGGTCACGGTCGTGGCGGAGCTGTTCAACCACAAGACCTTCACGGAGGGACCGGAGAGCCTCTGGCGCTTCGTGTCGGAGGAGCCTCTGGCGTTTTTGACCAATGTGCTGATCGTGCTGGTGACGCTGTCGCCCTGCTTCCTCCTGCGGCGGCGGGCCTTCTGGTGCGCCCTGGTGTCCTTTGTGTGGCTGGTGTGCGGCGGGGTGAACGGCTTCATCCTCCTCAACCGCATGACGCCCTTCACCGTGGCGGATCTGACGGTGTTCCAGACCGGGCTGGACACGGTGCCCAACTATCTCTCCACCGGGTACATCGTGCTGCTGATCTCCGCCCTGGTCCTGGTGGCGGCGGGGCTGGCGCTGCTGTTCTGGAAGGGGCCCCGCAGCAGCCGACCGCTGCGGACCCGGCTGCTGACCGGCGCCGCCGCCATGGCGGTGTCCAGTCTGCTGATGGGGGGCTGCTGCGCCCTGGCTTTCGCGGTGGGAGATCTCTCCCACCAGTTTGCCAATCTGGCCTTCGCCTATGAGGACTACGGCTTTTCCTACTGCTTTTTGCAGACGTGGCTGAACCGGGGCATCCGCCGGCCCGCCGGCTACAGCCAGGCGGCGGTGGAGCGCATCGTCCGGACGGTGGAGGAAAACACGTCCGGGCTGGGCGCAGAGCCCCTGACAGACGTGAACGTGATCTTCGTGCAGCTGGAGTCCTACATCGATCCCGGCCTCATCCGGGGACTGGAGCTGTCGGAGGACCCGGTGCCCAACTGGACGGCCCTGCGGGAGAGCTGCTCCTCCGGCTATCTGACCGTGCCGGTGGTGGGGGCGGGGACCGCCAACACGGAGTTTGAGGTCCTCACCGGCATGAACACCCGCTTTTTCGGCCCCGGGGAGTACCCCTATCAGACCCAGCTGACGGAGAAGACGGCGGAATCCGTGGCCTACGACCTGAAGGCCAACGGCTATGCGGCCCACGCCATCCACAACCACCGGGCGGCTTTCTACAGCCGGAACGAGGTGTACCCCAACCTGGGCTTTGACGACTTTACCGCTCTGGAGTACATGCCCAGGGCAGAGCTGACGCCGAAGAACTGGGCCAAGGACGCCATGCTCACCGACCAGATCCTGCAGGCGCTGGATGCGACGGAGGGACAGCCGGATCTGGTGTTCACCGTCTCCGTCCAGGGCCACGGCAAATATCCCGCCGATCCGGTGCTGGAGGACCCGGCCGTCACGGTGGAGGCCTGCCCCGATGAGGACTATCACTACGCCATGGAGTACTACGTGAACCAGGTCCACGAGATGGACGCCTTTGTGGGCGAGCTGACAGCGGCCCTGGAGGAGCGGGAGGAGCGGACGGTGCTGGTCCTCTACGGCGACCATCTGCCCGCTCTGGGGCTGACCGCCGCCGATCTGGAGAGCGGCAGCCTCTATCGGACGGAGTACATCCTCTGGGACAACCTCGGCCTGGAGAAGGAGGACAAGGACCTGGCGGCCTATCAGCTCTCCGCCGACGTGCTGGGCAGGCTCGGCATCACCACCGGGGTGATGAACGGCTTCCACCAGACCTGCTGGCAGGAGCCCTCCTACCGGCGGGACCTGCAGATGCTGGAGTACGACGCGCTCTACGGCGCCGGTTGGCAGTACGGCGGCGCAGGCCGCTACACGCCGTCAGAGATGGAGATGGGCATGGTGCCCATTGAGATCACCGGCATGGAGCAGCGGGCGGGGGACTGGTTCATCCTGGGCAGGAACTTCACCCCATACTGCGTGGTGACGGAGGATGGGGACCTGCTGGAGACGGAGTACGAATCCCCCTGGCTGCTGCGGCTCACCGAGGAGCCGGACACCGCTGATTTCCGGGATCTGGAGATCAGTGTGGTGGATAAGCACAACGAGATCCTCAGCAATACGGAGTGATCCGGCGGGATACAGAAAAAGCGGAGAGGCATCGCCTCTCCGCTTGCCGGAAATGCTCTGTTAGGACGACCGTCCGAATTTTAGCGGGGGAGTCCGAGGGGGCGGCAGCCCGCCTCGGGTGGGATCAAATGCCCTGAACGCCTTGCGTAGCAAAGCGTTCAGCGAGCATAGCAAGGACTTTTCCACCGCTGTGCGGTGGGAAAGTAACGGCATTTTTTTAGGCTGACGGAAAAGTCCTTGGACTTTTCCGTCAGCCTAAAAGCGGAGAGGCATCGCCTCTCCGCTTTTTCTGATCCATGTCGGGGCAGTCACTTGCCGCCCTCGGCCCGAAGCCGCAGCTGCTCCGCTGTGATGGCATAGCCGGCCTCTGCATAGGGATCCGTGGGCATATCCTCCGGCAGGGGGATGCCCCGCCGGGCGAAGATGGCCGCCGTGACCGCCTCCAGCAGCCGGGGGTTCTTCACCAGAAGGGGACCGGTGAGCTCCGAGGCGAAGACGTTCTTCCAGTGGAAGCCCTCCGGGCCCTTTTCCGTCTCGTTGCCGAATCCCATGGTGAGGCCCGTCAGCAGGGGCGTCTCCACCCCGCGGATGAGGCCGCACTTGTTCATGAAGCCCACCACCGCCTCGGGGAACAGGTCTGCGGCGCCGTACACATCCCCCACGATCCGGCGGTCTCCCTGGACCGTTGTGAAGGGCGCAAGGCCGATGCCGTCATAGGTCTCGCCGTTTTTGTCGGTGACAGAGCGCCCCAGCAGCTCCATGGCCGTGCCGGCGAACAGCATGGCACAGCCGTCCTCCGCCGCGGCTTTTACCGCCGGCCCGAACCGGGCGAGGTCCCCGGCGGCGAACCGCTCCGCCCGCTCCGTGCCGGCCCCCATGAAGAGGAAGTCGGCGCCGGCGATGTCCGCCTCCTCCCCCGGGCGGACGGACTGCACGGTCACGGCGCAGCCCATGGCCTCCAGGCGCCGCCGGAGCACAGCCACATTGGCATAGCTGCCGTACAGGCTCATCAGGTCGGGATAGAAATGGACGATCTTCACTTCCATGTCCTCACGCCTCCTTTACCACCTGAGAGAGGATCTTATCCCGGTCCGAGAAGCAGGTGACCACGTACACATCCTCGTCTCCGCCGCTCTTCAGCAGCTCCGCCGCGGCGGGGATCTCCGGCCGGATCACGATTCTTTCCCGGGGAATGTCCGTGAAGGCGAACCGCTCCGCCAGGTCGTTGCAGTACCGGCCGGAGAGGACCACCCGCTCCACATGGGGGCAGTTCAGAAGGCCGAAGTCGATGTCCCACAGCCAGCTGGTCTCGCTGGTGAAGTACTTCCGGCTCACCGCGTCCACGATCACCAGCACCGTGCAGGGGCCGTGGGCGGAACGGATGTACCGCAGGTTGGTGTCGTAGGCGATGGAGTTCTCGTGCTTGCTGGTGAGCAGCATCCCGCGGTGGGCGCCCAGGGTGAATCTCTGCATCCGCCCGTTTTTGAGCATGTAGTTGTTGATGACGCCGGCGATGGTGTCCGCGGCGGCACCCGCGCAGCGGCAGGCGGCATAGGCCGCCAGGATGTTGTAGACGTTGTAGATGCTGCGGAAGGCCAGCTGGACCGTAACGGCGTTGTCGATGGTCAGTGTGCCCCGCTCCAGGTCCAGGGCCGTGGCGGCAAAGTCCGCGGCGGGCTTTTTGTGGCCGCACTTCGTGCAGCGGAAGGCGCCGATGTGGTTGTAGTGGACGTAGTCGTATTCCATGGGGGCATGGCACACCGGGCAGTAGGCCCCGTCGTGATAGACGCCGGTGGGGGCGTCCGTGTCGGTGGGGCAGCGGTCCAGGCCGAACCAGCGCACCTTCTCATGGCCCCGGGCAAAGCAGCTGGACAGGGGATCGTCGGCGTTGAGGAGCAGCTCCGTCTCCGGGTGGATGGCCGGCAGGATGGCGTCGTACACCCACTCCGGGTGGCCGTTCCGGGTCAGCTGGTCCCGGTAGAGATTGGTGATGACGAACTCCGTGGGGTGGAAGTACCGGAAGCTCTGAGCGGCATACCGCTCATCGGACTCGATCAGCAGCACGTCCGCCCGCACCCGGCCGGTGAGGTCCGCGTGGGTCAGCACCAGGGTGGTGACGCCCTCGATCTGGTTGGAGCCCTCCTCGTTGTAGACCACGGTCTTCCCCGCGGCCCGGAGGATGGCGGCGATCATCTCCACCGTGGAGGTCTTGCCGTTGGAGCCGGTGACGGCGATGATGTGCTCCGGCAGCTGCACCCGGGCCAGGATGTCCGGGCAGAGCTTCAGGGCGAACTTGCCGGGCATGGAGCTGCCCTTGCCCACCAGCTTGCCCACGGCGCGGCCCAGCTTGCACACCACGATGGCCAGAAATTTTTTCACAGCGTTTCCGCCTCCTTGTTCTCCGGGAAGTCCCGGAACTCCGCGATGGCGCGGACCGGCGCGCCGTCGGCGTTTTCAAATTTCAGGGGCAGGGCGAAGAGCATCAGGTCCCGCCGGCCCACCACCTTCTTCAGGCACAGGCTCTCCAGGATCACCAGCCCGCCCTCCAGCAGGGTCTTGTGGGCGGCGAATTCCTCGTCCCGCAGGGTGTCCACGCTGAGGGCATCGGTGCCCACGCCCTTGAGGCCGCAGGACACCAGATACTGGGCCGCCTCCCGGTCCGGGACCGGAAAGTCGTCGTCATAATAGGCGTCGGTGCCCCACTTCTTCTCCCAGCCGGTATAGAAGAGCACGAAGTCCGCGGACCGGATGGTGCCGTTCAGCGCCCGGAGATGATCGGCGGTGATGATGCTCCGGGGCGGCAGGTCCGACACGTCCAGCACCACCGCCCGGCCGCAGAACTGGGAGGCGGGCAGCACCTCCAGCGTAGAGCCCCGCGCCAGCATGTGGGAGGGGGCGTCCATGTGGGTGCCGGTGTGGGAGGCGATGGTCAGCCGGGTCTCCCGGTACCCGTTCCGGGTCAAGGAGCCGGTGGGCTCGATGGTGGGGGCGGCGGAGCCGGGGTACATGGGCATGTCCGGCGTGATGGTATGGGTCAGGTCAATGATCATGGGGCGGTGCTTCCTTTCGTCTCATGCGGCGGGGCATGGTGTGTTTTCTCTCCGTAAATGGGAGCGGCGGGCTGCCGCTCCAGCCAGATCATCAGGGCGGTCAGATCCGCAGGACTGACGCCGGAGATGCGGCTGGCCTGGCCCAGGTCCGCCGGACGGACGGCGGAGAGCTTCTCCCGGGCCTCCAGCCGCAACCCCTGGATGGAATCGTAATCCAGATCCGGCGGCAGGCGGCGGGACTCCATCTTCCGGAAGTCCTCCACCTGCCTCTGCTGGCGCTGGATGTAGCCGGCGTACTTGACGCTGATCTCCACCTGCTCCGCCGCGTCGGCGGGCAGGTCCGGCCGGTCCGGGTCAAAGGGGGCCAGGTCCGCGTAGGTCAGCTGGGGCCGCCGCAGCAGGGCGATGAGGGAGCAGCCGTCCGGGGCGTCCGATGTGCCCTTTTCCGCGAGGAGGGCCGTCAGGGCGGGGGAGGGGGCCACGCCGGTGTGCTCCAGCCGACGGATCTCCCGGTCCACGGCGGCGTATTTTTCCTCCACCTCGTTCAGGCGCTCCTCCGGCACCAGGCCGATGTCATACCCCCGGCGGGTGAGACGCAGGTCGGCGTTGTCCTGCCGGAGCAGCAGCCGGTACTCGCTGCGGGAGGTCATCATGCGGTAGGGCTCGTTGGTGCCCTTGGTGACGAGATCGTCGATGAGGGTGCCGATATAGCTCTCCGACCGGGAGAGGATGAAATCGCTCTGGCCCTGCAGCCTCCGCGCGGCGTTGACCCCGGCGCAGAAGCCCTGGACCGCCGCCTCCTCATACCCGGAGGAGCCGTTGAACTGCCCGGCGCCGTAAAGGCCGGGCACGGCCTTTACCTCCAGGGTGGGGCGCAGGGCCAGGGGGTCGATGCAGTCGTACTCGATGGCGTAGGCGGGCCGGGTCATCACCGCATGGCGGAGCCCCGGCACGCTGTGGAGCATCCGGACCTGCACCTCCTCCGGCATGGAGGAGGAGAAGCCCTGGATGTACAGCTCCTCGGTGTCGAGGCCCATGGGCTCCACGAACAGCTGGTGGCGGAGCTTGTCCGGGAACCGGACCACCTTCGTCTCAAAGGAGGGGCAGTACCGGGGTCCCACCCCCTCGATGACGCCGGAGTACATGGGCGCCCGGTCCAGGTTCTCCCGGACGATGCGCAGCGTCTCCTCCGTGGTCCAGGTGAGGTAGCACACGGCTTTGTTCTCCGGCGGCGCTTTCGTGCTGTAGGAGAAGGGCACCGGCAGCTTGTCGCCGTACTGGATCTCCATCTCGTCAAAGTCCACGGTCCGGGCGTTCACCCGGGGGGGCGTGCCGGTCTTGAACCGCCGCAGGGGCAGGCCCAGCTCCAGCAGAGAGTCCGTCAGCCGTCTGGCCGGGTGCATCCCGTCGGGGCCGGAGTCCTCCACGCACTCGCCCACGATGGTCCGGCCCGTGAGATACGTGCCGGTGGCCAGGATCACGGCCCGCACCGAGAACACCGCCCCGGTGGAGAGCACCACGGCGGACACGGCACCGTTCTCCGTCCGGACCTCCGTCACCTCGCCCTGGCGGACCGTCAGATGCTCCTGCCGCTCCAGGGCGTGCTTCATGTATTCCTGGTACCTCCGCCGGTCCGCCTGGGCCCGGAGGGACCAGACCGCCGGCCCCTTGCCCTTGTTCAGGAGCCGGTACTGGATGCAGCACGCGTCGGCGGCCTTTGCCATCTCGCCCCCCAGGGCGTCCAGCTCCCGGACCAGATGGCCCTTGCCGGTGCCGCCGATGGCGGGGTTGCAGGGCATGTTGCCCGCCGCGTCCAGGTTGATGGTGAACACGATGGTCTCCATCCCCAGCCGGGCGGCGGCCAGGGCAGCCTCAATGCCCGCGTGGCCGGCGCCGATGACGGCGATATCAAATTGTCCGGCGTGGAATTCGGTCATCGGTTTCTCCCCATCTTATTGCCGCGTGCCACGCGGGTTCCCGTGGATGATCTCAGTGCTCGGCGGAACTGAATTCCGCCTCCGCCAAGGTTTTTACTCCGTAAAAACGCTTGTACGCGCAAAGCGCGTCCCGGCGTTCGCCGGGTCCCTCTGTGGCCCGCGCCGATGACGGCGATATCAAATTGTCCGACGTGGAATTCGGTCATGGGAAAACCTCGGAAAACATTCAGGATCAGGCCCGGTGCAGCGTCACTACCGCCACCTCCGGCCGGTTGAAAAGGCGGAAGGAGGGGCCGGAGTTCCCCAGCCCCCGGGTGACGAACAGGCAGGAGCCGTTTTCCACATAGAGCCCGGCGGTGTAGGAGGGGAAGAGGGTCCGCTCCGTGGACAGCAGCCCGTCGGTGAAGGGAAGGCGGATGACGCCGCCGTGGCCGTGGCCGGAGAGCACCAGGTCCGCCCCCAGCAGGCTGTACTGAGAGACGAAGCGGTCGTTCCGGTGGGCCAGCAGCAGCCAGAAGGGGTCGCCGCAGGCGGCGTACACCTCGGCGGCCAGCTCCTCCGGTGTCTTCTGGTCGGCGTAGCCGTTGGGATCGTCGATGCCCGCCAGCACCACGGTGTCCCCGCCGCGCTCCAGCGTCAC
>CALWOF010000047.1 GCA_944382995.1 uncultured Oscillospiraceae bacterium | reverse complement strand
ATCGAGGCCAAGGAGCACGTGGGCGTCAAGAGCGAGAACAAGACCCTGGCCACCATCACCTTCCAGAACTACTTCCGCCTCTATGACAAGCTCTCCGGCATGACCGGCACCGCCATGACCGAGCAGGAGGAGTTCGGCACCATCTACAATCTGGACATCGTGGAGATCCCCACCAACCGGCCCAACCAGCGCCATGACCACCACGACGTGGTGTACAAGACCGAGGCGGGCAAGTACCGGGCGGTGATCGAGCAGATCAAGGCCTGCCACGCCAAGGGCCAGCCGGTGCTGGTGGGCACCGTGTCCATCGAGAAGAACGAGTACCTGAGCGCACTTCTGGTCCGGGAGGGCATCCGGCACAACCTCCTCAACGCCAAGAACCACGAGAAGGAAGCGGAGATCGTGGCCCAGGCGGGCAAGTACGGCGCCGTCACCGTGGCCACCAACATGGCCGGCCGCGGCACCGACATCATGCTGGGCGGCAACGCCGAGTACCTGGCCCGGGCGGACCTGGTGAAGGCCGGCTACGCCGACGAGGTCATCGCCGACGCCACCGGCTACGCCGACACGGACAACGAGGAGATCCTGGCGGCCCGCAGGCTCTTTGCCGAGCGGCTGGCGGCCCACAAGGCCGTCATCGCCGACGAGGCCGAGAAGGTCCGCGCGGCCGGCGGCCTCTTCATCATCGGCACCGAGCGCCATGAGTCCCGCCGCATCGACAACCAGCTCCGCGGCCGTGCCGGCCGGCAAGGCGACCCCGGCGAGACCCGGTTCTATATCTCCCTGGAGGACGATCTGATGCGCCTGTTCGGCGGCGAGCGCATCCAGGGCATGATGGAGAAGTTCGATCTGGACGAGGACACTCCCATCGAGAACAAGATGCTCACGAAGGCCATCGAGAATGCCCAGACCACCGTGGAGTCCCGCAACTTCCAGTCCCGCAAGTCCGTGCTGGAGTATGACGACGTGATGAACAAGCAGCGGGAGATCATCTACGCTCAGCGCCGGGAGGTCCTGGACGGCAAGGACCTGAAGGAGACCATCCAGAGCATGACCCGCACCGTCATCGCCGACCATGTGGCCATGGCCTTCGGCGAGAACCAGGCCCTGGACGCCGCCGGCTGCCGGGAGATGCTCCGCGGCCTGGAGGGGCTGTACTTCCCCGCCGGCACCTTCCGCTTCACCGAGGAGGAGGCCGCCGAAAAGACCCAGCAGGATTTCACGGAGCTCTTTGCGGAGGCCGCCGAAAAGACGTACGAGGCCAAGGAGGCGGAGATCGGCACGCCCCTCATGCGGGAGCTGGAGCGGGTCATCATGCTGCGCGTGGTAGATGAGTACTGGATGGACCACATCGACGCCATGGACGACCTGAAGCAGGGCATCCGCCTGCGGGCCTATGCCAACACCGATCCGGTCATCGCCTACAAGCAGGAGTCCCTCAGCATGTTCGACGAGATGGTCTCCGCCATCCAGAGCGAGACCGTCCGCCGCATGTTCTCCGTCCGCCTGAAGAAGGACGAGGAGGTCAAGCGGGAGCGGGTGGCCAAGGGCATGGTGGAGAACGTGGGCGGCGACGGCACCGCGCCGAAGAAGCAGCCCCGGAAGGTCACCAAGATCGGCCGCAACGACCTGTGCCCCTGCGGCAGCGGCCTGAAGTGGAAGAAGTGCACCTGCAAGGAGTACCACGACCAGTGATCGCTGCTGCGGCAGCGCCTTGCCTCATTCCGCCGGTTTCGGCGGGGGAATTTATCGGGACCCGATAATGGGCCGCACCCCCCATTTCTCTTTTGTCTTGCCAAAAGAGAAACGGGCCGTGCGCGGTCCAAAGAGAAAACCGCTTTGCCGCGCTCCGGTGCAGTGGCCCTCCGCGCGGACGGGGTCTTCCGAGCTGGTGCCGACCAGACTCGTCGGCCTTCTGCCGGCTCGCGCCGGGCTACGTGTTTACTTCGGCCTTGACCCGCGTGTCCGGTGCGGCTGAAAACCGGGGTGGTCATCGAATGGTCCCTGCTCCTGAACCCGCTGCCGCTCCATGGTCCCGTGAAGGGCCTTTCCAACGGGCGGACACGCAGGTCCGCCCCTACGGGAGAACAAGAAACCGCCATCGTCTTGTAGGGACCGACCTGTGTGTCAGCCCTAGCCCCGCGAGAGAAGGTCAGCGGCAGCGGCTGCGCAGCCGTTTGCGGCTCTGCCGCCTTACGGATGCGGCGTACCCCTTGCGGGTAAAAGAGAAGCGGACTGTATCCCCGACTTCCCCAGGCTTGGATGACCCCAAGGGCAGCGCGTTTCCGTCCCTGACTGCCGCGCGGGAACGCCAGCCTTCTCCCGCCGGCGGCAGGAGGTCCGCGCTGGCGCGGACCGACCCGCCGAAACATTTTTTCTCTTCCACCGGGCGCGGCGCATTCTCTTTTTGATGTTTCAAAAAGAGAATGGGGGGCGCATCTGCACGCCATCAGCATGGCGATTTTTCCGGGCGGCAAATCTTCCGCCCTCTGTTCTCCCCTGCCGGAGGGCAGGGGGCGGCTTCATTTTCAAAAGGAGGTCTCCCATGTCCTTTGCCACCTGCGAACAAGACGGCCTGGTGTGGCTCACCTCTCCCCTGCTGGGCGGTGTCCGCCACGGCTTTTCCACCCGGAAGGGCGGGGTGTCCCCCGCCCCCTGGGACGCGCTGAACCTGGGTCCCGGCCGGGGCGACGCGCCGGAGAACGTCCGGGAGAACTACCGCCGCTTCTTCGCCGCCATCGGGGCGGACGAGGGACGGGCGGTCCTCTCTCTCCAGGTCCACCGGGACGATGTGCGGCTGTGCACCGCCGGCGACGCCGGCAAGGGCCTCCTCCGGGAACGGGACTACGAGGCCGACGCCCTCATCACCGCTGAGCGGGAGCTGCCCCTGGTGGTCTTCTCCGCCGACTGCGGCACCGTGCTGCTCCACGACCCGGAGGCCGGCTGCATCGGCGCGGTCCACGCCGGGTGGCGGGGCTGCGCCGCCGGCATCCCGGAGAAGGCCGTCCGGGAGATGGTCCGCCTGCTGGGCGCCCGTCCGGAGCGGATCCTGGCCGCCGTGGGCCCCTGTATCGGGCCGTGCTGCTTTGAGACCGACGGCGACGTCCCCGCGGCCATGCGCGCCGCCCTGGGGGCGGAGGCGGAGCCCTATCTGGAGCGCCGGGGCCCCAAGTGGCACGTGGACCTGGCGGGCCTCAACCGCCGCTGGCTGCTCCGCGCCGGCCTGCTGCCGGAGCACATCGACGTCTGCGGCCTGTGCACCGCCTGCCGCCCGGAGCTCTTCTGGTCCCACCGGAGGATGGGGGAGGCCCGGGGCGCCCAGGTGGCGGTCATCTGCCTCTGATCCCGCCGGAAGGAGCCCGTCCATGAAGAAACGACTTTTGAAAACCGCGTGTCTCCTGGCCGCCGCGGCCCTCCTGCTGACCGGCTGCCGGACGGAGATGCCGGCAGGGCCCGCCGGCCTGCCGGGCGAAGCGGGGTCTGAAGAGGAGCCGGAGGTCCCCCTTCCCTCCTCGTTCACCCTCCCCTATGCCCCGGACCAGACCCTCGACCCGGTCACCTGTGCCGACGGGATGCAGCAGGTGGTGGGGTCGCTGCTCTACGAGGGGCTGTTCCGGCTGGATGAACAGCTCCAGCCCCAGCCCTGCCTGTGCCAGTCCTATACCTACGACCCCGCCGCCCTCACCTATACCTTCACGCTCCGCTCCGGCGTCACATTTTCCGACGGCTCTCCCCTGACGGCGGCGGACGCCGCCGCCGTCCTCTGGCGGGCGAAGTCCTCTCAGCGGTACGGCGCGAGGCTGTCGAACGCGGCAGACTTCTCCGCCGGGGACGGAACGCTGACCGTCACTCTCTCCTCTCCCGACACCGGGTTCCCCGCCCTGCTGGACATCCCCATCGTGAAGTCCGGTACGGAGGGCAGTCTGGTCCCCGTCGGCACCGGGCCCTACGTCCTCTCCACCGCCGGGGAGGGCGCCGGCCTCACCGCCCGTGCCGACTGGTGGGGCGGAGGCGGACAGCCGGCGGAGCGCATCGCGCTCGCCGAAGCCCGGGATCGGGACGCCATGCTCTATCTGTTCTCCTCCCACGACGTGCAGCTGATCACCGCCGATCTCATCGGCACGGACCCCATCACCGCCACCGGCAACATCAGCTACCGGGACGCGGATACCACAGTCCTCCACTATGTGGGCTTCAACGTCCGCCGGGCGCCCTTCTCCGACATCGCGGTGCGCCGCGCCCTGGGCCTTGGCATCAACCGGACCACGCTGGCCAGCGCGGTGCTCTCCGGACACGCCCGGGCCACTCAGTTCCCGGTGTCGCCCGTCTCCCCGCTCTATCCCGACGAGCTGGAGACGCTCTACTCCTACGACAGCTTCGCCGAGGCCATGGCCTCCGCCGGCCTCACCTCCGGCCAGCCCCGGACTGCGACGCTGCTGGTGAACCAGGAGAACAGCTTCAAGGTGTCCGCGGCGGAATATATCGCCGAGGCCCTGTCCGACTTTGACCTGCAGATCCAGGTGGAGGCCCTCCCCTGGGCGGAGTACACCGCCGCCCTGGCCGCCGGGGACTTCGACCTGTACTACGGCGAGGTGAAGCTCTCCGCCAACTGGGACCTGACCGCCCTGGTGGGCACCGGCGGCGCACTGAACTACGGCGGCTGGTCCAACACCCGGACCGATCAGCTCCTGGCAGGCCTCAGCTCCGCCAGCGACCGCGCCGGCGCCATGGCCGCCCTGTGCGCCCATTTGGATGCCCAGGCGCCCATCCTGCCGCTGTGCTTCAGCGCCTCCTCCGTCCTGTATCAGACGGGCGTTCTGGATGGGCTCACCCCCACCGCGGCGGAGCCCTTCTATGATCTGTCCTCCTGCCGGATCCATCTGCGGGAGGCGTGAGAACGCCCCCGATGCAAAGCGCCGCCCCATCCCGGAAACGGGATGGGGCGGCGCTGCTCTGTCCGGGCGGGGGACCGCCGGCTCACAGGTCCTTCACGAACAGTGCCCGGATGGCGTTGAGCACCGCCAGGATCATGACCCCCACGTCGGCGAACACCGCCAGCCACATGCTGGCAAGGCCCAGGGCCACCAGCAGCAGGCAGGCCAGCTTGATGCCGATGGCGAAGACGATGTTCTGGTACACGATGCCCAGGCACTTCCGGGAGATTTTGATGGCCTTGGCGATCTTCATGGGGTCGTCGTCCATCAGCACCACGTCGGCGGCCTCGATGGCCGCGTCGGAGCCCAGGGCCCCCATGGCGATGCCGATGTCCGCCCGGGAGAGGACGGGGGCGTCGTTGATGCCGTCTCCCACGAAGGCCAGCTTCTCCCGCTCGCCCTGTCCGGCCAGCAGCGCCTCCACCTTCTCCACCTTGTCCGCCGGGAGGAGCTGGCTGTACACCTGATCCACGCCCAGCTCCGCCGCCACATGCTCGGCCACTGCCCCGGCGTCCCCGGTGAGCATGACGGTCCTGCGGACGCCGGCGGCCTTCAGGGCCCGGATGGCCTGCTTTGACGTGGGCTTCACCACGTCGGAGATGAGGATGTGGCCCATATACTGGCCGTCGATGGCCATGTGGATGATCGTCCCCACGCCGCGGCAGGGGACATAGGGGATGCCCAGCCGGTCCATGAGCTTGTCGTTGCCGGCGGCCACAGCATGGCCGTCCACCGCGGCGGTGACGCCCTCTCCGCCGATCTCGCGAATATCCGCGACCCGGCTGCGGTCCAGCTCCTTCCCGCAGGCCCGCTGGAGGCTCCGGCTGATGGGGTGGCTGGAGGCGGACTCGGCCAGGGCGGCGTACTCCAGCAGCTCCCCGTCCTCCAGCTGGCTGTGATGGATCCCGCTGACCTCGAACACGCCCCGGGTCAATGTCCCGGTCTTGTCAAAGACCACGGTCCTGGTCCGGGACAGGAGCTCCAGATAGTTGGAGCCCTTCACCAGCACGCCGGCCTTGCTGGCCCCGCCGATGCCGGCGAAGAAGCTGAGGGGGATGGAGATGACCAGGGCGCAGGGGCAGCTGGCCACCAGGAAGGTCAGGGCCCGGTAGATCCAGGTCTCCCAGCCGGCGTCCAGGCCCATCCCCAGCACCCGCACCAGAGGCGGCAGGATCGCCAGGGCCAGGGCGGCGCCGCACACCGCCGGGGTGTAGATCCTGGCAAAGCGGGAGATGAAGTCCTCGGACTTCGACTTGCGGGAGGAGGCGTTCTCCACCAGATCCAGGATCTTGGAGACGGTGCTCTCCCCGAACTCCTTGGTGGTGCGGAGCTTCAGCACGCCGGTCATGTTGATGCAGCCGGAGATGATCTCATCCCCCTCCCCCACGTCCCGGGGCAGGGACTCGCCGGTGAGGGCGGCGGTGTTCAGGGCAGAGCTGCCCTCGGTGACCACCCCGTCGATGGGGACCTTCTCTCCCGGCTGGACCACGATGACGGTGCCCACCGCCACCTCGTCCGGGTCCACCCGCTCCAGTCTGCCGTCCTGCTCGACGTTGGCGTAGTCCGGGCGGATGTCCATGAGGTCGGAGATGTTCCGGCGGGACCTGCCCACCGCGTAGGACTGGAACCACTCCCCCACCTGGTAGAAGAGCATCACGGCGATGGACTCCAGGTAGTCCCCGTCCTCATACACCGCCAGCGCCAGAGCGCCGATGGTGGCCACGGCCATCAGGAAGTTCTCGTCGAACACCTGGCCGTTGCGGATGCCCCTGAACGCCTTTTTCAGGATGTCATGGCCGATGACGGCGTAGTCCGCCAGATAGCAGGCCAGGCGCACCCACCGCCCGGCGGGGCCCAGCCGGCCAAAGGCCGCCGCACCCAGCGCCTGAAGGGCCAGCAGCACCAGGGAGGCCGCCAGGATCCGCCAGAGCATCACCTTCTGTTTTTTCGTCATCCCGCTCTTCGGCCGCTGCCCGATGATCCGCAGCACCGCCGCCAGAACAGCCACCGCCGCCAGCAGACTTGTCTCCAGGATCTCCTGCATGATCGTCACCCTCTCAATAATTAAGTGTTTATTGAATCGTTTTTCGGAAAAAGTGCCCCGGCCGCCCATCGGCCGGGGCGTGGATGCTCACAGGAAGATCTCGCAGTCGTCCTCCACCCTTTTGCAGTTCTTCCGCACCTGCTCCATGACGGCCCTGGGGTCCTGGCCCTCGTCGAACTCCACGATCATCTTCAGCGCCATGAAGTTGACGGTGGCGGCGGCCACGCCCGCGGTCTTCCGGGCGGCCTCCTCCATCTTGTTGGCGCAGTTGGCGCAGTCCACGTCGATCCTGTAGGTCTTTTTCATTGCAAATGCTCCTCCCTGTTTCGTTGTTTGAATAAACAATTAAATAATTATTTAACTTTAATCAGAGCATACACCCTTTCACGCCGGTTGTCAATCCCCCTCCGAAAAATTTTCTGTCTGCCGGCAAGCTGCCGGGGCGGGTTGATTTCCGGCGGCGGAAGACGTATAATGAAAAATCAGATGATATCTCGCCGCCCAAAGGAGGAGTTCCCATGTCAAACACGCTGCCCCACGACCACGGCCAGTCCCTGGAGCGGGAGCTGGAGCATGTGCCCAGTGTGGGGAACTTTCAGGTCGTGTCCGACATTTTCAAGCAGATGGGAGACGGCAGCCGGGTGCGCATCTTCTGGCTGCTGTGCCACTGTGAGGAGTGCGTCATCAACCTGTCCGCCATGGTGTCCATGAGTTCTCCCGCGGTGTCCCACCACCTGAAGCAGCTGAAGGCCGCCGGCCTTATCGTCAGCCGCCGGGAGGGCAAAGAGGTCTATTACCGGGCGGCGGACACCCTGCAGGTCCAGCTGCTCCACCGCATGATCGAGCAGCTGATGGAGCTGACCTGTCCCAATGGCGCTCTGTGAACCGGCGGTCTCCGTCAGCCGCAGACGGTCTGCCGAACGGCCCGGCGGCCTGTGCCGGGCCGTATTTTTGCAAAAGCTCCCGCCGCGGACGCGGCGGGAGCTTTATGATCCGGCGGCAGGACCGGTCCTTCCGGCTTACCGGTAGTAGATCCCCAGGACGCTCTCGTGGGGCTCCGTGAAGTCCCCCAGCCGGATGTCCATGCCGATCTCGAAGGCCCGGTCCCAGGGGAAGCAGTAGCCCGTCAGCTCCACGCCGCCCCAGCCCCGCTCGGCATACTCCCGGGTGGGGGGCAGGGCGGAGATGAAGTTGCTCCGCTCCAGGTTGGCGATCACCGGGGCGGCGGCCGCCTCCATGCCGGACTCCAGCCGCGCCAGAATGGCCGCCCGGTCGATGTCCGGGTCCCAGAAGTTGTCGGCGTTGCCCTGGAGGTCGTTCCGGACGAAGCTCAGGATGTCGTTCCGGACGATGTTCTTGTAGCAGAAGTCCTTGAGGATGCTGTCCGCCACTGTCCGCAGGAAGGCCCGCTCCGTGGCCTCCGTCTGCTCCCCGTGGTGCAGGAAGGCGTACCGGGCCACGCCGTGGCTCAATGCCGTGCCGGTGACGATGGCCATGTCCAGGAAGCCGGCGTAGCTCAGCAGCCGTCCCAGCTCTGTCTCCTCCGTCAGCAGCTCGTGGAACATGGTGCCGTAGGTGCCGTTGCCGGCGTCGATCAGGATGGTGGGCACAGCGGCCGCGTCACCGCTCAGCTCCCCGACCAGGGCCGCGATGTAGTCCGCCTTCTTCGTCTCGTCGGCGGGCTGGGTCAGCACCAGGATGTTCAGCTCACAGGCGCCGGGGTCCGCCTCTGTCAGGCCGAAGAAGTCGAAGTGCTCCGCCATGATGGTCTCCAGGGGCTGGTAGTCGTAGGCGCAGGCGGGCCGGTCCTCGGTGCCGCCGAAGTACTGGACGGACACCCGGGCGCCCTCCCAGCCGCACTCGTCCAGATAGAGCTTCGCCACCGCCTTGAAGGCCAGGTCATCCACGCCGGAGAGCAGGGCGTCCCCCTCCCGGAGCAGGCTCCGCAGATAGGCGATCTCGTTTTTCTGGATGCTGTCCTCCTCCGACGAGTCGTCGATGCCGATGAGCACCCGGAACTGGCCCTCGGCCGTCCCCTCCAGGGAGTGGAACAGGTCGTCACTGAGCCGGAGCTTCCGCTCCCGGGCGGAGAGATAGTCCTCCACGGCCCCCTCCGGCAGGGGCTCCTCCGCCTCCACCGGCACCGGGGCGCCGTCCGCCCCCAGGGGGTAGTCCGCCGCGATGTTCTCCACCGTCAGTTCCGCGCCGGTCAGGTGGGGCCGGGGCGCCATGCCGTAGGCCCGCAGGGCGTTGTACTCGTTGAGGCCGAAGCCGCCGTAGCCGGTGGTGGCCGCCAGGCGCATCACCGTGTCCAGCAGCCAGACCCGGTTGTTCTCATCGGCAGCGAGCACCGCGATCAGCTCCTCCAGCAGCTCCAGCTCCCCCAGGGTCCTGCCGTCGGAGAGGGTCACCGGCTCCTCCGCCGCCATGGCCCGGGAGTTCACCAGCCCGCCGGAGAGCAGCTGGTCCAGGGAGAGGATGTACCGGTCGCACCCGGCCTCCTCCTGGGCCAGGACCCATTCGAACAGGTCCGCCCGGTCGCCGGACTGGGTGCCGTTTTCATTGAAGGGCTGGCCGTCCAGGGCGGTGTGGTAGTCGTCCGCCGCCGGCAGCAGCAGCTCGTAGCCCAGGGAGTCCGCCAGATACACCACCCGCTCCGCGTTGTCCGGCCGGTCGTCCAGGGGCACATAGGCGATGACCGGCTCGTCCGCCGGGGCGCTCTCCGTATCCGCCGGCTCCGTCCGCACCGGGCCGCAGCCCGTCAGCAGCGCACAGGCCAGTGCCGCCGCCAGGAATCGTCTCTTCATAGGACCTCCCGTTTCCAAAAGAGCGGAGCCCGCGGCTCCGCTCCTTTTGTCTGTGACTGAAATGCCGGCTCTTACAGGCCGAAGGCCCCCAGGTTCAGATTGCCGGTGGCCTGCTCGATGCCCTTGTCCATGGCCTCGCCGGCCTGGCGCAGGGCCTCGTTGACGGCGGAGACCACCAGATCCTGGAGCATCTCCACGTCCTCGGGGTCCACGGCCTCCGGCTTGATGGTGACGGAGAGGACCTCCTTCTTGCCGTTGACCTTGGCCTCCACCACGCCGCCGCCCACGCTGGCGGTGAACTCCTGGGACTCCACGGCCTCCTGCGCCGCGTTCACCTGCTCCTGCATCTGCTGGATGCGGGCCTGCATCTCCGCCTGGCGCTGGGCGCCGGAGATCTTGCCGTTGGTGAATCCACGGCGAGCACTGTAACCCATAGCTGATCTCTCCTTTGTCTTACTTGATCTCGATATTGTCGAACTGACTGCCGAATTTCAGCAGGTTCTGCAGATTTTCCCGGGGCGTCGCCCGGGGGGGCTCCCCTGTCCGGAACGCCACCCGCACGGTGATGCCGCCGTCGGCCGCCTCATCGGTGAGAGCGCCGCGGACCCGGTCGTTGTCCAGCCGGCCCAGGGTGATGTCGTCCGGGGCGTAGACTGTCAGCAGCTCCCCCTCCAGCACGCCGGTGCACATATCCAGAAACGCCCGGTACATTGCCGGCAGGCGGCCCTTGCAGCCCTCCGCCAGCGCCCGCCACCAGCTGCCGTCCGCCGCGGCCGGCGGCGTCTGGCTCTTCGGTACGGCCGGGGCCGCCTCTGCCGCCGGAGCCGCCGCTCCCCGGGCCGGCTCCGCCTGGACGGGCGGGGCCTCCGGCACGTCGACCACCCGGGCCCCGGGCTCCTCCGGCAGAGGGGGCTCCTCCGGAAGGGGAGGCCGCTCCTCGTCCGGCGTCTCCCAGGGCGGAGTGTCCTCCGCAGCGGGGGCGGGGGGCGGCGCCGGTGCGGGTCCCGGCGCCGGCGCGGTCTCTTCGCTCTGCGCCGCAGCGCTCCGGAGGAGCCGGCCGCGCCGGGCGCTCTCCTCCAGCCGGTCCACCCGGGCCGCCAGGGCCGTCAGGTCACCGGAGAGAGTCTCATCGCAAAGCCGCAGGAGGCAGAGCTCCGCATCCGTGCGGCGGTTGGTGCTGTAATAGAGATCTGCCGATGTCTTCTGCAGGGTGGCCGCCAGATGGATCAGCCGGGCGGCGGGCACGTCCCTTCCCAGCCTGTCCAGCGTGGCCGCATCGTATCCGCCGGAGAGCAGGGCCGCGCCCCCCTCCGGCGCCGTCCGCCGCAGCAGCAGGTCCCGGACCAGGGTGCTCAGCTCCCCCAGCACGGCGCCCACGTCCCTGCCACCCTGGTAGAGGTGCTCCAGTCCCAGCAGCGCCGACTGTGCGTCCCGGCGGAGGACGTGCTCCAGCAGCTGTGCCGTCTGGAGGTTTCCCGCCAGGCCCAGGGCGTCCAGCACCGCCCGGCTGTCCACGGTGCCGCCGGACGCCGCGCACTGGTCCAGAAGGCTCAGGCCGTCCCGCAGGGCGCCGTCCGCCAGACGGCTCAGGAGCTCCGCCCCGTCCGCCGTCAATTCGATGCCCTCCTGTCCGGCCACATACAGCAGCCGCGCCGCGATGTCCTGCGGGGTGATGCGCTTGAAGGAAAACCGCTGGCACCGGGACAGGATGGTGGCCGGCACCTTGTGGAGCTCCGTGGTGGCCAGAATGAACATCAGGTGCTCCGGCGGCTCCTCCAAGATCTTCAGCAGGGCGTTGAAGGCCGGGACAGACAGCATGTGGACCTCGTCCACGATATAGACCCGCTTCTTCACATTGGCGGGGGCGTAGATGGCCTCATCCCGGAGGGCGCGGACCTGGTCCACGCCGTTGTTGGAGGCGGCGTCCAGCTCCATCACGTCCAGAAAGCTGCCGTTCTCGATGCCAAGGCACGACGGGCACCGGCAGCAGGGATCCCCGCCCTCCGGGTGCTCGCAGTTGACGGCCTTGGCCAGGATCTTGGCGCAGGTGGTCTTGCCGGTGCCCCGGGTGCCGGTGAAGAGGTAGGCGTGGGAGGTGCGGCCCTCCGCCACCTGCTTTCGCAGCGTCTCGGTGATATGGGACTGGCCGATGACATCCGAGAATGTCTTGGGCCGCCATTTGCGGTACAGGGCCTGATACAAGGGACCACCTCCTGCGCGGAAAAAGTCCTCCGTATGCAGCTGCGGAACCGGCGCCCTCGCGGCACATGGAACATCCCGCTTAATGCTGCTCGGTTCCCCGCCTGACATGGTTCGCGGGGCTCCATTGCGCGAGACCGGCTCCGCAGCTGCATGCGGAGGACTATAGCTTATTTATTTTACTATAGGATGGCCGAATTGGCAACAAAAAATTTTGCGGGTTCCGAAAAAAATAGTCTTTACAACGGTGGAAATTATGGTATAATATGATTCGCTGCTGCAAAGCAGTTCCACGGGCTCGTAGCTCAGCTGGGAGAGCAAGCGCAACATAACACAGGCCCGGGTGCTCCAACAGATTGCACAACCCAAACAATCGAATTTTGTACAAAC
>CALWOF010000046.1 GCA_944382995.1 uncultured Oscillospiraceae bacterium | reverse complement strand
ACTGCTTGCGCTTCATGGTGTCCTTGGGGGACACCCGCATGAAGTGCTCCGGCTCGAAGGTGGGGATGCCGGAGAACTTGAACTTCTTCCCCGGCACGGTGACGGTGTCGCCGATGGAGAAGATGCCCGGGTCGAACACGCCGATGATGTCCCCGGCGTAGGCCTCGTCGATGATCTCCCGCTCCGCGGCCATCATCTGCTGGGGCTGGGAGAGGCGCAGCTTCTTGTTCCCCTGAACGTGGTAGTACTCCTTCTCCCGCTCGAACCGGCCGGAGCAGATGCGCAGGAAGGCCAGCCGGTCCCGGTGGGCCTTGTTCATGTTGGCCTGGATCTTGAACACGAAGGCGGAGAAGTCCTCGGAGAAGACGTCCACCTCCCCCTGGTCGGACACCCGGGGCAGGGGCGGCGTGGTCATCCGCAGGAACTCCTCCAGAAACGGCTCCACACCGAAGGTGGTGAGGGCGGAGCCGAAGAACACGGGGGAGAGGGTGCCGCTGCGCACGGCGTCCAAATCGAACTCCCGGCCGGCCCCCAGCAGCTCCACCTCCTCCCGGAGAGCGGCGGCCTTCTTCTCGCCGATCATCTCCGCCAGGGCCGGGTCGTCCAGAGCCACCTCGGCGGAGCTGACCTTTTTGCCCCGCTCCTCCGCCTGGAAGAAGAGGATGCGCCCCTTCTCCCGGTCGTAGACGCCCTGGAACTCCCTGCCGCAGCCGATGGGCCAGTTGACGGCGTAGGTGTCGATGCCCAGCTCCCGCTCCACCTCCTCGCACAGCTCCAGGGGGTCCCGGGTCTCCCGGTCCATCTTGTTGATGAAGGTGAAGATGGGGATGTGCCGCAGGGCGCAGACCTTGAAGAGCTTCCTCGTCTGGGGCTCCACGCCCTTGGCCCCGTCGATGACCATGACGGCGCTGTCCGCGGCCATCAGGGTGCGGTAGGTGTCCTCGGAGAAGTCCTGGTGGCCGGGGGTGTCCAGGATGTTGATGCAGTAGCCGCTGTGCTGGAACTGCATGACGGAGGAGGTGACGGAGATGCCGCGCTGCTTCTCGATCTCCATCCAGTCGGACGTGGCGGCCTTGGCCCGCTTGCCCTTCACCTCGCCGGCCTGGGCGATGGCCCCGCCGTAGAGCAGGAATTTTTCGGTCAGGGTGGTCTTGCCGGCGTCCGGGTGGGAGATGATGGCAAAGGTCCGCCGCCGGGTGATTTCAGTGCGCAGATCAGACATGGAATGTCCTCCAGAAGATAACAGAATGGGGCCATCATCAGGCCTTTCCTGAGAGCGGCCCTTCAGGACCGGGCGGTCCGGCCCCGCAGCGGGCCGCTGCTCGGGCGCCGGCCCGGCTGAAAAACAGGGAGCAGGACGGCGTCCTCTCTCCCGTGAGCCTGACCAATGTACCACATTTCCCACGGATTTGCAAGGTTTTCCGGGGCATCCCCGGCAAAAAAGTCACCTGCGCGTCCCTTCGGTCCGGCGGCTCCGCAGTCTCTCTCCGCCGGGGGCAGCGGTCAGATCTGTCCTTTTTGCTTGCCGCCGGCGGCGGAAGTGTGTATAATGGCCTTATCACACAGGCGGGCGGACGTCCCGCGGAGCATCACAAGGAGGTCTTTTCATGCAGTGCACAAAAGATGTTGTGGTCCAGGTCTCCGGCGGCCTGCGCCACCAGGCGGCGGCCCGTTTTATCCAGACCGCCAACCGCTTTGAGAGCGTCATCCGCGTCACCTACGGCGACAACAACGTCAACGCCAAGAGCCTTCTGGGCGTGCTCTCCCTGGCCATCGGAAACGGAGCGCAGGTCACGCTGACCGCCGACGGGCCGGATGCGGAGGAGGCCCTGGCCGACCTGGAGCGGGATCTCTCCGAGGCGTGAGGGGGCCTTGTCCCCGGAAAAGACCGTGAGCGGCAGGGGCCGCCGGCAGCATGCCGGCGGCCCCTGTTTCCCGGGCAAAGCCGTGCGCGGAGGGCCTGTGGCCCTCCGCGCACGGCTTTTGGGATTGATCGTCTGACGGGGATGCTCAGTCCGCCTTCTCCTCCTGGCCGACCTGCACGCCCATCTTGTCCTCGTAATACTTGACCAGCGCCGCCTGGTCCTCGTCGATGTGGCCGTTGTCGTTCATCCAGTCCATCACGTGGAGCACCACATCCGTCAGGGGCGTATCCACGTCCAGCTTATGGGCGTAGTGCTTGGCGTTGAGGATGTCCTTGCGGTGGACGGCGATGCGGGCGCCGGGGGTATAGTCCCGCTTGATGATCTTGGGCACCTTGTTGTCATACATGGGACCGCCGGCAAAGCCGCAGCGGGTGGCCTCAAAGGTTGTCTGCAGGTCGATGCCCGCCTTGGCGGCAAAGGCATAGCCCTCCGCGATGGCCACCAGGATGGCGCCGCCGATCATGTTGTTCACCAGCTTGGTCACGTCGCCGCTGGCGCTGCCGCCGGTGTACACGGGGCTGCCCATGCACTCCAGAACGGGCTTGACCTTTTCAAAGGCCTCTTTGTCGCCGCCGGTCATGATGGCCAGGGTGCCGGCGATGGCCATGGGGTTGCCGCCGCTGACCGGGGAGTCCAGCAGATACATCCCAGCGTCCTTGGCCACCTGATACAGCTCCAGGATGATGTCCGGCGCGGTGGAGCTCATGTCCACGATCACGTTGCCGGGCTTGCCGTACTTGACGGCCTGCTCCACGGAGTTGCGGATGATGGCGTGGGTGGGAAGGATCTGCAGGATCACGTCGCACTGCTTGTAGATCTCCACCGGATCGCTGACGGGGATGCCGCCGGCCTCCTTGAAGGCGTCCACCTGCTTCTGGACCACGTCATAGCCCAGGACCGGCAGACCGCACTTTTTGACCACGTTCTTCGCCATGGGCAGACCCATGACGCCCATTCCCAGGAAACCGATCTTTTCCATGTACAAGACTTCCTTTCTAGATGTATCAGCCGGCCATGATGCTGGGCAGCCAGGTGGTCAGCGGTTCAACATAGGTGATGACGAACAGGACCACGATGGAGATCAGCAGCATGGGCATCATCGCCTTGAGCGAATGGGACAGCCGGGTCTCGCCGGTCTGGTTGCAC
The DNA here is from genome assembly GCA_944382995.1 of uncultured Oscillospiraceae bacterium. GTDB lineage: Bacteria > Bacillota > Clostridia > Oscillospirales > Oscillospiraceae > Oscillibacter. Next base: position 9,610 of record CALWOF010000046.1, on the reverse strand, counting down.
ATCAGCAGGCACAGGCCCACCGGCGGGGTCACCAGGCCGATGCAGAGGTTGAAGCTCATGATGATGCCGAACTGCAGGATGTTGATGCCGAAGGCGTTGAGCAGCGGCAGCAGGATCGGGGTCATCATGACCACCGCCGCGTTGGCCTCCATCAGCATGCCGATGATCAGGAACAGGATGTTCAGCAGGAACAGGATGACGATGGGGCTGTCGGTGATGGAGCTGAAGAAGGACACCAGCTGCTGGGGCAGGCCGGAGGTGGTGATCACGTAGCTGGAGGCGGCGGACAGACCCACCATCACCATGATGGTGGCGGTGGAGATGGCGCCGTCCACGAACACCTTGGGCAGCTCCTTGAAGCTCATATCCTTGTACACGAACAGGCTGATGATCAGGCTGTACACCACCGCCACGGCGGAGGCCTCCGTCGGCGTGAAGATGCCGCCGAAGATGCCGCCCAGGATGATGATGGGCATCAGCAGCGCCCAGATGCCCTTGCGCAGAGAGGTCACGATGTTCTTCAGCTTGGGCTTCTCATGGGCGGGCAGGTCGTGCTTGCGGCCGTAGATCAGGCCGTAGGCGATCAGGCACACCGCCAGGATGATGCCCGGCAGCACGGAGCCCAGGAACAGCTCCGCCACGGACACGTTGGTGATGCTGGCGTACACGATCAGCACGATGGAGGGCGGGATGATGGGGCCCAGGATGGAGGAGATGGACGCCACGCCCACGGCGAAGGGGGCGGGGTAGCCCTCCCGCTTCATGGCGGGGATGGTGAGGCCGCCGATGGCGGAGGCCGTGGCCACGCCGGAGCCGGAGATGGCGCCGAACAGGGCGGAGGCCAGGATGGTCACCAGGGCCAGACTGCCCTTGATATGTCCTATGATGGCATTACAGATATCGATCAGCTTGCCGGTGATGCTGCGGGACATGATGTTGCCCGCCAGGATGAAGAAGGGGATGGCCAGCAGGGCGCTGCTGTTCATGCCGGCGAACATTCTCTGGGGCAGAACGATCAGCGGCAGATCCGCCATGTTCAGCGCCGTCAGAGCGCCGATGCCCAGGGCCAGGTAGATGGGGAATCCCAGGAACGAGAGTCCCAGCAGCAGGATAATGATCAGCAGACCCGCATTCATGCCTGGTCCTCCTTTCCTAGCGCGCGCAGCTCCTCAATGTTTTTGAAAATGAACTCGATGGACGTCAGGAACATCAGCACCAGGCCGATGGGCATGCAGGCATAGGGGATGGACATGGGGATGCCCAGGCCGGCGGACATGGTGCGGGCGCCTGTCTGCACCAGCGTGATGGAGTAGGTGAACAGGAAGCCGATGAAGACCATGCCGGCCAGCGTCGCCACGATGGAGAGGAGGATCCTCGCCTTGGGCTTCATCAGATTGATCAGAATATCGATCTGCAGGTGGCTGTTGCGGCGGATGGCCATGGCCGCGCCGATCATGACGTCATAGATGAACAGGTACCGGGCCAGCTCCTCGCTCCAGGAGTTGGCGTTTGCGAAGACATAGCGCATGATGACCTGGTAGGTGATGATGATGATCATGATGGCGACCGTGATCGCCAGGATCGCCTTCTCGACCTTTTCCAGGGCATCCAGGAATTTGGAATATCCTTTCAGCATACTTGTTACCTCGCTGTTTTCACATCCGGCGGTTTACGCGTTGGGGTCCAGGGCGCGGATCTGGTCGCACCAGTCGGCCAGGTCGGGGAAGTTGGCCTCGGCATAGCCGTCAAAGTGGTCGGCAAACGCGGCGTTGTCCACGTCCACGAAGGTGACGCCCTCGGCGGTCAGCTCCTCCTTGGCGGCATCCTCGCGGTCCAGGACCTCCTGGCCCAGCTGCTCGCCGGCGTAGACGGCGGCCTCCTCCAGAGCGGACTGGATATCCTCGGGCAGGGACTCGAAATAGGCCTTATCCATGATGATGGTATTGGCGCTGTACACGTGGTTGGTCAGGATCCAATACTTGCAGACCTCAGAGAAGGAATAGCTCTGGGAGTCCAGAATGGAGTTCTCCTGGCCCTCCACGGTGCCCTGCTGCAGAGCGGTGTAGGTCTCGCCCATGGCCAGCGGCGTCGGGGCGGAGCCCATCCACTCCCAGACCTTGATGTAGCCCTCCAGGTTGGGGCTGCGGAGCTTGAAGCCGGCGAAATCGTCCACGGTGGACATCTCCTTGGTGGCGGTGACGATCCGCGCGCCGCGGTAGCCGGCGCCCATCAGCTTGAAGCCGGAGTCCTCGCCCACGGTGTCCAGGATCTCCTGGCCAAGCTCCCCGGTCCAGACGGCCTGGAAGTGGTCGAAGCCGCTGTAGATGTAGGGCATGATGTCGATATTGGCCAGATTCGTGAACGGGGCCAGCGTGCCCACGGACTCGCAGGTCAGATCCGCCACGCCGGCGGACATGCCCTCCAGCACCTCGGTGGTGGAGCCAAGGCTGTTGCCGCCGTAGAACTCGATGGAGACGCGGCCGCCGGTGAGCTCCTCCGCCTTCTCCTTGAAGAAGGTCGCCATATCATAGCCCAGCTCGCCCGGGGCGCTTCCGTTCAGGGCCATGCGCCAGGTGTACTCCGCGCCGGAGCCGTCGCCGCCTTCGTCAGTGCCGCCGCCGCAGCCAGTGAGCAGCGTAAACACCATCGCAAGTGCAAGAACCATTGCCAACGTCTTTTTCACATCAAACACTCCTTTTCCTCTGTCTTCGTTTCTCAGCTGCTGGGGATTCGCGCGTGGGGTGCTTGGGGATCGCTCGCCGGACGCTGGGGACCTGCCGCCGGCACGGCAGTTTCAACAAAAATGGTGCGGGCGCTTTTCCCGCCGGCGGCCGCGGACCGCCATGGTTCTCCGGGTTTTTTGATTATTGGTTATACCATTTAGACTTCATACCAAAGAAGATAGCACTTTACCCAATATTCGTCAAGCGTTATTTAAATAATAAGCACATTTGCACAAATTCCGTGATTCTTTTTTTGCATCTCTTCCAATTTCAGCCATCCCACTTTCCATTCTATTAGATTTCTATTTTGTCCATTCCCTTGACGCACGCGTCCCAGTGTGATATGCTTTTCACAATCACAGAAAAGGGGGACGGTTTTATGGAGCAGGATTCCTCCAGGGCCCTGTTCAAGCCCGCGAAGACCCAGCGGGCCTCTGAGGCGATCTACAATCAGATCTATCCGAAGATCGTCTCCGGCGAACTGCAGCCCGGAGACCGTCTCCCCCCGGAGCGGGAGCTGGCGGAGATGTTCCAGCGCAGCCGCCCGGTGGTGCGGGAGGCGCTGCGGATGCTCCAGCAGGACGGTCTGCTGGATATCTCCCTGGGCAGCGCCGGAGGCGCCGTGGTCCGGGGCGTTTCGCTGAAGTCGGTGGAGGAGCCGCTGGAGAATCTGGTGGCCATGGGCGCCATCAATCTGGATGAGCTTCTGGAATACCGGCACATCAACGACCGGGGCTGCGCCCGTCTGGCGGCCATCCACCACACGGAGGAGGACGCCGCGGCCCTGCGGAAGACGCTGGAGGGCGCGAAGGCCAGTCTGGATGTGCCCTTCAGCTTCCAGGAATATGACGTGGCCTTCCACACCGCCCTGGCCGCGGCCAGCCACAACACGCTGGCCATTCTGATCAACCGGGTCATCGTCCGCCTGAACACCGAGGTGCACCTGCGGGCCATACGGGACTACACGCCCGAGCAGCATCGGGCCACCAACATGCGCATCTATGAGACCCACTACGCCATCATGGAGGCCGTGCTGGCCCGGGACCCGGATGGGGCGGACCGGGCGGTGACACCGATGGTGGAGTTCTTCCAGAGCGTGGTGTACCCCGCCGGTCCCGACGGGGACAGCCGTCCGGCAGCCTCTGCCGCGGCGCGGCCCGGCCGGTAGGGCAGGTGGACCCGGGCCGCCCGGCGTCCTTCAGGGCTCCGGCGGCTCTTTCATTCGGGAAACGCAAACAGGCGCCGGAGGAGATCCCTCCGGCGCCTGTTTTTCTCAGATACGGGCTTTCTCACGTCTCCCTGGGCAGGATCAGGTTCAGCAGCACCGCCAGAATGGTGGCCACCACCACCGGGGACTGGCCGAAGATCATGGTGAAGGCCGCCGGGAACTGGCTCAGCGCCTCGGATGCCTGGGAGATGCCCACGCCCAGGGCGGCGGAGAGCCCCACGATGGTGGTGTTCCGGGCCGTCAGATCCTGGGAGGCGATGAGCTTCATGCCGGTCATGGCGATGGTGGAGAACACCGTCACCGTGGCGCCCCCCAGCACGCACTGGGGAATGGTGGTCAGGATGGCCGCGAACTTTGGCGACACCCCCGCCAGCAGCAGAAAGCCGCCGGTGATGGCGAACACCGTTCGGTTCACCACCCTGTTGGTGGTGACGATGCCCACGTTCTGGGAGTAGGTGGCGGTGGGGAGGCCGCCGAAGACGGCCGCCAGGATGTTCCCGGCGCCGTAGGCGATGATTCCGCCCTGGAGCTCTCTGTCCGTGGGGTCCCGGTCCAGACCGCCCACGGTGGTGGCGGTGAAGTCGCCGATGGCCTGGATGGAGTTGACGGCGAACAGCAGCCCGATGGCCACGCAGGAGGCGGGGTCAAAGGCGATGCCGAAGTGCAGGGGCTCCGGCAGGGCCAGCCATGCGGCCTCTCCCACGTCGGCGAAGTTCACCATGCCGAAGGCCAGGGCCAGCACATAGCCGAAGAGCATCCCGATGAGGATGGAGGCCAGGCGGCAGATCCCCTTGGCCTTGTGGTTGAGCACCAGCACCGCCGCCAGGGTCAGGGCGGCGATGAGCCAGTTCTGCCAGGAGCCGTAGACCAGCGCCTCCGTCAGGCCCTGCCGCTCCACCACGGATTCATAGGTGTTGCCGGTGCCGCCGGCCATGTAGTTGATGGCCGTGGGGTAGAGGGAGAGGCCGATGGTGAACACCACCGTGCCGGTGATCACCGGCGGGAACAGCCGGCGGATCCGCTTCACGAACACGCCCACCAGAATGGCCACGATGCCGCCCACGATCATGGCGCCGGCAATGGCCGCCACACCGCCGCCGGAGGCGGCGATGGCCTGCATGCTGGGCACATAGGCGAAGCTGACGCCCAGGATCACCGGCAGGCCGGAGCCGAACCGCCCGCCGATGGGGAAGAGCTGGATCAGCGTGGCCACGGCGGACATCACCAGAGAGGCCTGGATCAGCAGCACCTGCTCCTCCTGGGGCAGGCCGATGGCCCCGGCGATGATGATGGGCGGCGTGACGCAGCCCACGATCATGGCCACCAGATGCTGCAATGCCAGGGAGATGGCGGTGCCGACAGGCGGGACGCCCCGGGGCTGGAACAGCAGCGCCCGGCGGCCGGAGGTCTCCATGGTCAGGACTCCTTTCAGGCGGGCCGCCTGCCGCGGGATGAAGCGGCCCGGTGTTCTCTCCTCTATGATACCATGCTTTTCCGAAAAAGCAAACAAATTTTTTGACAGTCTAAAAAAATAATTGGCATCTTTGTCAAAAACAGGACCCCGGGTCTCCGGGGTCCTGTCTGTCCGCAGTCTCAGTCGGCGATGGTGGGCACCGCGTCAGCGGGGATGGGGCAGGTGTAGCCCGCCGCGGTCCGGCGCCGGAACTCGGCCCTTGCCTCCTCCAGCAGGGCGGGGGTGGTCAGCAGGTCGATGGCGGCGGCGGCCAGCACCTTGCCGGCGTGGACGGCCCCCTTGTGCCCCAGCTCCGTGGCGCCGCAGGAGACGTTCTGCCAGCTGTGGCCGGGGCAGCCGTTGGGCCAGGTGGCCACGTGGATCTGGGCGGTGGGGCACTGCCAGCTGACGTCGCCCACATCGGTGGATCCGGGCTCGAAGGCGTCCCCCTGGTACAACGGCAGCAGGAAGTCGTTCATGGCGCGGCCGGCGGCCTCCCGCAGAGCCCGGACCCTCTCCGCGTAGTCCGCATCCCGGTCGCTGCCCACGCCGGGGACCCGGTCGCTGCCGGGATAGGTCTCGGCCAGGCCGTCGGCGAAATCCAGCTCCTCCGCCGTGTGGGCGGGGACCCCCAGGGCCTCAAAGTTCCGGTAGAGCACCCGCTCCAGCGCGTGGTTGGGGACCGTCTCCGCCAGGCCGTCGATGAATTTCTTCTCCACGCTGGTCCCGGTCATCAGGGCCGCGCCCCGGGCGATGTCGTCCACCCGGGCCTGGAGCTCCACGGCCTCCGCCACCTTGTCGGACCGGACCATGTACAGCACGCTGGCCCTGGGCTGGACCACGTTGGGGCTGCGGCCGCCGGCGTCGGTGATGGCGTAGTGGACCCGGGCCCGGTCGCTCATGTGCTCCCGCAGGAACTGGACGCCCACGTTCATCAGCTCCACCGCGTCCAGGGCGCTGCGGCCCCGGTCCGGGTCCCCGGCGGCGTGGGCCGCCACACCGGTGAAGTGGTACTGGGTCTGGATGCAGGCGTTGGAGGAGCCGGTCAGGACCTCGTTGGCGTCGTTGGGGTGCCAGGTGAGGGCCGCGTCCAGGCCGTACCAGACCCCGTCCCGGGCCATGAAGGCCTTGGCGGCGCCGCCCTCCTCGCCGGGGCAGCCGAAGAGCACCACGGTGCCGGGGGCGCCGGTGGCCTCCAGATAGGCCTTGACGCCCAGGGCCGCGGCCAGGGCGCCGGCGCCCAGCAGGTTGTGTCCGCAGCCGTGGCCGCAGCCGCCGGGGACCAGCTCCTGCCGCTCCAGGCTCCCGCCCTTCTGGGACAGGCCGGAGAGGGCGTCGTACTCGGCCAGAAGGCCGATGATGGGCCGTCCGCTGCCGTAGGAGGCGGAGAAGGCGGTGGGGATATTGCTGATGCCCCGCTCCACCGTGAAGCCCTCCTGCTCCAGCACCTGGCAGTACAGGTCCGCGGACTGCTCCTCCTGGAGGGACAGCTCCGCGAAGGACCAGATCTGATCTGCCACCCGGGCCACCAGCTCCGCTTTTTCCTCGATGGCGGCGATGGCCGCCTGCTTTTCCGTTGTCATGGGGATCTCCTTTCTGGGCCGGAGGCCGGCCCGTCAAAAGGGCGCGCACAGCCGTGCGCGCCCTGCGGTTTCGTCTGGTCTGCCGCCCTGCTCCGGGCGGCGCTGAGAAGAGAGCGGGGGCGGACGCCCCCCCGGGCTCAGAGCACCTTGCTGAGGAAGTCCTGGAGCCGGGGGTTCTGGGGATTGCCGAAGATGTCGGCGGGAGAGCCCTGCTCCAGCAGCTTGCCGTCCGCCATAAAGAGGACCCGGCTGCCCACCTCCCGGGCGAAGCCCATCTCGTGGGTGACCACCACCATGGTCATGCCCTCCTGGGCCAGCTCCTTCATGACCTCCAGCACCTCGCCCACCATCTCGGGGTCCAGGGCGGAGGTGGGCTCGTCAAAGAGCATGACCTCCGGCTCCATCATCAGTGCCCGAACGATGGCGATCCGCTGCTTCTGGCCGCCGGAGAGCTGGATGGGATACGCGCCGGCCCGGTCTCCCAGGCCCACCCGCTCCAGCAGGCCCTGGGCCTTTTTCTCCGCCTCGGCGCGGTTCATATGCTTGACCTGGATGGGGGCCAGGGTCATGTTGTCCATGATGGTCATGTGGGGGAACAGGTTGAAGTGCTGGAACACCATGCCCATCTTCTGCCGGTGCTGGTCGATGTCCACCTTCACCAGCTTCCCCTCGGCATTTTTCGTCTTGGGCTTGGTGATGTCCACCCCGTCGAAAATGATGGAGCCGCCGGTGGGCATCTCCAGCAGGTTCAGGCTGCGGAGGAAGGTGGATTTGCCGGAGCCGGAGGGCCCGATGACCACCATCACGTCGCCCCGGTCGATGTCCACGGTGACGCCGTCCAGCGCCTTGATGGCGCCCCTGTTGTAATACTTTTTCAGGTCCCGGACCTGGATCAGCTTATCTCCGATCACCGCGGCTCATCCTCCTCTCGATGTACGCGATCAGCTTGGACAGCGGGAAGCACAGGCAGAAGTAGAGGCCGGTGGCCACCAGCAGGGGCTCCATAATGAGGTAGGTGGCGGACTTGATGGCCTGCACCATGGCCATAATGTCCTGGACGCCGATGGTATATGTAACAGCGGACTCCTTGATGATGGTGACGAACTCATTGGCAATGGCCGGCAGAATGTTCTTGATGGCCTGGGGCAGAATGATGAAGCGCAGGTTTTGTAGCTGGCTCAGTCCCAGGGACCGGGCGGCCTCCGTCTGGCCGCCGTCGATGGACTGGAGGCCGGAGCGGATGATCTCGCACAGGTACGCGCCGGAGTTCATGGCCAGCGCCATCACGCCAGGGAAGAACCGGTCAAAGGCGATGAAGCCGAAGATCTTGAAATTGGGCAGGTCAAACAGCTGACTGAACACACCGAAATAGATCACCATCACCTGCACCAGAACGGGGGTGGAGCGGATGATCTCCACATAGGCGGTGGCCAGGAAGCTCAGGGGATTGAACCGGCCCAGGTGAAAGAGGAAGCCGGAGTCCCGAAGCAGACCGGACTTGTCCCGCTCAAAAAAGCCGAACACACCGGGAAAGGCGTGGGCCAGCCACAGGAAGGGCCGGAAGTTGCTCATGCGCATCACGGATAGCACCAATCCCAGCACAAAGCCCAGCAGCACTGTCAGCAGTGCCATCAGCACCGTGACGATCAGGCCCTCCTTGAACATGGTGGCATAGGGCACGAGGGCTTCAAAATTTTTCCACTGAATAAAGGTCCCCATGGGGCAGCCCCTTTCTCTTTTTGATCCGGAGTCTCGGGAAACACGCCGATTCCTCCCCCGTTTCTTCGGGGGAGGAATCGGTCAGATATGTCTGGAATCAGGCCGCGGCGTCCTCAGCGGAAGTGACCGCCTGGCCGTTCTCGTCCAGCAGGCCCTCGTAGGTCTCGCCGGAAGCCAGCTCGTTGGCCTCGGTGATATACTGCTCCATAGTGCCGTCCGCCAGGCAGGCGGCGATGGCCCGGTTCACGCCCTCCAGCAGGGCGGCGTTGCCCTTGGACACGCCAACCACAGAGCCCTCCTGCTCATAGGGGACCTCCAGCGCCACCACCAAGTCGGGATAGTTCTTGGCGTAGGTCTCCGCCACGACCGTCTCGATATAGGCGCCGTCCAGGTTGCCGGCCAGCAGATCGGCAATGACATCGGTGACCTTGGGCAGCTGGATCAGCTCTGCCTCAGGGGAGTTCTCCACGGCCAAGTCCACCTGGATGGAGCCGGTCTGGGCGCCAAAGGTGTAGTCTGCGCTGTTGGTGTCCTCCAGAGAGGTGAACTTATCGGCGTTGGCGGTGGTGGTCACAAAGGACTGGCCGCCGGTGTAGAAGATGTCAGAGAAGTCCATGATGTTGGCACGCTCGGGCTTGGGGGAATAACCGGCCATGCCCAGGTCCACGGACTTGTTCTGCAGCTCCATCAGGGTGCCGTCGAAGTCCATGGGCACGGGGTTGAACTCCAGGCCCAGGTAGTCGGCAATATACTGGGCCAGAGACATCTCAAAGCCTGCCAGGGTGGCCTGGCCGTCCTCGCCGATGGCGTAGAACTCATAGGGGGCGAAGTCCGGGCTGGTGGCCACGGTCAGCTGCCCCTCGGCGACAGTGGTGATGGCGGCCTTCAGCTCGTCATCGCTCAT
>CALWOF010000045.1 GCA_944382995.1 uncultured Oscillospiraceae bacterium | reverse complement strand
CCGTCCGGGTGGAGCCGGTCGCAGATGACGGCGCAGACGTCCTTCTTGATGAAGCTGAAGCTCTCGATGCCCACGGATGCGAACACCCGGAAGCCCTGGCTCTGGAGATACCGGAACACCGGGCCGGTGTTCTGCCAGTCGTTGCCGTCAGGCCGCTCCCCGTGGGGGTAGAACAGGATGGTGGTGGGGCCCACCAGGCTGCCCACCTCGTCCAGCCACCGCTCCGTGTCCGCCTGGATGGATTCCAGGGACTTGGTGCCAAGCCGGATGTGGCCCCAGGTGTGGCTGCCGAAGGTCCAGCCGGTGCGCTTGAGCTCCGCGACGATGGGCTTCACCGCCTCGATCTCCTTCTGGCGGTTGGCCTCCTGGGCGTCGGTCCAGCTCTGGGTGTCCGTCTGGGTCCGGTAGCCCAGGATGCCCTGGTAGCCGGTGAGGCTCAGGCAGCCCTTGGCACCGAAGGGGGAGAAGTCCGGGTGCTCCTCCACGAACTTGTCCAGGATGGGGATGGCGTCCAGGTCCCGGCTGACCACCTCATTCCCCTGGGGGTCCAGGCCCCAGGAGGCGATCTTGCCGTCCTCGCCGATGATGAGCTTGTAGGCAAAGCCGTTGGCGAGCATATAGTCGTAGTAGTTGGTGTCGTCGTAGGAGAGGATCAGGGGCTTTTTGCCCTCGGGCAGGTAGAGGGTGTTCTTCACCATCTTGGGCTGGCCGTCCTCGCCGGTGACCTCGCTCCACACGTCGGCGATGTCCACCAGAACATAGCCCTTGTCGTACACGCTCTGGAGGATCTTGTTGTACTCGTCCACCGTCACCATGTAGTCGTCCAGGCCGTTGGCCTGGGCGTCGCCGTCGAAGGCCAGCTCCGGGTAGGCGATGACCGGGTGGAAGAACAGGTGCTCCACGATGCCGTCATAGGCCGCGTAGGTGACGCCGTCCCGGACGCCGCCCTCCGGCATGACCGTGGGGTCGTAGATGTCATAGGGCTCCGGCTCCGGGGGCGCGGGCTCCTCCTCTTCCACGGGCTCCGAGGCGCCGTCGGAGCCGGGGGCGGGGGCCTCCTCCCCGTCGGAGGCGCCGCCGCAGGCGGCGGTGGAGAGCAGCAGGAGCAGGGCCAGAAGCAAAGCAGTCAGGCGTCGCATAAGTGATGTTCCCTTCTGTCGAATTTTGTCACATTTCAGTATAACAAAAAAGCGCGGAGAAGGGAACAACAAAACAGTGACAAAATCAGGACATCCCGGAAACAAAAAAGCGGTCCGGGAGATCCCGGGCCGCTGTGCTACCGCTTGTCGCCGGGGCGGAAGATGAGGGCGGTCACCACGCCCGCCGTCACCGCCGCCGCAATGCCGCCCGCCGCCGCAGTGAGGCCGCCGGTGAAGACCCCCAGCCAGCCGCTCTCGGCCACCGCCTCCCGGACGCCGCCCGCCAGGTTGTGGCCGAAGCCCGTCAGGGGCACGGTGGCCCCGGCGCCGGCCCAGTCCGCCAGGGGCTGATAGAGCCCCAGGGCGCTGAGGACCACCCCCGCCACCACGTACCCGGTGAGGATGCGGGCCGGGGTCAGCCGGGTCCGGTCGATGATGATCTGCCCCACGGCGCAGAGAATGCCGCCGCAGAGGAACGCACGGAGATATTCCATGGATGAGACCTCCTGAAAAAGAGACTACCGGGCGGCGGACAGCCGCACCGCATGACAGATGCCGGGGATGGACTCCCCCTGGAAGGCGGACACCGGGGAGAGCAGGGCCCCGGTGGGGGCGAAGAGGACGGTCCTCCACCGGCCCTCCTCCATGCCCCGGAGCACATAGCCGCACAGCACCGACGCTGAGCACCCGCAGCCGGAGCCGCCGGCGTGCATGTCCTGCCGCTCCCGGTCATAGAGCAGCAGGCCGCAGTCCTGGAACCGGGGACCCAGTTCCACGCCGTCCCGGCGGAAGAAGTCCCGGACGACGGCATGGCCCAGCTCCCCCAGGTCCCCGGTGAGGATCAGGTCAAAGTCCTCGGGCCCCATGCCGGTCTCCCGGAAGAAGGCGGACAGGGTGTCGTAGGCCGCCGGGGCCATGGCGGCGCCCATGTTGGCGCTGTCGGTGATGCCCCAGTCCACGATCCGCCCGCAGGTGACGTGGGTGACATAGGGGCCGGGGCCGTCGTCGGTGAGGATCGTGCAGCCGGCGGCGGTGGCGGTCCACTGGGCGGTGGGGGAGCGCTGGGAGCCGTAGGGCACCGGCATCCGGTACTGCCGCTCGGCGGTGCAGAAGTGGGAGGAGGTGACGGCGGCGCACCGCCGGGCAAAGCCCCCGTCGATCAGCTGCGCCGCAAGTCCCAGCCCCTCCCCCATGGTGGAGCAGGCGCCGTAGAGCCCGTAAAAGGGCACCCCGAAGTCCCGCAGGCCGAAGGAGGACCCGATGCACTGGTTGAGAAGGTCCCCCGCCAGGACCCGGTCCAGGTCCTCCGGCCGGAGGTCCGCCCGCTCCAGGGCCCGGCGGAGGACGGACTTCTGCATGACGGACTCCGCCTTCTCCCAGGTCTTCTCCCCGAAAAAGGAGTCGGGGCAGATCTCGTCAAAGTATGGAGACAGGGGGCCCTGCCCCTCGAACTTCCCGCCGATGTTGGCGAAGGAGAGGATGGAGGGGGGATGGGCCAGGGCAACGGTCTGGCGCCGGGCATTCATGGACACCACCTCACGATCGGAAAGGTTCTACCCGGCAGTTTGCCCCGAACGGGCAAAAATATGAGGCCCGGCGCAAGCCGGGCCTCTGAAAGGTCATTCATTTTCATACTGGAAGGGCAGGCCGCAGGCGTAGCAGGAATCCCGGTTTCCCTTCTGCCGCCGGCCGCAGCGGGGGCAGGCGATGGACTCCTCCGTCCGGGCGGGAAAGACGGCGGGGGTGTCCGGCGGGGCGGCATCAGAGGCTGCGGGACCGAACGATTCCTGCGAAGAGGGGGCGTGTACTGCATCTGCATTCTCCAGGGCGGAAAGCCGACGTTTCAGGGCGGCGATCTCCAGCTCCTGGCCGCTGGCGCGTCCTGCGGCGTCCGCCTGGAGGCGTGCGAGATCCGGCAGCAGGAGCACCGCCAGCAGACCGATGAGCTGCCCCAACAGGCACAGCAGGAAACAGAGCCAGAACGAGTAACCCTTTTCCCGGCCATACCGGCCGCAGAAAAAGCTGATGACCGCCCAGGTCATGACGATCAGGAGAGAGAGGATCGAGGCGTCAGTAGCGTCAATATCCAGAAAAGCAATCATGGCGACACCTCCTGTGAGCATTCATTTTCGTATTGAAAACGCAGCCCGCAGGCGTAGCAGCTGTCCCGGTTTCCCTTCTGCCGCCGGCCGCAGCGGGGGCAGGCGATGACCTCCTCCGTCCGGGCGGGGAACACGGCGGGGGCGTCCGGCGGGCGCTTGGGGGGGCTCCTTCATCTCTGAAGGCTCCGGTGCCGGAGGCAGCAGACCCTGATCGGCCAGGATTTTCTCCAGTGCCAGCAGCTGGTTCTCCAGCTCCGTGACCCGCGTTTTCAGCCGCTCGATCTCCTTGTCCTGCCGCTGATCGTCGGCCCTGGAACTGCTTGAGGACGATTTCAGCTCTTCCAATTCGTCATCCAGTCTCCATGCCCATAGGGGGCTGTTGTACCAAGCCATCATACCGCCTCCTTTGGCCCTATCATAGCACAGAGAAATCGACTTGAACAGCCCTCTTTTCAGGGAAAACCGGCGGTTAGCCTCTGCTAATGTTCAAAAACCCTCTGTACAACCGCTTCAGGGGGTGGTATAATCTTCATCTAATGGAAACATCCAGAACAGGAGGCGCATACCATGCGTGAAGAAATGCGGACGTTCGGCTACCTCTGTCCCCAGTGCGGCAGGACCGTCATGGCCGCCCGGTCCGTCTTTGCCCTGGAGGCCTCCAACGCCCAGGTGGAGTGCCCCTGCGGCAAGTCCGCCCTGAAGGTGGACTTCGACGGGGAGAAGTACCATATCTACGTCCCCTGCGGCATCTGCGGGGAGACCCACGAGGCCGTCTGCCCGCCGGAGCGGGTGATCCGGGGCGCAACCGCCCTGGGCTGCGCGAAGACGAAGCAGTTCTGCTGCTTCATCGGCCCCGAGGGCGTGGTGGAGAAGAATCTGCGGGACCTGGCGGTCCTGGCGGAGAAGGAGCACCAGCAGCAGGAGGAGGGGGAGGAGACCTTCTCCGACAGCGTCATCATGTACGAGGTCCTCTCCGAGCTCAAGGACATCGCCGCCCGGCCGGACGGCATCACCTGCGGCTGCGGCAGCCGGCGGTACGGCATGGAGATCCGCCGCAGCGCCGTGGACCTGATCTGCCGGGACTGCGGGGCCAAGCTCCGCATCCCCGCCGCCACGGACCGGGACCTGGACGACCTGTGCTGCCACATGAAGCTGGTGATCCCCGGCGGGGCCCGCTGACGGGCCTCCTGCGGGGACGCTGACCGGCCGCCGCTGGGGCGGCCGTTTTCCGGGCCGGAGCGATCCGGCCCGCACATTTGAGCGGGGCCCCGAGCCCCGCGGAAAGGACTTGATCTGCTGTGATCTCACTGCTGGCACGGCTGTTCATCAAACCGGATCCGGCCCGAAAGGAGCCGGAGACCCGCAGGGCCTACGGCGTTCTCTGCGGGATCGTGGGCATCTGCCTCAACGCGCTGCTCTTCGCCGGGAAATTCCTGGCAGGCACCCTCTCCGGGTCCATCGCCGTGACGGCGGACGCCTTCAACAACCTCTCCGACGCCGGGTCCTCCTTCGTGACGCTGGTGGGCTTCCAGCTGGCGGGGCAGAAGCCGGACTCCCAGCACCCCTTCGGCCACGGGCGGATGGAATACGTCTCAGGCCTTGCGGTGGCGGTGCTGATCCTGCTGATGGGCGTGGAGCTGGGCAAGAGCTCCATCGACAAGATCCTCCGCCCGGAGCCGGTGGACTCCAGCCCGCTGGTGTTCGCTATCCTCTGCGCGTCCATCCTGGTGAAGCTGTACATGTTCCTCTACAACCGCCGGCTGGGAAAGAAGCTCAGCTCCCCGGCCATGGAGGCCACGGCCATGGACTCCCTCAGCGACAGCGTGGCCACGGCGGCGGTGCTGCTGGCCACGGTGATCGGCCACTTCACGGACCTGCTGATCGACGGCTGGTGCGGCGTGCTGGTGGCGGCCTTCATCCTCTGGTCCGGCATCACCGCAGTGAAGGACACCCTGGACCCCCTGCTGGGCACGCCCCCCACCCACGAGCTGGTCCAGCGCATCCGGGACCTGGTGATGGAGCACACCACCATCCTGGGCATCCACGACCTGATCGTCCACGACTACGGCCCCGGCCGCATGATGATCTCCCTCCACGCGGAGGTCCCCGCCAATGAGGACGTGCTGGCCCTCCATGACGAGATCGACAACGTGGAGAAGGAGCTCCAGGAGAAGCTGGGCTGCGCGGCGGTGATCCACATGGACCCGGTGGTGACGGACGACGGGATCACCGACGAGACGAAGCGCCGGGTCCAGACCCTGGTCCACTGCATCGACGACGCCATCGACATCCACGACTTCCGCATGGTGTCCGGCCCCACCCACACGAACCTGATCTTCGACGCGGTGGTGCCCTTCGGCTTCCGCCTGACGGACAAAGAGGTGGAGGAGAAGATCCGGAAGGCCGTCCGGGCCCTGGACGGCAACTACTACGCCGTGGTGAACGTGGAGCGGTCCTACACATGAGAATCAGGAGTTAGGAATGAGAAATTGCGGAGGCGGCGGTGCCGCCTCCGCTTGAGACTGTCGAAAAACCGGTAAATCCGGAAAAACGGGAAGGAAGATAGCTACGAAAGAAACCCAGGAAGGGTGTCTTTCGTTTTCAATCAACCGTTTTTCAGAACTTCGAAAAGTTCTGAAAAACGCAAGCAGCTTGGCGAAAAGACTTTTTCGACAAGCTGTGCGGAGGCGGCGGTGCCGCCTCCGCTTTTTTGGCGGCAGACAGGGCGCGGAGGCGCCTCCGCCAATGGTTTTGCGCGGCGCGCCTGCGCCGTCCCGCTGTGTACAGCGGCGGTCGGAGCGCAAGAAAAATCCCGCCACATTTGTGGCGGGATTTTTGAACGTGCAGTGGAAGGATCAGCGCTTGCTGAACTGGGGCGCGCGACGGGCTGCCTTGAGGCCGTACTTCTTGCGCTCCTTCATACGGGGATCGCGGGTCAGGAAACCGGCCTTCTTCAGGATGGGACGGTTGTCCTCACTGGCCAGCAGCAGAGCGCGGGCGATGCCGTGGCGCAGGGCGCCGGCCTGACCGGACACGCCGCCGCCGGTGACGGTGGCCACAACGTCCATCTTGCCGGTGTTGCCGGTGGCCTCCAGAGGCTGACGGACGACCATCTTCAGGGTGTCCAGACCGAAATACTCGTCAATGCTCCGGCCGTTGATGGTGATGGAGCCGGTGCCGTTGGGGAACAGATGGACGCGGGCCACGGAGGACTTCCGCCGGCCGGTGCCATACAGGTAGGGCTTCTTGGACTGATACATGCTTCAAACTCCTCCTTATTCCGCGTCCAGAGCGATGGGCTTCTGGGCCTGCTGCTCATAGTTGGCGTCCGCGTAGATGTGCAGCCGCTTCAGGGAATCCTTGCCGATGGTGTTCTTGGGCAGCATGCCGCGGACGGCCACCCGCATGGCGACCTCGGGCTGCTCCTGCATCAGGATGCGGTAGGGGGTCTCCTTCAGGCCGCCGATCCAGCCGGAGTGGGTCCGGTACATCTTCTGCTCGCCCTTCTTGCCGGTGAGCACGGCCTTGCCGGCGTTGATGATGATGACGTTGTCACCGCAGTCGGCGTGGGGGGTGAAGGTGACTTTGCCTTTGCCGCGCAGCAGATCCGCAGCCCGGACGGCGGTCTTGCCCAGGGGCTTGCCCGCGGCGTCCAGGATGTACCACTTACGCTCGATGTTGGCCTTGTTTGCCATAAAAGTGGACATGGTGTTTCCTCCGTATATTGAAATTCTTTGCTTTGCTTTACAAATCAAGAGCTCCGTGTTACGATCGGAGCAAGGCTATTTATACCACGGCGGCGGAGGGAAGTCAACAGGAAATTCATTTACGCCGGAATTAGCTTTGAAATTCTCTTGATTTCTCCCTGTATCTCCCGATTTCTAAGGTTTGAATTTCACTTTGCGGAGGGGCATTATGACACGGAGAACTGCGGGGCGGATCGGCTTCCTGCTGGCGGGCGCGCTGGCGGCGCTGGCCGCGGGAGTTTTGACATGGCAGCCGGGGCTCCGGACTGGTGATCCGGCCTCTGCGGAGCGGTATATCCGCTGGGCCATGGACTGGCCGGAGGATGCCCCGGCGGAGCTGCTGGCCGAGGAGACTGCGGATGGTGGGCGTGCCCTGGTCTTCCGGGGGCCGGGAGAGGGACGGTATCTGCTGTGGTTCCGGACGGGCGCTTCGGACAGCCGGGTGCTCGACCCCCAGGTCTGTGAGCTGCATCCCGATCCCGCCGGGGAGGGGATCTACGGGAATTACCTCTTCCGGGGCGGCGAGAGCATCTGCTGCGCGGTCTGGTGCGAGGAGCCCGCTGCGGCCGCTGTCCGGGTGCAGTTCGGGCTGGGGACAGAGCAGGTCTTTCCGCTGGACGGCACGCCGTCCCTGGTCCTGGCGCCCCGCGGCTGGGGAGAGCAGAGCACAGCATGGTTTGAAGTCTGTGATGCGGACGGCAGCGAGCTGTAAAAAAACAGGGCCGGCGGGCCGGCCCTTTGTGAGGGAGTGATCGGGATGCGCATCCTGCGGGGGCCCTGGGGGGAGCGGCTGGCGTTCCTCCTGGCAGCGGCGCTGCTCTTCCTGGGCGTGTTCGCCTGGCAGCCGGCGATCTATGGGAACGATGGAGCCGCCATCCAGCGATATGTCCAGCGGGACCGGAGCTGGGGCGGCCGGGTACAGGTCCTGGCGGTGGAGGACCAGGGCCGTGAACGCTTCGCGGTGTTCCGGCTGGAGGGGGACCGTTCCGGCGACCGCTGGATCACCCATTTCCGGCAGAATGCACATGGGGACTATGCGGCATACCACGACGACATCCGGCCTATGACAGAGGCGGAAGGTGGGATCTGGACGGCATCCTCCGGGGTGATGGAGCCGGACGGCGGCCAATTTTTCGCGGTCTGGTGCGAGGAGCCCCGCATGGCGGAGCTTCGGGTGCGATTCGGTCCCCGGCCAGAGCAGCGGGTCCCCATCCGGGAGACGCCGCAGCTGGTGATCCTCCGGGACGGGGAAAACCACGTGACGGAGTATACCTTCCACACCGCGGACGGCGGGGAGCTCTGACGGTCTATGTAGCAGCTACAGCACCCACTGGACCAGCAGCAGCAGCGCCAGCCCGGGCACGCCCAGCACGCCGATCACCAGGGCGTTCCACAGGTTCAGCCCCAGGGCGATGCCGGTGAGGCCGGCGGTCAGCCGCACCGCCCACAGGGCGAGGAAGCCCAGCAGGGTGTTCAGCAGCAGCTTCAGCGCCAGGCGGAAGGGCGCGCTGAACACCCGCAGCAGGGCCACGAGGAAAAAACCCGCCAGGATGGCGGCCAGGATCTTCTGGTTCAGGTCCATGCGGCGCCTCCCTCCACACCGGCGGCGGCCAGCCCCTCGGAGCTGCGGGCTTTGATGGCCCGGATCAGATAGTTGCACCGGGCCTTCACGGCGCTGATCTGGTAGATGCACGACTCCACCAGCTCCGGATCCAGGGCCTGGTCGAACTGGCGATAGGCCTGGGTCAGATCCCCCTGGGCCTCCAGCAGCTCGGCGCGCAGCTTCGCCAGCTCCGGATCCGGGCGGGCGGTTTTTTTCACAAACACGGTTTTCATGGCAGCGTCCCTCCTATCCATATTCTTACGGGGAGTTTGGACAATTATGCCAGATTTCATACGGGGAGGCGGAAGGTCCATGACGGAGCAGGAGATCTATATGGCCCGGGCCCTGGCCCTGGCGGAGGAGGCCGCGGCGGCGGGGGAGGTGCCCGTGGGCTGTGTCATCGTCCGGCGGGGGGAGATCGTGGGAGAGGGACGCAACCGGCGGGAGGAGCGGCAGGCCACCGCCTCCCACGCGGAGATGGAGGCCATCGCCCAGGCCAACGGGGCCCTCGGCACCTGGCGGCTGGACGACTGCGAGCTGTATGTGACGCTGGAGCCCTGCCCCATGTGCGCCGGGGCCATCCTCAACGCCCGCATCCCACGGGTGTGGTACGGCGCCCGGGACGAGGCCTTCGGCGCCTGCGGCGGCGTGACGAACCTCTTTCTGGAGAATTTTCCCAACCGGCCGGCCCTGGTGGGCGGCGTGCTGGGGGAGGCATGCCGGCAGGTGCTCTCGGACTTCTTCACCTCTCTCCGGGACGGGAAGAAAAAATTTTCGCCCTCAGATCTGATTTAAGACTTTTGTAACAATTCGGGCTGGTTTGCTTAACAACTCTCCGGTATCTTAATACTTGCAAGAGACAAAACTTCTTTTCATCCAATCTTCCAAAAAATAGAGAAACGGGCCAGCCGGAGGGCTGGCCCGTTTCTCTCTGTGCAGACCGGAGGAAAAGCGCTCCCTGCGGGCGATCCGGCCCGCGGGGAGACTGCGGAGACCCGTCAGGACCCGCTCCGGGGCGCGGCCAGCGCCGCCGTCCGCTGGAGCAGGAAGCCGAAGAGGGTCAGAGCCCCGCCGGCATAGAAGGCCATACGGGCCGGGTCCGGCCGGTCCGCCAGTGCGGCCAGACAGAAGGCCGCCGCCAGGGCGGTGTACAGGGCGAAGCGGCGGCTGCGCCCCGCCCGGAAGGCGAAGGCGGACAGCCGGTAGAAGGCCAGGGTCAGGAACACCATCGCCAGGATGTCCGGATAGTAGCCGATGAGGGAGGGGTCCGAGGATTCCGCCCTGTAGGTCAGCACCACCCGCACCACCAGACAGCACACCGGCACCAGCAAAAGTGCGCCCTGAAAGGGCTTCCGCTCTCCCGCCTGCCGCACCCGGCAGGCGGGGACGGCGGGGAAGAGGCTTGCCGCCGACACAAGGGACAGAGCACCCAGGATCAGGGACTCCCTTTGCGAGAAGAACCGGTCCTGCAGGGGGGCGGTGGTGCCGTCAGCGCTGATGACCAGCTGGCCGGGAAAGATCCCGGAGGCGATGTCCGCCGCGCCGGAGACCGCCAGCAGCAGGATGCCCATCACCGTCAGGGTCAGCAGGCCCGCCGAGGCGGTGGAGAAGCCGTCAGGAAAGAGGGGGGAGTCCTCCCCCTCCGCCGGGAGAAGGGCCCGGGCGGCGAAAAAGGCGGCCACCGCCAGCACCACGAACCACAGGACCAGCGCCATGGCCGGAAGATTGCCGGGGATGGGCAGGCCGGTGTCCGCCTCGAACCCGGTGGCCCGCTGGACCAGCCGCAGCAGGACCGCCCCCGCGCCGCCCACGGCGGTCAGCAGGGGAAAGAGCATACTTTTTTTCATCGGAGAGATCTCCTTATCACCACAGAACTTCGCAAGAGAGTATACCACGGAACCGGCGGTTTGTCCATGGCGGCCTCATTTTCCGCCTGCCGGGCGCATACAGTGGAGGGACAGGCCCGAGACGGGAGACAGACAAGGAGGGAGCAGCCCTATGAGACGCCATACTGATCTGCGCCGGAGCGCCGCCGTCTCGGCGGTGCTGGCGGCGCTGCTGTTCGCCCTGCCCCTGGCGGTGGTGACGCCCTTCCGGCAGGCGGCGCCCCCGCCGGAGGAGGACGGCCGGGAGACGGCGGAGGCGGCACCCTTTCAGCCGGGGGATCTGGACGGAGAGATGACACTGCGGGTCCTGAACGGGGACGCGGTGGAGGAGATGACCCTGGGGGAGTATCTGGTGGGGGTGGTCCGGGCGGAGATGCCCGCCTCCTTTGAGACAGAGGCCCTGAAGGCCCAGGCGGTGGCGGCCCGGACCTATACCCTCTATAAGATGCAGACCGGCGGCAACCACGGGGAGACGGCGGACATCTGCACGGACTCCACCTGCTGCCAGGCGTACATCTCCGAGGAAAACGCCCGGAACAACTGGGGGGACGCCGCCGATGCCAACGAGGCGAAGATCGAGTCCGCCGTCCGGGACACGGACGGGGAGACCATCCTCTACGGCGGGGTGCCCATCCTGGCGGTGTTCCACTCCTGCTCCGCCGGGCAGACCCGCGCGTCCGGAGAGGTGTGGGTCAGCGATCTGCCCTACCTCCAGGCGGTGTCCTCCCCGGAGCCGGCGGACAGCATCCCCAACTACTACAGCCGGGCGGAGTTCACGGCGGAGACGTTCCGGGAGAAGGTGCTGGCCGCTTATCCGGAGGCGGACCTCTCCGGGGACATGGGCAGCTGGCTCCGGAACGCCGTCACCGACACCGCCGGCAGCGTGGAGACGGTGGAGGTGGGCGGCGTGACCCTGAAGGGCACCGCGGTCCGCTCCCTGCTGGGGCTGCGGTCCGCCTGCTTCGAGTGGGAGGCGGAGGACGGGAAGCTGGTCTTCTATGTCACCGGCTTCGGCCACGGGGTTGGCATGAGCCAGTACGGCGCCGACGAGATGGCGAAGGAGGGGGCGGACTACCGGGAGATCCTGACCCACTACTACACCGGCGTCACCATAGAGCCCTATACCTCCGCGGCTCTGCCAGCGGCGGGGTGAGGCTTTACAAGGAAAGCCCGGGTGTGGTAAAATAACATATTCAAGAGATCTGCCGGGAGAGGAGGAGACGCGATGAGACGAAAGCTGGCGGCCCTGGTGCTGTGCCTGCTGGCGGTGTTCCAGCTGGCGGCGCCGTCCACCCGGGCGGCGGGGGACGTGTACTTCACAGCCGTCAACAAGAACGTCCTGTCTCTGTCGGACGCCACCATGCCCTTCTGGTCCGGCGGCTACCTGTACGTGCCCAGCACCATCTTCACCGGCGTGGGCCGTGACCTGGGGGTCTCCTGCTATCCCAACATCGCCAAGCAGACGGTGCTGCTGTATGTGGACGACACCATCTACAGCTCCCTGGTCTTTGACCTGAACAAGGACTACGCCATCGACAACGAGGGGAACCTGTACTTCCAGCCCCCCATCCAGCGGGGCGGCGTCATCTTCCTGCCCATCTCCCTGATCGCCCGGTGCTTCGGCCTGCTCTACTCCACGGTGGAGGTGGACCGGGGCTATCTGGTGTGGGTCCGCAACACGGACATGGACCTGGAGGAGCGGTACTTCGCCGATGCCGCCAAGTCCCGGATGGACTATGAGTACAACCAGTACCTGCGGGGCCAGGGCGCCTCCTCCGGACAATCCGGCGGCACGGCGGACACCCCCGCCGCCGTGACGGGGCGGCAGCTGTATCTGTGCATGGAGGCCTCCGACCCGGCGCAGACGGACGCTCTGCTGGACACCCTGGACCGCTACGGAAGCCACGGGGCCTTCTACTGCACCGAGGACTTCCTGGAGACGGGAGGCGGCCAGCTGCGGCGGATGTCCGCGGCCGGCCACGCCATCGGCCTGACGGCGGACGGGGCGGAGGACCGGCCTGTCACCGAGCAGCTGGAGGAGGCCAACCGCCTGCTGTACCGGGCCGCCAGCGTCAAGACCCGGCTGGCACGGGTTGTCAACGCCTCGGAGGAGGATCTGGCTGCGGCGGAGGCCGCCGGCTTCCGCTGCCTGACGCCGGATCTGGACCGGACGGAGTATCCCCTCAGCAGCACCGCCGCCGCAGATACCTTGCTCCAGCGCACGGAGGACCTGTCCGGTCCGACCGTCGTGTGGCTGGGCGGCGGTACGGCCCCGGCGGGCCTGGGGCCGCTCCTGGCGGCGGTCCGGGCGGGGGAGGGCCGCTGTCTGGCTATGACGGAGACCGTCTCCTGACGGGGCGGCTGAGATTTTACAGAAAATTCAACACACGCCGTTCCGGACGGGTATAATGGAAGGCAGACAGACCCGCGCCGCCGGCGCGAGGAGACATATCGAACGGGAGGGACCGCTATGGGCCGCAACATTCTGGTCGTGGAGGACGACCGCAATATCTGCGATCTGATCCAGATGTATCTGGTGAAGGAGGGCTTCGACGTCCGCATCGCCGGAGACGGCGGAAAGGCCATCGAGGAGTTCCAGAAGCAGGCGCCGGACCTGATCCTGCTGGACATCATGCTGCCCGTCATGGACGGCTGGGCGGTGTGCGCCAAGATCCGGGAGACCAGCAAGGTGCCCATCATCATGCTGACGGCCAAGGGCGAGGTGTTCGACCGCATCCAGGGACTGGAGATGGGCGCCGACGACTATGTGGTCAAGCCCTTTGAGATGAAGGAGCTCATCGCCCGCATCAACGCCGTCCTCCGGCGGACGGAAATCCCCAACGACACCAGCAAGCGGCTGACCTTCGACAAGCTGACGATCGACCTGGACTCCTACGAGCTGATCGTGGATGGAAAGAAGATCGACACGCCCCCCAAGGAGCTGGAGCTCCTCTACCATCTGGCCTCCACCCCCAACCGGGTGTACACCCGCAACCAGCTGCTGGACGAGGTGTGGGGCTTCGACTACTT
>CALWOF010000044.1 GCA_944382995.1 uncultured Oscillospiraceae bacterium | reverse complement strand
GCCCAGGATCTCCCGGGTGTCCACCGGGCCCAGGTCCGGGTCCCGGCTGTCGTCGCTGTCGTTGCGGTTGTCCCCCATGACAAAGACGCACCCCTCCGGCACGGTGCAGGGGAATTCCAGTCCCTCCTCCAGATAGGTGGGCTGGCGGATGTAGTCCTCCTCCAGCGCCGCGCCGTCCACATAGACCACGCCGGCGTCAAAGTCGATGTCCACCGTCTGCCCCTCTGTGGCGACGATCCGCTTCACGATGGGCTCCCCATCCCGGAAATCATCTCTTTGGATGATGACGATGTCCCCGGTCTCAAATCCGCCGCACAGGGGCGCATTCAGCACCAGCAGGCAGTCCTGGTCCTGCAGCGTCTCCCGCATGGAGGGGCCGGACACCAGCACCAGCCGGACCGCAAAGGTGAAGATGATCACCGCCGTCAGCGCCACCGCGGCAACCGTACCGACCCAGTCGTACAGGTTCCGGCCGCCGTCCCGCTTCAGCCGCTTGCCTCCGGACATCGTCTGTCGCCTCCCGCTCTTCCGTTGACTGCTCGTAACTGAATCAGTATAGCAAAAAGCGGGAGAAATCACAAGGGTACCTGAAAAATTCTTCAAGGAACGGCCGCTCCGCCATTGGCCGGGAGGATCCGCCGGGACCGGAAAAGAGAAAAGAGAGGCTCTCGCCTCTCTCTTCCTGGTCTCACAGCTTTTCCTTGACCTTGGCGCCCTTGCCCACGCGGCCGCGCAGATAGTACAGCTTGGCACGCCGCACAGCGCCGCCCCGGACCACCTCGATGGTGGCGATGGAGGGGGAGTGCACGGGGAAGACCTTCTCCACACCCACGCCGTAAGAGATCCGGCGCACGGTGATGGTCTCGCCGATGCCGCCGTGCTTCTTGGCGATGACGGTGCCCTCGAAGACCTGGATACGCTCGCGGGAGCCCTCCTTGACCTTCACGTGGACACGGACGGTGTCGCCCACCTTGACAGTGGGGACCTCGGTCGCCAGACGCTCTTTGTTCAGTTCCTTGATGAGATCCATGGATATTTCCTCCTAAATAATAGGCGTTCGTGCCGTGAAGATCGTCCCGCAGCGCCCTCGGGCCTGCGCGCGGCAGAGGACCGCCCTTTGTAGCCGTAATAGGATATCACAAGCAGGAGGAAAACGCAAGTGTTTTTTACAAAAAATCCGTCCTTTTTCCATGTGAGAATTCCCGCGCCGCCGAGGTCAGCAGCCCCGCGGCGGCAGGCAGCAGCCACAGGCTGCCCCCGGTCCGGACCATCAGCCAGACCGCGCCCAGACACAGGGCCAGCGCCGCAGCAGCTCCGGTGCGGCGGGCGATGCGCTCCCCCGCCTCCGGTCCCGCCAGCCAGGAGACCAGAAGCTCCAGCGCATGCCCGCCGTCCAGAGGACGCACCGGCAGCAGGTTGAAGGCGCACAGGGACAGGTGTGCCCCGGCGGCGGTCCAGGCTCCCAGCCGGGCCAGCAGCAGGCCGCAGGCGAGATTCGCCGCCGGCCCCGCCAGCGTCACCGCAAGTTCCGCCGGGTAGGACAGATGTGCCGCATCGGTCCGCAGCTCCGCTCCGAAGACGGTGATCCGCACTCCCGCAGCCCGGCCTCCCAGAAGATACAGCGCCAGCAGATGGCCCGTCTCATGGAGAAGGGCGGCGGAGAGGATCACCGCCAGCAGGCGCCAGCCGTTCACCAGAGCGAACCATGCGGTCAGCAGCAGAAAGCCGCCGGACACCTCTGCCCCCTCACGCAAGGGAGACATAGTAGATGGGGTTCAGGTACTCGCTGCCCTTGTGGAGCTCGAAGTGGAGATGGGGACCGGTGGCCATCCCCGTCTCCCCCACTTCCGCGATGGGTTCCCCCTCCTCCACGGCATCCCCGGAGGAGGCCAGGATCCTGGAGCAGTGGGCATACAGGGTGGAGTATCCCCCCGGATGGGACACCGTGACATATTTTCCGTAGCTGCTGCTCTCCCCCACGGCGGAGACGGTGCCGGCGGCGAAGCAGCCGATCTCTGTGCCTGCGGCGGCGCCGATGTCCAGCCCGTAGTGGAAGCGCTCCTCCCCCTCCACCGGGTGCTCCCGGTAGCCAAAGCCGGAGGTGAGCGTGCCCATCACCGGAGTACAGTAGTCAAAGCCCAGCACGGACTGCTCCAGGCAGACATCCTCCGGCAGGTTCTCCGCCGAATAGAGGACATAGGCCAGGGTGGAGGCCTCCGGGTCGTCGGCGGCATCGGTCTGCGCCGGATCTTCAGCCGCAGCCTCCTCTTCCCCGGTCCCGCTCTCCTGTTCCGGTAAGGGCGGCAGCAGCCAGCCGTCGCTGGTGCCGGTGCCGGACCGGAAGGACCGCAGGGGCGCCATGACATCGGGGGGCAGCAGGTCCACCTCCTCCCCGGCCGGAGCGGCCGCAGCCTCCACGGCGGGCGAGAGCTCCTGCGGGCGGAACACCGCCTGATATACATCCTGCAGTGCCACGTCCACATCCGCCTCGCCGGACACCGCCCGTCCCACGGCGGAGAACACCGCCCGGACGTCCATGTTCTGTTCCAGCATGCCGGTGAGCCGACCGTTCACCTGGGCCAGCCGGTCCGGCAGCAGCAGCTTCACCGCCACCAGCAGCACGAAGACACCGCCGCAGGCCACCAGCTGGATGAGCCGTCTCCGCTCCGACGGCGCGAGGGCCTCCCGCTTTCCCCGCCGGGACGGCCGGACAGCCGGGGCCGTGTGCTTCCGCTCCGCGCCTCGCCGGGGTGCCTCGTCCCGGACCCGCCGTCCTGTCTGCCGCACCGCCATGATGCTCCCTCCCCGCTGTGTTCTTACCCCCAACTCTATGCGGCGGCGGGAGGCGATATGACGCTCTCTCCGGGAATGTCTGAAAAAAGCGGCGGGAGAGGCGCCGTGCCTCTCCCGCCGGGAAATACGTCCGCTCCCTCACGCCAGCAGTCCCAGGATGGCGGCGCACAGCGCCGTCCGGTCCCGAAGGGAGGGGATGGACACCCGCTCCTCTGTGGTGTGGATCTTCTCCGCCATGGCGGAGAGGGCATCCACCGCGGGGACACCGAAGGTGGACAGATACGCGGCATCGGTGGCCGCGGGGTCCGCAGCCTCCTCCGGCACCCAGCCCAGCAGCTCCGCGCCGGCCGCGGCCCGGAGATAAGCGCTGTGGTTAGCCCCGCCGCCCTCCATGGCCGGAAACAGCGTGCGGTAGGTGACCTTCACCCGGCAGCCGTCCACCGTCACCTGGCGGGACATATCGTCCAGCCTGGCCTGGATGGCCGGGAAATCGGCATTCTCCGGAATGCCCGCCACGCAGAACTCCCCCCGGGCCTCCCCGGCTACCACGCCGTTGGGCCGGCCGCCGGAGATAGGGGCCACATTGTACCAGATCCCCTTCTCATAGTCGTTGAAGCTGTAGAGCCGGATGATCTGATGGGCCAGCTCCAGCACGGCGCTGCGGCCCTCCAGATAGGCCTTGCCCGCGTGGGCCTCCCGGCCCTCCACGTCGATGGCCCCCAGGATCACACCCTTCCGGGCGGTGATGAACCGGGGCCGTCCGTCTGCCGTCTCCCGGCCTCCTTCAAACACCAGCGCCAGATCCGCGCCCCGGGCCTCCCGGGCGTAGACCTTCTGGCCAGACTGGGAGCCGGTCTCCTCATCACAGGTGAAGAGATAGGTCAGCTCCCAGGGGGGCAGCAGGCCGGCCTCCTTCAGGATCAGGGCGCCGAACAGGGAGATCAGCACGCCGCTCTTGCAGTCTCCGGCCCCCAGGCCCCAGGCCCAGTCGCCGTCGATGCGAAAGGGGTGCTTCTCCGCGGAACCCGGGCCGAACACCGTGTCCAGGTGGGCCGCCAGCAGCACTCTTCCCTGGGGGGCCTCCGGCCGGACCCGGGCCACCAGATGCGTGCCCAGCCCCGGCTCCGTCACCCGCTCCACCTGCGCTCCCAGCTCGGAGAGCACAGGCTCCAGCAGTTCGATCACAGCGGCGTTGCCCGCCTCGTCGCCGGTGCCGCTGTCAATGGCACAGATCTTCTCCAGCAGCGCCAGCTGCCGGGGCAGCATGGCCTCCGAGCCAGTCCGGGCGGCGCGGACCAGGAGCTGCCGCTTCACATCGTCCATGTCCGCCGCCTCACTCCGCCAGCAGGTCCACCATGACCTCCGCGGGATCGAAGGTGTCCCCGATCATGCCCACCTGCTGCAACCAGTCGATGTTCTCCTGCCACACGGCGGCATCCTGGGACAGGAAGGGGGCGTCGGCGGTCTCCATCATGGGCAGCAGCACCTCAAAGCTCCGCCGCTCCACGGACTCCGTCAAGGGGAAGTTCTCCTCGTCCTGGTTGGCCAGCAGAAGGCCCAGGGCCTCCTCCGGGTCCGCCTGCATGTCATCAAAGCCCTTCTCACAGGCCCGGAGGAACCGGGTGTACTTGTCGCGGTTTGCCTCCAGTTGGTCCTCGCCGGTGACCAGCATGAGGGCGTAGTAGTTGGGCACGCCGTAGTCCATGACCTCCATGTAGTCCATGGCGAAGCCCTCTTCCTCCAGGGCGGGGATCTCGTGGTTGATGAAGCAGCCGTAGGTGGCGTCCACATTGCCGGTGGTCATGGCGCTCATGAGGTCAAAGCCCACGTCGATCATCTCCACGTCGTCCAGGGAGGCGCCCACGGTCTGGAGCATCTGGCCGACCGCCACCTCGCCGAAGCGGGTGCCGGAGTAGCCGATGGTCTTGCCGATCAGATCCTCCGGGGTCTTGATGTCCTTCTCCGCCAGGGCGCAGACGATGCTGATGGGCTGCTGGACCACGGCGCCCAGGACCTTCACCGGCACATCCTCATTGGCCTTGGCGATGATGGTGTCCTCCTGATAGTAGAAGCCGATGTCCGCCCGGCCCGCCGCCGTCATGGTCAGCGGGTCGCTGGTGTTGGAGGGGAACAGGATATTCACATCCAGGCCCTCCTCGGCGAAATACCCCTTCTCCTCCGCCTCATAGAGGAAGGCGTGGACGGCGTTGGGGTACCAGTCCAGCACCACGTCGATGGTCTCCAGGTCCCCGGCCCCGCCGGCGGCCTGATCCTCCCCGTCTCCGCTCTCTCCGGAGGCACAGCCGGTCAGCAGCATCAGCGCCGCCAGCAGCATGGCAAGCAGTTTTTTCATCTGTGATCGTTCCTTTCTCGTCTGCCCCGCGGAGTTTGCCCGCAGGGGGTACAGCTCTTTCCGGCAAGCGGCTCCGCCGCCTGGCCGACTCACGATTCTCCGCGCCAGCGGACGAATTTCCGCTCCAGCAGGTTCACCACCGCCACCGCCAGGATGGCCGCCGCGCTCAAGAGCACGATGGGGGCGAACACGCCCGCGCCGTCCAGCTGGGTCATCATCCGGCGGGAGAAGTAGCCCAGGCCGCTCTTGGCGCCCAGCCACTCGCCGATGGCCGCGCCGATGATGCTCATGGGCACCGCCATCTTGACGGCGGAGAAGAAGTACGGCAGGGCGCAGGGCACCTTGATCTTCAAAAAGATGTCCCGCTTGGAGGCGCCGTAGGTCTCCAGCAGCTCGGCCATCTCCGTCTTGGCGGAGCGGAGCCCGTCGTACACGGTGATGGTGATGGGGAAAAAGGTGATGAGCACCGTCACCAGCACCTTGCTCCAGATTCCGTAGCCGAACCACAGCACGAACAGCGGCGCGATGGCGGTGGTGGGGATGGTCTGGGACACCACCACGATGGGATAGACCATCTTCCGGATCAGGTCGCTCCCATCCATCACCACCGCAAGCGCAAGGCCCAGCACCAGGGAGATCGCCAGGCCGATGGCGGTCACCAGCATGGTGGCAGGCAGATGGACGGTGAACAGGATCTCCCGCAGCTCCCACAGCTTGGCGAGGATCTGGGTGGGCGAGGGCAGGATGTAGGCCGCGTCCAGCCCCATGGCCCCCGCCTGCCACAGCACCAGCAGTGCAAAGAGAAAGATCATGGCGGGGAGATTCGCCTTGCAGGCTGTTTTCATGGCGCCACCTGCTTTCTCAGAAGGTCGATCAGGTGCTCCTTCAGCTCCACCAGCGACCGCTCCTTCAGGCAGGAGCGGTCCCGGGGGAAGGCGGCGGGCACCGGCACGTCCGACAGCTCGTGGATGGGGGTCCTCTCCACCACCAGCACGCTCTGGGAGAGGAACAGCGCCTCCTCCACGTCGTGGGTGATGAAGAGGATGGTCTTCCTGTGCTTCTGCCACTGCTGGAGCAGCCACTCCTGCATGGAGATCCGGGTCAGGAAATCCAGGGCGGAGAAGGGCTCGTCCAGCAGCAGCAGGTCGCTTCCGGTCAGCATGGTCCGGGCGAAGGCCGCCCGCTGCCGCATCCCGCCGGAGAGCTCATGGGGCATCTTGTCGGCGCAGCCGGCCAGACCCACATCGGCCAGGGCCGCCTCCGCCCGGTCCCGCCGCTCCGCGCGGGACCGCCCGCCCCGGATCTCCAGGGGCAGCGCCACATTCTCCCCAACGGTCCGCCAGGGGAACAGCAGATCCTTCTGGGGCATGTACCCGCAGTAGCTCTTCCTGCCATCGATGGGTTCTCCCCCCACCAGGATGGTGCCGCCCTTGGGCTTGAGCAGGCCGTTGGTCATGCGGAAGATGGTGCTCTTGCCGCAGCCGCTGACGCCGATGATGCAGTGGAAGGACCCGGGCTCCACGGAAAAGCTCAGCCGGTCGATGATGTCGAAGTCCTCCGATGGGTACTGGTAGGAGACGTTTTGAAATTCCAGCATGGCCATGGTCACTTCTCCAGGGTCCAAGCCATCTCCCAGAAGCCCAGCTCATACCGGCTGCAGTTGACGAAGATCTCCTCCAGCCGCCGGTACTCCGCCTCCGTGCAGCCCTCCGCCAGCTGATCCATCAGCTCCACCAGGACGTCGTTGGTCCGCTGATACTCCTCCCCGGCGTAGCCGCGGACCCACTCGCCGTAAAAGGGGTGATCCGCTGTTCCGGGGATGGCCGCGAGGCGGGAGCCGATCTCCGCATAGCTCCAGGAGCAGGAGAGGATGGCGGCGATGATCTCCGCCGTTCCCCCCGCCGCGGCGCAGGAGAGCATGTAGTTGGTATAGGAGGTGTTGGAGAGGGCGGGTCTGACAGCGAACACCTGCTCCTCCGTGATCCCGAGGCGCTCCATATAGGCCCGGTGGATCTTCATCTCGCCTCCCAGGATGGCATCCACATTGGCGGAGAAGGTTCGCATCAGGTCCGGGTCCCGGGCCTTGATGACGCCCCAGGCAAATACCCGGGCGTAGTCGAACAGGTACAGATAGTCCTGCAGCAAAAACCACCGAAACTTCTCCAGCTCCAGGCTTCCATCCGCGATGCCGCGGACGAAGGGGTGGTCACAGCACTGTTCCCAGATGGGATGGGCGGCCTCGTAGAGCCGCTGTGTGGTCTTCATCGTTCGTTCCTCCTGTCTGGCTGCCGGGCCGGCGTTTTCCGCCGGGCAGCATAAAAGCGGGGCATCCCTGAAGGGACACCCCGCCGGTCTTTCTGCTTCTCTCCGGGCGGAGAGACTCCGCACGGCTGTCTGTGCTGCGTCCCTACGTTGGCATTACCCACATCAGGTCAGGTCGAGGGACTCGCCCCTCATCTCAGCCTCCTCGCGGAAGCTCCCTTGCAGAGCATATTGTAAAACTCCGTTTTCTTTTTGTCAATCCCGAATTTTTCCGGCGGGTCAGGCAGCGTCTCAGGCCAGATACCGCTCCACTTCCTCCCGGGTGGGCAGGGACGACAGAGCGCCCTTCTCCTGAACGCAGAGCCAGCCGCCCACGTTGCCGTAGGTCATGGCCTCCCGCACCAGGTCCTCCGTCAGCTCAGCGGCCCGCGTCACGCCCCGGGACCGCAGCTGGGCCAGCAGCCCGCCCCAGAAGGCATCTCCGGCGCCGGTGGCATCCACGCAGCGGGCCCGCCGGCCAGGGACCTCGATCCGCTCTCCCCGGAAGAAGCCCACGGCGCCGCGGCTGCCCCGGGTCTCCACTACCAGCGTCACCCCGTACTGCTCCATCAGCGCCGGGATGGCCGCCTCTCCCCCCAGGACGCCGATCTCCTCATCCGCGATCTTCAGCAGATCCACGTCCGGCAGGATCTCCCGCACCTTTCCGGCACAGGCCTCCTCCCCGCCGGGCCACATCACGTCCCGGTAGTTCAGGTCAAAGCTCACCAGCTTGCCCAGCTTCCGCCCCAGGTCCATGGCCCGGACGGTGGCCTCCGCCGCAGGCGAGGCGGAGAGGGAGCAGGACCCGGCGTGGACGATCACGGACTCCCGGATATCCGCCTCTCTCACATCCTCCTCCCGGAGGAACATGTCGGCGCCGGGCTTCCGGACGAAGGTGAAGCTCCGGTCTCCGGTCTCCGTCAGCGTGACGAAGGCCATGGTGGTGACAGCCTCCCGGCACAGCTCTGGACGGAGGACCCGGACATTGTTTTTCCGCAGGGTGTCCAGCAGGAAACGGCCGAAGACGTCATCGCCCACAGAGCAGCAAAGCCCCGCGTCCAGACCGCACCGGGCAGCCGCGATGGCCAGGTTGGCGGGGGCGCCCCCCGCGTTCTGGAGATAGCTCCCCGGTTCGCTGCCCGGAATGAAGTCGATCACCATCTCTCCGATACTGTACAGATCCACCGCTGGGTCCTCCCTTTTGCGCGTCTCCCGCCGACTCTGGACAGGGGAATAGTGTTCCTATTAAAACACAGCAGGCCAGTTATGTCAATCGTTTACCTGCTATGTTTTCTCCCGAAAAAATGTGGTATTTTTGACAGTTTGCCGAGAGTCCTCCTCCGGCGCGGAAAGGCCGCCCCGGGTGGGGCGGCCAAGCGTCTGTTTTTCAAAGGCATCACAGGGGGCACGCTCACCAGCCCAGCGCGGCGGACAGCGTCCACAGCAGCCCGTAGACCACCGGCTGGTGAGCCATGTACACCGGCAGGGACCACCGGCCCAGCGCAGCCAGCGGCGGGCAGCGGAGGGCGCCCGGATCCCAGGCGGCCATGGGCCGCTCCAGCAGCCGCCGCAGAAAGTACCCCGCCAGGAACAGGAAAAACCAGGGCAGCAGGGAGAAGTAGTCCGTGGAGAAGAATCCGGGGCCAGGGAAGCCCAGGTAAGCCGTCAGCAGGCCCCGGTAAAGGCCTGCCGGCAGCTCCGCCAGGACGAGGCCCTCGAACCCCAGGGTCCCACGGTTCACGTTCCGCAGCAGGGCGAAAAGCGCAAGGCTCAACGCCAGTCCGGCCCCCGCCGGGATGCGGCGGGCAGCCTTTTCCACCGGGATCATCAGCAGCATGGACGAGCCGATGAGCGTCAGCACGCCGAAGAGGATCCGCTCCTCCGGCATGAACAGCAGCGTCACCGCCGACACGGCGGCGCCGCAGCCGAACACCGTCAGGCCCCGGCGGAGCGGATGACGCCCCATCTGCCAGCAGAACCCGGAGAGGAGGATGAAGGTCCAGCAGATGCTCTGCTGCCAGATATAGGCGCCGGTCCCCCGGTACCAGTCCCAGTCCCTATGGAACAGGTACACCAGATCCCAGCAGGCGTGATAGGCGATCATACTCACCAGCATCAGCCCCCGAAGTGTGTCCAGGGCGGCGATCCGCCGGGCGCGGCCAGCCTCCCGCTGCGTCACGCATACGCGCACAGCTCCGCCCCCCTCTCATCTCAGATGGCACGATTATACCTCATCCGGCCATTCCTGACAAGGGGCGGTACAGCTCACCCCAGGCAGCTGAGAAGGCGGGCCGCCTCCAGCGCCGCCAGGGTGCGGACGCCGTCGAAGTCCACATAGGGATTGTAGACTGCCTCCAGCTGGTCGTGGCAGGCCTTTGCCTCCCGCAGCGCCGCGATGCCCTCCTCCCGGAGCAGGGCTGCCATCCGGACCTGGAACCGCAGCCGTCCCCTGCCCTCCGGCGCCGCCATGGCGTCCACGCGGACCCGGCGGAAGGGTTTCCCGCCCCTGTACTCCATATTGGGTCTGGAGGTGACGAACGCCAGCCCCAAACCGGGGATCAGCAGGTGCTCCGGGCGCGCCGGCTCCTCCGGAGAGCAGCAGACGATGGTGTTCCAGCCATTCTCCGACGCCGCCCGATGGAATGCAGAGAGGGCCTCCCCCGCCAGCTCCCAGCTGTCATCAAGCTCATAGACCTTGGGACACAGTGCGTCCACGGAGTCGAACCGCCAGATATATCCCCTGTGGGTGATGCTGCCCAGAAAGCGGCGGGTGGTCTTCCCCGCCTCCCCGCCCCGGCGGCGCAGCTCACGGGTGATGATGCCCGCTGTCCGGCGGGTCAGCTTTTCACTCTGAAAGATCTTTTTGACGGAGGCCACCGCATCCAGCTCCACCTGACGGGCCGCTTTCAGATGGCGATAGGCCCGCTGATAGGCCGCCTTGTAATCGCGGGTCCAGACCTTTACCTCCTCCGCTGCTGCCTTGGCGGCCGTCAGGTCATAGAAGCGCCCCAGGTCCACATACCGGTCCACCGCCGCCGGGTACCTCGGCTCGATGACGTGGGGCGACGTGCCGTCCACCACGGCGCAGCGGATCTCCGGAAGCACCACGCCGTCCAGGGAGTCCGGATCTCCGGAGCACCACAGATACTCCACCGGCGTGCCCGCCGTCTCCATGGTGCAGCCGATCTCCCGCATAAAGGTGCTCTTTCCCACACCGGGACCGCCCTTGAGGACCATCAGGTCATAGGTGTCCTCCAGATCCGTCACCTCCGGAAACAGGTTCTGAAAGCCGTCGCCGCTGTTGGCGCCCGCGAAAAAGTTCGTGATTTGAGCCATGCGCTCCCCTCCCAAGTCTGTTCTTCTGTCCAGACTATGTGGCCGGGACTTGGCCTGCCAGTGTCTCCGGCCTGTTTTCCAGGGAAAATTTTCCTCCGGACAGGGATAAAATCACTGATGCAATTTTTCCAGCTGTCTGCTATAATGAAAAAATATGGATCTCCGGCGCGCCGGTCAGGCCCGCCGTTTCAGACAGGAGCGTCACCATGGACCAGGAGTACACACCCATCATCAGTGCGGAGGAGCGGGCCGCCCGCCGGCGGCAGCGGGCGGAAGCCCGCCGTCGAAAGCAGCGCGCCCGGCGGAGACGGCAGCTGTGCATTCTCGTGCCCTGCCTCGCCGCAGCAGGGCTGATCATCGGCGGTCTCCGCCTGGCCGGCTCGACAGAGGAAGCGCCGGTCAAGGCCGGCCGCGTCTTTCAGCTGCCGGCGGAGCCCCTGGGGGCCTCCGACTATCCGAGACCCAGAGCCGACGAAAACACTGTGCAGCTGCCGGACACCTTTCCCAGTCGATGCGCTGTGCTGCTGGATGCGCAGAGCGGCATCATCCTGGCGGAGAAGAACGCCGACACCGTGATCTCCCCTGCCTCCATGACCAAGGTCCTGACGGTGCTGGTGGCCGCCGAGCAGATCACAGAGGCGGACCTGGACGACACCTTCACCATGACCATCGACATCACCGACTATTGCTACGTCAACGGCTGCAGCGTGGTGGGCCTGATGGTGGATGAGACCGTCTCCGTCCGGGAGCTGTTCTACGGCACCATCCTCCCCTCCGGCGCCGATGCGACCCTGGGGCTGGCCACCTATGTCTCCGGCTCCCAGGAGGCCTTCGTGGAGCTGATGAACGCGAAGCTGGAGGAGCTGGGCCTCTCTGACACCGCCCATTTCACCAACTGCGTGGGACTGTATGACGAGGACCACCACTGCACGGTGAAGGACATGGCGGTGATCCTGGAGGCCGCCATGGACAACGAGCTGTGCCGGCAGGTCCTCTCCGCCCACACCTATGAGACCGCCCCCACAGAGGACCATCCTGACGGGCAGGTGCTCTCCAACTGGTTCCTGCGAAAGATCGAGGACCACGACACAGACTCCGCCGTCCGGGCGGTGGGCGCCAAGACCGGGTATGTGGTGGAGTCCGGCAACTGCGCCGCCAGCTGGGGCGAGGACCGGGACGGCCACGCCTATGTCTGCGTCACCGCGGATGCCGGAAGCAGCTGGCGGGCCATCTTCGACCATGCGGACCTGTACAGGACATACTGCGGCGGTACATCCGACGCCGGAGCGAGCCCCTCTGCGGCAGGAGACGGGGCGGTCACGCCCCAGGCTCCGGAGGTCTGAGGGAACGCGCAGAAACAGAGAGCGGAGCGCCTTTTAGGCGCTCCGCTCTCTGTTTTCTGTTTCTCACTTGTCTGGGCCCTCCGGATCTGCCCGGAGCAGCTCCAGCGCCGCCTCATCGGATACCATGCGGATGATCCTCTGCAAATACCAGATATTGAAAATGGGGATCCAGCCGACCAGGGCCGTACGGATCTTCTGCCGACGCTCCAGCCGGCGGGAGAAGACGCACACCCGGATCATGCCGTTCCAGTAGACGGCGGCCTCCATCACCACCAGGAACAGCAGCCAGATCAGCCACAGGAACGTCTCTGTCGACTCCGGGTGATCCCCAAAGAACGCGGGTGTCACAACAGGCACAAGAACCAGATCGATGGCAGCGCTGATCCAGAACAGCGTGAGCAGCTCACAGCCATAGGAGAGCTGGCGGACCCGCTCCGTGGGCCAGGGGCCAAACAGCGGCCAGAGATTCACCCACAGGAAGCCCGCCCACAAAACGGCAATCCCGGCAAGGGCGCTTTCCTGTGAGATCCCCAGCGGTATCAAAGCGATGATGGATTCAAAAAACCAGTTGCCGGTCGCCACTAGAATGACCACCTGAATGGCCCGCTTCAGCAGTCTCACAGGAACGCCTCGTCCTCCTTTGGCTCGGTGAAGTTCTGCTCCAGCATGGCCACGTGGGAAAGGAAGGCCGGGTCGTCGAAGTACTTGGCGTGCTTCGTACACTTGCGGACACAGCACTGACACTTGATGCAGGTGCCCGGCACCTCCGCCACGTTGGCCGGGTCGATGGCCCCCATGGGGCACAGGCGGGCGCAGGCGCCGCAGCCGGTGCACCTGGACAGGTCCGTCTGGGGCTTGGCTTTCAGGAACTTGGCGGGCAGGCCGTCCGTCCCCTTGGGCACATAGTAGGGCGCATCAGGATCTCCCGGCACAGAGACTGGCGCCGGAAGCTCTGTCAAGTTCTTTGCCTTTTCAGCGATCCCATGGGCGAAGTCCTCCATCTTCCGCCGGTCCTCCCAGTTCGGGCGGCCGTCCGCCAAAGCGTCGGTGAAGGCGTGGCGGCAGGCGAAGGCCCCTCCCGCCAGGGTGTGGAGGCCGTCCGCCTCCAGGACTGCGCACAGCTCCGCCAGGGCGTTGTCAAAGCTGCGGTTGCCAAAGGTCACCACAGCCGCGGCCAGGGCTCCGTTCCCCTGGACGTGCTCCCGGACAAAGGGCAGCATCTTGTTGGGCAGCTTGCCGGCATAGGTGGGCATCCCGAACACCACCAGATCCCCCGGTGCAAAGACCAGATCGGTCTCCCGCTCCGCCGGGCGTGTAAAGCTCCGCCGCTCCAGGGGAACAGCCAGGGCCGCCGCCAGAGCGTCCGCGATGGTGTTCACTGTCTTGTCCGTGTTTCCTGTGGCGCTCCAGTACGCCGCCACGATGCGCTTCACTTCCATGGTGCTCCTCCCCTCTTATTCAAAGCCGGCGGTCCTCACAGGGAAAAGTCCTCCTCTTTCAGGTGCCCGGTGTCCAGCGCGGCCGGACGGGGCGGCACCCGTCTGAGGGGATCGTACCGGAAGGCCCGGCAGTGGTGCTCCGCCGGCACGATGCCGTGCTTCACACAGGCCACCTCCCGGTCATTGATCTGCTGGCCCCGCTGGCAGTAGGCGCAGCGGGGATCGATGTCCTTTCGGAACAGCATGGGACAAGCCCACCTCCTTCTCTGCGGCGCCTGCGCGCCTCACAGGGTGTACAGCCGGACGGCGCCGTCCTCCGCGGTGGCCTTCACCTGGGAGATGGGATGGTCGTAGCTGTCGATGATCTTTGTGGCCATGGGGTCCTCCAGCTCCTTCTGGATGGTGCGCCGCAGGTTCCGGGCCCCGTAGGTCATGGAGTAGGACTTCTCAGTGAGATAGTCCACCAGAGCGTCGTCATAGGTGAAGGCGATGCCCTTCTCCTTCAGAGAGCCCACCAGTTCATCCAGCATGATGCGGGCGATGCCGTGGAAGTTCTCCTTCGTCAGGCGGTTGAAGGTGATGACCGCGTCCACCCGGTTGATGAACTCCGGCCGCAGGAACTGCTGCAGCGCCTTCATGGC